>JBBIPT010000136.1:0-10117 GCA_037442705.1 Anaeromyxobacter sp.
CGGCGCGGCGACCTGGCGCATCGAGAACGAGGAGGGCGAGGCGCGTGCCGCGGCCGCCGAGGCGCGCAAGGCCCGCTTCGAGGGCGGGGACGGAGCCGGGGGCCGGATCCTCCTCCGCTCGACCGTGGCGGGGGCGCTCGCGTCCGTCGGCGCGACGCCCGGTACGTTCGTCGAGGAGGGGCACGAGCTGTTCCACGTGGTGGACCTCGACCGCCTCTGGCTCGAGGTTCGGGTCCCCGAGGCCGACCTCGGCCGGATCGGCAAGCCCACCGGCGCCTGGTTCGAGGTGGAGGGCTTCGACCGCCCGTTCGAGATCGCGCCCGAGCGGGGCGGCCGCCTGATCGGGTTCGGGGGCGTCATCGACCCGCAGACGCGGACCGCCCCGCTCGTCTTCGAGCTCCCCAACCCCGAACGCGAGCTGCGCGTGGGGATGTACGCCCGGGTCCGGGTCCTCACCGGGGCGCCCGAGAGATCGCTCGCGATCCCGGCGAGCGCGGTCGTGGACGACGGCAGCGAGCAGGTCGTCTACGTCGAGGTCTCGGGCGAGCGGTTCGAGCGCCGCCCGGTCCGGCTCGGCATCCGCGATCGCGGCCGGGTCCAGGTGCTCGCCGGCGTCGCGCCGGGCGAGCGGGTCGTCTCGCGCGGCGCCTGGCAGGTGCGGCTCGCGGCGGCCTCGGGCGCCATCCCCCAGCACGGCCACGCCCACTAGGGACGCCACGATGATCGACGCCGTCATCCGCTGGTCGCTCCACAACCGGCTCGTCGTCCTCCTCGCGGCGGGGATCCTCCTCGCCTGGGGGAGCGTCGTCGCGATCCGGATGCCCGTGGACGTCTTCCCCGACCTCACCGCTCCCACCGTGACGGTCATCGCCGAGGCGCACGGCATGGCGCCGCTCGAGGCCGAGAGCCAGATCGCCTTCCCGATCGAGACGGCGCTGAACGGCGCGCCCGGCATTCGCCGGGTCCGCTCGGCGAGCGGGATCGGCATCGCGATCGTCTGGGCGGAGTTCGAGTGGGGGGCGGACATCTACCAGGCGAGGCAGATCGTCGCGGAGAAGCTCCAGCTCGCGCAGGCAGCGCTCCCCCCGGGAGCGGACGCGCCGGTCCTCGCGCCCGTCTCGTCGATCATGGGCGAGATCCTCTTCGCGGCGCTCACCTCGGACCGCCATTCGCCGATGGAGCTCAAGACCACGGCCGACTGGACGATCCGCCGCCGCCTCCTCGCGGTCCCCGGCGTCTCGCAGGTCGTGCCCACCGGCGGCGACACGAAGCAGTTCCAGGTCGTCCTCCGCCCCGACCGGCTCTCCGCTTACCGGCTGACCGCCGACGACGTCGTCCGGGCCCTGCGCGCGACGAACGAGAACACCTCGGCCGGCTTCTACCTCGAGGGCGGCCAGCAGCTGCTCATCCACGGCGTGGGCCGGGTCCGGGCGCCGGACGACCTCGGCGAGACGGTCGTCGCCTTGCGGGGGGTCGAGCCCGTGCTCGTCCGGCAGCTCGGAGAGGTGCGGATCGGCCCGGCGGTGAAGCTCGGCGAGGGCTCCCACGACGGCCGCCCCGCGGTGATCCTGGGCATCCAGAAGCAGCCTGGCGCGAACACGCTCGAGCTGACGAGGCGCCTCGACGCCGAGCTCGACGCCATCCAGAAGGGGCTCCCCGAGGGGATGGAGCTCGACCGCGACGTCTTCCGGCAGGCCGACTTCATCGAGGTCTCGATCCGGAACGTCGTCGCCGCGCTGCGCGATGGCGCCCTCCTCGTCGTCGCGATCGTCTTCCTCTTCCTCGCGAGCCTCCGTGCCACGGGGATCACCGTCCTCGCCATCCCGCTCTCGCTCCTCTCGGCGATCCTCGTCCTTCGCGCGCTCGGCGCGAGCATCAACACGATGACCCTCGGGGGGATGGCCATCGCGGTCGGCGCCCTCGTGGACGACGCCATCATCGACGTCGAGAACGTGGTGCGGCGCCTGCGGGAGGACCGCGCCCGCGGAGGCCACGCGCACTACCTCGGCGTCGTGTTCGAGGCGAGCCGGGAGATCCGCGCCTCGATCGTCTACGCGACGCTCATCATCATCCTCGTCTTCCTCCCGCTCTTCTTCCTGTCCGGCGTCGAGGGCCGTCTCCTGCGGCCCCTGGGGTTCGCGTACGTCGTCTCGCTCGCGGCCTCGCTCCTCGTCGCCCTCACGGTGACCCCCGCGCTCTGCCTCACCCTCCTGCCGGCGTCCCGCGCGGTGCGCGAGAACCGGGAGGGCCGGCTCGTCCGCTGGCTCGAGGCCCGGTACGAGCCGCTCCTCGTCCGCACGCTCCCGCGCTGGAAGCTCGCCGCGGGGGCCGGCCTCGGCCTCACGGGGGCCGCGGTGATCGCGCTCCTGCTCGCCGGACGGGCGTTCCTCCCCGAGTTCAACGAGGGGACTCTCACGCTCTCGGCCGTGACCCTGCCCGGCACCTCCCTCGAGGAGTCGAACCGCCTCGGGCTCCTCGTCGAGCGGATCCTCCTCGAGCACCCCGAGGTGGTCGGCACCGCCCGCCGGACCGGACGGGCGGAGCTCGACGAGCACGCGCAGGACGTGAACGCGGCCGAGATCGACGTGGGGCTCCGGATGGGCGAGCGGACGAAGGAGGAGCTGCTCGCCGCCCTCCGCAGGGACCTCGCGGGGATCCCCGGGCTGAACGTGACCATTGGCCAGCCGATCTCGCACCGGATCGACCACATGCTGTCGGGGACCCGGGCCAAAGTCGCGGTGAAGGTCCTCGGTGACGACCTCGGGGTGCTCCGCCGCCTCGGCGAGGAGATCCGGCGGGCGATGTCCGGGGTCCCGGGGGTGGTGGACCTGTCGCTCGAGCAGCAGCCCGACATCCCGATCCTCTCGGTGCGGTTCGACCGCGCCGCGATCGCGCGCCAGGGGCTGCGCGTCCAGGACGTCGCCGAGTCGATCGAGACCGCGTTCCAGGGGACCACCGTGACGCGGGTCCTCGAGGGACAGGCGAGCTTCGACGTCGTCGTCCGCTACGACCGCACCGCGCTCGCCGATCTGGACGCCATCCGGGCGACCCTGGTCGCCACGCCGTCCGGCGCGCGCGTCCCGCTCCACGCGCTCGCGGACATCCGCAAGGACCGGGGACCGAGCGTGGTGACGCGCGAGAACGTCCAGCGGAAGGCCGTCGTGATGTGCAACGTCGCCGGGCGCGATCTCGGAAGCGTGGTCCGCGACATCCGGGCCGCCGTCGAGGCGGGAGTGGAGTTGCCGCGCGGATACCACGTGGAGTACGGCGGCCAGTTCGAGAGCGCCGAGGAGGCGGTGCGGACGCTCGTCCTGCTCGGCGGCGCGGTCGTCGCGGGGATCTTCCTCCTGCTCTACCTGGCCCTCGGGTCCGGGCGCGACGCCGCCCTCGTGATGGTGAACCTGCCGCTCGCGCTCGCGGGCGGCGCCGCGGGCGTCCACCTGTCCGGCGGCGTCCTCTCCGTCGCGTCGATCATCGGGTTCATCACGCTCTTCGGCATCGCCACGCGGAACGGCCTCATGATGATCTCCCACATCCACCACCTCGCCGGGGAGGAGGGGGTCCGCGACGCGTGGACGGCGGTGCGGCGAGGTGCGGTCGAGCGGCTCTCGCCCATCCTCATGACCGCGCTCGCGGCGGGGCTCGGCCTCGTTCCGCTCGCGCTCGCCGGAGGGCAGCCCGGGAGCGAGATCCAGACGCCGATGGCGGTCGTGATCCTCTGCGGGCTCGTCACCTCCACGGCGCTCAACATGCTCGTCGTCCCCACCCTCTACCTCCGCTTCGGGTCGGTGGGGCGCACGCTGGCGCTCGCCGCGGAGAGCTCGCGGGCCGGCCCCCGGCCGGACGCGAGGCTCGCTCCGTGACCCGGCGGATCAGAGATACGGCGAGAAGAGCCGGGCGACCCCGTCGCGCAGCTTCGCGGGGAGGCTCCGGCCGTCCACGTCGGCGAGGGTGAGCTGGCGGGAGCGGGCGATCCGCTCCTCCACGAGCGCCTCGAGGCCCTGCGCGAGCGCCGCGTCCCAGCACTCCACGTCGAACTCGAAGTTGAGCCGGAGGCTGCGGGGGTCCCAGTTCGCGGAGCCGAGGAGCGACCAGATGCCGTCCACGACCATCACCTTGGAGTGGTCGAACGGAGGCGGCGAGAGCCAGACGCGGCAGCCCCGCTCGAGCACCTGCCAGAGCTGCGCGGTCTGCGCCCACTGGACGAGCGGGATGTTCCCCCGCTCGGGCAGGACGAGGTCCACCGCCACGCCCCGCATCACCGAGACGTCGATCGCCCCGACGATGCCGGCGTCCGGCAGGAAGTAGGGGGTCGCGATCCTCACCCGCTCCCGGGCCGTCGCGAGCGCCCCGAGGAGGAGCCACCGGATCGTCTCGAAGTCCTCGTCCGGGCCGTCCGCGACGCCGCGCGCGAGCACGCCGCCGGCGCGGCGCGGCGAGGGGAAGAAGGCGTGCCCTTCGAGCGTCTCGCCCGTCGTGAAGAGCCAGTCCTCCGCGAAGACGGCCTGGAGCTGCGCGACGATGGGCCCCTCGAGCCGCGCGTGGAGGTCCATGAACGGGGCGCGGCCCGGACCGGGGAGGAAGTCGTCCCGGACGTTCATCCCACCGGTGAAGCCGACCGACCCGTCCACGACCAGGATCTTCCGGTGGTTCCGGAGGTTCACGAAGGGCAGCCAGGAGGGGGTGAGCCGCGGCAGGAAGAGCGCGGCGGGGACGCCCCGCCTCCGGAGCCTCCGGTGGGCGGGCGGCCAGCGGTAGCGTGCCCCGACGGCGTCCACGAGGACGCGGACCTGCACGCCCCGGTGCCGGGCGCGGCCGAGCGCCTCCTCGAAGGCGCTCCCCGCCTCCCCCGGGTCGAAGATGTAGGTGCAGAGCGTGACCGACCGCTCCGCCCGGTCGATCGCGGCGAGCATCGCCGGGTAGGCCGCCTCGCCGCCCGGGAGGAGCGTCACCGCGTTCCCCGCGACGAGCGGCCGCCGCACGACGCCGTCGGCGAGGGAGACGAGCGGGGCGAGGTGCTCCGCCCCGGCGGGGAGAGCGGGGGGCGGCGGGCGGAGCTCGTCGGGGACCTTCGCGCGGACCTCGGGGAGGCGGAGGGCCCGCGCGCGCCGGCGGATCCGGTTCACGCCGAGGACGAGGTAGGCGAGCGGGCCCACGACGGGCGCGAACCAGATGAAGCCGACCCAGCCGAGCGCGGCGCGGACGTCGCGCTTGTTCAGGATCGCGTGGGCGCTCGCGAAGAGGGCGAGGGCGAGGGAGATGGCCGCGGCGGCCACGGTCCGCACGTCGTCGAGCACGCGCCCGGGAGTGAAGCATCCCGGGGGGGGCGGCGTCGAGGGCACGTCGGGGGACCCGAGCCGCGGGGTCGCCGAGCGAGGGGCGGCCGGGCGCGAGATCGGCCGCCGAGAAGCAGAGCTCCTCGCCGGCGTCCACGACCATCGGTCAGCCCGCGATCCGCGCCCCGCGCGGCGGATCGACCATCACCGCGGTGCGCCGCCTAGGGAAGAGGCCGAGGGCGAGCCTCGACGGTCGCCCTTCGACAGGCTCAGGGCGAACGGCTGCGTGGAGGGCCGCTCGCGTGCGAGCAGGGCCGTTCGCGGTGACCCCTCGACGGGCTCGGGGGAACCGGGAACGGACCTGGATCGATCGAAGCGAGCACCGCCATCACACCGCCGCCCGCCGGGGCTCCTCCGGCGAGGTCCTCCCGAGGATCGCCGAGAGGTCGGCGTCGGCGAGGGTCTCCTTCTGGAGGAGCTGCCGGGCCCCCTCGTCGAGCAGGGCGCGGTTCCGGACCAGGATCCCGCGGGCCCGCTCGAAGGCGCCCCGCACGATCTCCCGGACGGCGACGTCGATCTCCCGCGCGGTCTCCTCGGCGTAGAGCCGCTTCGAGCCGCCGAGCTGGCCGAGGAAGCCGTTCGGTTCCGTCTCCCAGGCGACGGGGCCGAGCGAATCGCCCATCCCGTAGCGGGTCACCATGTTCCGGGCGATGTCGGTCACCTTGGAGAGGTCGTCCGCGGCGCCGGTGGAGAGGTGGCCGAAGACGACGTGCTCGGCGGCACGCCCGCCGAGGAGGACGGCCATCTTCCCCTCGAGCTCCGCGCGGGTCATGAGGTAGCGGTCCTCGGTGGGCCGCTGGATCGTGTAGCCGAGCGCGCCGATGCCGCGCGGGATGATCGAGATCTTGTGGACCGGGTCGCATCCGGGGAGGGCGGCCGCGACGAGGGCGTGGCCCATCTCGTGGTTCGCGACGACCTCGCGCTCCCGCGGGTTGAGCAGCCGGTTCTTCTTCTCGAGCCCGGCGATGATCCGCTCGATGGCGACGTTGAAGTCGTCCATCGAGACCTCCGAAGCGTCGCGGCGGGTCGCGACGAGCGCTGCCTCGTTCACGAGGTTCGCGAGGTCGGCGCCCGTGAAGCCGGGCGTGAGGGCGGCCACCTGCTCGAGCTTCGCCTCCGGGCCGAGCCGCACCTTCCTCGTGTGGACCTCGAGGATCGCGACCCGCCCCAAGCGGTCGGGGCGGTCCACGAGCACCTGCCGGTCGAAGCGGCCGGCGCGGAGGAGCGCGGGGTCGAGGATCTCGGGGCGGTTCGTCGCCGCGAGGAGGACGATCCCGGAGGACGGATCGAACCCGTCGAGCTCGACGAGGAGCTGGTTCAGGGTCTGCTCCTTCTCGTCGTGGCCGCCGCCCATGCCCGGCATCGTGGCGCGCGCCCGCCCGAGCGCGTCGAGCTCGTCGATGAAGATGATCGCGGGAGCCTTCGCCCGGGCCTGCTCGAAGAGGTCGCGCACCCGCGCGGCGCCGACGCCCACGAACATCTCCACGAACTCGGAGCCGGAGATGGAGAAGAAGGGGACGCCCGCCTCGCCGGCGACCGCCTTCGCGAGGAGGGTCTTGCCGGTGCCCGGGGGCCCGACGAGCAGGACGCCCTTCGGCATCCGCGCCCCGAGACGCCCGTGCTTCTTCGGGTCCTCGAGGAACTGGACGACCTCCCGGAGCTCCTCCTTCGCCTCCTCCACCCCGGCGACGTCGGAGAAGGTCACCTTCGTGTCGGTCTCCACGTAGACCTTCGCCTTCGACTTCCCGATCGACATGAGCCCGCCGCCCGGCCCGCCGAGCTGCTTCGCCATGCGCCGCCCGAGGAAGATCCAGACGCCGAAGAAGAGCGCGATGGGGACGACCCAGGACAGGAGGAGCGGGATCACCTCGTTCTCGAAGCGGCCGGCGTACTCCACCCCGTGCTGGTCGAGCTCCTTCGCGAGCTCCTGCTCGACCCTCGTCGTGACGAAGCGCTTCTTCCCGTCCAGGGGCTCCCGGTACTCGCCGGAGATCTGGTCCTGCGCCACGAGGACGCGGGCGATCTTGTCCTCGCGGACCAGCTGCTGGAAGCGGGAGTAGGGGATGGTGGCGACCGCCTGGGAGCGGATCCAGAAGTCCTGCAGGAGCATCACGCCGAGGGCGGCGAGGACGAGGTAGGTGAGGTTGAAGCCCGTCTTCTTCACCTTCGGGTCGATCGGCGGACGCGAGTTCACGTGCGAACCGTAACCACGCCCCGGCGGATGACAACCGCGAATCGTCGCGGCCGGTTGCCACGCGGCCGGCGGCGAGAGGACCCGGATGGAGCGTCCGGTTCCGGTTATGCTCTGCCGCCATGGCCCGGATCCTGGTCGCCGACGATCACGACGCCGTCCGCGAGGGGATGGTCCTGTCGCTCACGCGCCTCGGCCACGAGGTGCAGGGGGTGAGGGGCGGGGCCGAGGCGGTCGCGGCCTACCGCAAGCGCCCGGCCGACGTCGTCGTCACCGACCTCCGCATGGTCCCGGTGGACGGGATCGAGGTGGTCCGGCGCCTGCGCGAGGCCGACCCCGAGGCGACGGTGGTCGTCGTCTCGGCGCACGGGACGATCCCCCTCGCCGTGGAGGCGATGCGGGAGGGGGCGACCGACTTCCTGGAGAAGCCCTTCCCGCCCGAGGTCCTCCGCGCCCGCGTGGAGAAGGCGATCGAGATCGCGCGGGAGCGGCGGGGCGCGCGGACGGCGCGCGCGCGCGCCGAGGCGCTCGAGCAGGACCTCGGGCGCGACCACGATCCGCACGGGATCGTGGGGAGCTCGGAGCCGATGCAGCGGGTGCTCGAGCAGGTGCGCAAGGTCGCGCCGACCGACGCGACCGTTCTCGTCCTCGGCGAGTCCGGCACGGGGAAGGAGCTCGTCGCGAGGGCCATCCACGACGCCTCCCCCCGGAGGGAGAAGCCCTTCGTCTCCATCTCCTGCGCGGCGATCCCGGAGGGGCTCCTCGAGTCCGAGCTCTTCGGCCACGAGAAGGGGGCCTTCACCGGGGCGATCCGCCGGAAGCTCGGCCGCTTCGAGCTCGCGCACGAGGGGACCCTCTTCCTCGACGAGATCGGCGACGTGCCCCCCGCGATCCAGGTGAAGCTCCTGCGGGTCCTCCAGGAGCGCCGGTTCGAGCGGGTGGGGGGCGAGGAGACGGTCGACGTGGACGTCCGGCTCGTCTCGGCCACGAACCGCGATCTCGCCGCGGCCGTGAAGGCCGGGAGGTTCCGCGAGGACCTCTACTACCGGCTCGACGTCGTCCCCGTCGTCCTCCCGCCGCTCCGGGAGCGGCCCGGCGACGTGGAGGAGCTCGCCCGCCACCTCGTCGCCCGGATCGCCCCCCGGCACGGCCGCCCGAAGAGGCCCTTCTCTCCGGAGGCGCTCGAGCTCCTCCGACGACACCGCTGGCCGGGCAACGTCCGGGAGCTCGAGAACGTGGTCGAGCAGGCCCTCGTCTTCGCGGAGGGCGACACGATCCGGCCCGAGGACCTCCCCGAGGGCATCCGCCGGGCTCCGCCCGCGCCCGCCCTCCCGGTGCCGGCGGGGGACCGGAGCCTCACCGAGATCCTGGAGGACCTCGAGCGCCAGCTCATCCTCGCCGCGTACGAGAAGGCGAAGGGGGTGAAGGCGGAGACCGCGCGCCTCCTCGGCATCAAGCCCTCCGCGCTCTACTACAAGCTCGAGAAGTACGGGATCGTCCGGCCCGGGGAGAAGCCCGAGGAGGGGGCGTGATCCTCCTCGTCGCCGCCCTCGCCCTCGGAGCGCCCCCGCCGCTCGCGTGCCCGCCGGGGACCGAGCGTCGCGGCGGTGCGCCTCCCGAGGAGCTCGCGGAGTGGTGCGAGGGGAAGGACCCCGCCGGCGGGCCGCGGCGGGAGGGGCCCGCCCGCGAGTACTACGACGACGGCGGCGTCCGGCTCGAGGAGACCTTCCGGGAGGGCTGGCGCGACGGTCCCTTCGTCGAGCGCCACCGGAACGGGAGGAAGGCGAGGGAGGGGGCCTTCGCGCGCGGCGAGAAGGCCGGCCGCTGGACGGTCTGGTTCGAGTCTGGGGCGGTGGAGGAGGAGTCGGAGTGGCGGGACGGCGTCCGCCACGGCCCCTTCACCGCCTGGTGGCCGGGCGGGAAGCGGCGCACGCAGGGACGTCACTGCGGGGGTGCCCAGTGCGGCACCTGGAGGTCCTTCGAGGAGGGGGGCCGGGAGATCGGCTCCGTGGAGTACGGCGAGCACCGGCTCGCTCCCTGAGGCCGGCGGGCGTTCCGTGACCTTCTGCTCGCCCTGAGCCTGTCGAAGGGCGAGCGGAGCCGGCACGAACGGGGAGGCCCGCCCGCGCAACGGATTTCCGAGGGTCGCGACGGGATTTCGGTCCCCGCCTCCGGCGCGGCGTCGGCAAGTGCGCGAAACCGGCTCCCTCCCGCGCCGGCACGCCGGTTGCTCACCGTCGACGCATGATCCTCGAGGGAGTCGCCCTGGCCCTGACCCTCGCCGCGAGCCCGGCGGAGGCGGCCGCCCGCGCCGAGGCGGAGGCCCGGGCGGAGCTCGGGGCCTGCGCGGAGCGGATCGAGGAACTGAAGGCCCGGAGGCGCGAGGGCGAGGCGGTCGGGCGCGAGCTCGAGCGGCTCCTCGTGCGCGCCCAGGAGCTCGCGGCGGAGCTCGACCGCGCGGCGGCGGAGCTGCCGCCTCCCCCGCGCGGGCCCTCCCCGGAGGAGCTGCGGGAGCGCGCCGACGCCCTGCACGACGAGGCCGACCGGCTCGCCTCGGAGATCGCCCTCCTCGACGTGAAGATCGGGGCTG
>JBBIPT010000137.1:0-10049 GCA_037442705.1 Anaeromyxobacter sp.
CGATCGTCGCGCTCGTGGGGACCGGGGGCGACGAGCTCTTCGGGGGCTACACGTCCTTCCGGGACCTGCCGCGGCTCCGCGCGATCCTCGCGGCGTCCGCCTGGCTCCCGGCCGGGCTGCGGGTCGCGGCCGCCCGGCTCGTCGCCCGGGCGGCCCGGCCGGACGGCCACCGGCTCCCCGGGCAGACCCGCTGGGCGAAGCTCCCCGACATGGTCCGCCGGGGGGACGACCTCGCCGGCCTCTACCAGCTCGCCTACGCCCTCTTCCTCCCCGGCCTCCAGCGCCGGCTCCTCGCGGACGGCGCCGCCCCGGCCCTCGTGGACGGCCTCACCGGGCACCTGCGCGCCCGCCTGGACCGGGAGACGGCCGGACGGTCCCCCCTCGCGGCGGTGAGCGTCCTCGAGCAGCGCCTCTTCCTCGGCGAGCGCCTCCTCCGGGACACCGACGCCGCGAGCATGGCCTCCTCGCTGGAGCTCCGGCTCCCGCTCGTCGACAGCGTGCTCCTCTCCCGCGTGATGGAGATGCCGGACCGGCAGCGGTACGCGCCGCTCCGGCGGAAGGCGGCGCTGCGCCGCCTCGGCCTGCGGGGCCTCCCCGCCGCGCCGTTCGAGCGGCCCAAGAGCGGCTTCGTGCTCCCCTACGACCGCTGGATCCGGCGCGGGCTCGGCGCGGTGATGGACGAGACGATGCGCGACCCCTCGGCGGTCCGCACGGCGGGGCTCGACCCCGCCACGGTCGAGCGGGTCTGGCAGGCCTTCCTCGACGGGCACGCCGGGATCTACTGGTCCCGGGTCTGGGCCCTCTACGTCCTCGTCCGCTGGTGCCAGCGCCACGGCGTGAGCGCCTGAAGCGAGCCGCTCGCCCTGTCGGCCATCAGCCCCGCTTCTCGAAGCGGTCGATCCGGTACTTCTCGAAGGTCTGGCTCTCCGCGTGGAAGAGGGCGGATTCGCGCGCGAGCAGGTCGTGCACGATCTCGCCGTCGAGCGGCGCGCCCGCCTCGGCCCTCGGCCGGTAGTGCGCGGCGACGAGCCGGCCCCCGGGGCCGAGCGCCTGCTCGAAGCGGCGCAGGGCGGCGCGCAGGTCCTCCACGGGCCAGTAGTAGAGGACGTCGGAGCAGACGATGAGGTCGAGGGGGCCCGGCGGCATCTCCGCCGGGAGCGTGCGGCGCTCGCAGCGCACCTGGGGCAGGCGGGCCACGCGCGCCTGCGCCTGCCGGACGGCGTGCTCGGAGATGTCGACCGCGAGGAGCTCTCCGCAGCGGGGCGCGAGGAACTCGGTGAAGACCCCGACCGAGCAGCCGACCTCGAGCGCCCGGCCGAACGACTCCGCCCCGAGGGCGGCGAGGGTCCGCTCGTACTTCTCCCGCTCGTAGGTGGAAGTGGCGAGCCCGTAGGGATCCTCCCGGGAGTAGAACCGCTCCCAGGCCGAGCCGTCGAAGCGGGCCCCCGCCTCCCCCACGCTGTACGGCGCGAGCGGGAGCCGCGGGAACCTCGCGACGAGTCGCTGGCGCACCTTGGCCGGGATCCCGCGGATCAGGACCGCCCTCACCGTCTGCTTCACCGCCCCGACGACTCCCATCTCGGGCACCCCTGGCGCCCCCGGATCGAACGGGCGCGCAGGCAGATACACTTTGTCGCAGGAGGGGCGACGCGAAACCCCCCGCTCGGAGCGGGAGCCGAAGCTCACGGCCCGGGTGGGGCCGGTGGGGCGATCCGCTCGAGCCAGTCCTCGCGCCAGAACGGGTACAGCGCGCGCGGGCAGAACCAGCGCCCCACGCTGAAGTCCCCCTTGCAGGTGACCTCCTCGAGCTTCACCGCGGCGCTCCGGAGCTGGACGAAGGTTCCGTCGTCGTGGATGAAACGGGAGACCCGCTCCTTCACGCGAGCGGTCCGGCCGCAGTACTGGAGCATCTCCGTGTCGAACCAGAGCCCGCGGGTGCCGCCCTTCCGGTCGATCGTCTCCTCGATCTCCCGCGCGGAGCGGATCCGGACCCACTCTCCCGGCTGGAGCTCGAGCGCCGGGCGGCGCAGCGGCTCCTCCCTCCCCGGGAAGCAGAAGCGCGAGAGGCGCCCGGCCTTCCGCTTCGCCTCCCAGACGAGCGCGCGCCCGATCACCCTCGCGTAGCGCCCCGGCTCCACGTTCCCCGACCGGAGCTCGCCGAGATAGGGGAACCGGGAGGCCCGCGCGGACGCCCGGAACATCTCGGTGAGCTGGCACCGGAAGCGCCGCCCGTCGCGGGCTCCCTCCCCTCCGCCCGCCGGGGCCGGCGCCTCCACGTTGCGGGAGACGAGCGCGCCGAGCGCGGCCCGCGCCTCCTCGTCCCCCCGCCCCGGGGATCCCGGCGGCGCGCCGGGCTCGATCCTCCGGAGCCAGGCCGCCTTCCAGAGGAAGCGGCAGTCGCCCTGACAGCCGTCGTGCCCCGAGCCGTCGCACCGGAGCGCCCCGAGGAGGACCGTCTCCGGGATCCGCCGGCTCCCGGTCCAGTGGATGGTGTCGCAGAGCCGCTCCGCGGTCGCGTCCACGACGAACCGCTCCCCGCAGTGCCGGACCATCTCCGGCATGAACGGCACTCCCTCGAGCGCCCCGGTCCCGTCGAGCGTGGACAGGATCTCGGCCGCGCCCCGCACCTCCACCGCGTCGCCCTTCCTCAACCCGCTCGCGCCCGTCATCTCGCCGCCACCCCGTTCCCGGCCCTCACCTCGGGCCCGCCTGGAAGACCGCCTTCCGGCAGGTGAAGGCCTCGGCGAATCCGCTCTCCGCCGCGCACTCCATCCCCCGGATCCGCGCGACGCCCTGGATGAGGTCCGCGGTGAACCATCGCTTCCCCGCCTGAGACCGGAAGTGCTCGAGGACGAGCGCGGCCTTCCGGTCGACGGTCACCGCCGGCATGGGCGCGAAGACGTTGGGGGTCCCGAAGTCGCCGTCGTACTTCGGGATCTCGTACTCGAGGATCAGGTGATCTCTCCACGTGTTCCAGGTGAGATCCGACACGGTCCGGTGGTCCTGGTGCCGATCCTCGCGGAGGTGGGTGAAGATCACGTCCGGGCTCGTCTCGCGCTTCAGCGCCTCGAAGTCGTCCTTCAGCGACGCCCCCTCCCAGGGCAGGTAACCGTCGCGGTGGTTCCCGACGACGACGCGGCTGGCGGCCACGCCCGAGAGGAAGGCGCCCGCCGAGGCCCGCGCCTCGGCGGCGCGCTCGGGGGTCGCCGCGAACACGGCCCAGACGACGTCGAGCGGCCGCCCCGACGACGCGAGCCGCAGGAGGGTCCCGCCGCAGCCGATCTCGATGTCGTCGGCGTGCGCGCCGAGGGCGAGGATCCGCAGCGGCCCGTCGCCCTCGAGGATGGAGAGGCTCCGCATCTCGTCCTTTCCCCCGCCCTAGCGCGCGGGCGTCCCGTTCTTCCAGACCTCCCAGGGGACCTGCCCCCGGGAGTACATGTCCTCGAGGAGCTGCTTGTCCTTGAACGTGTCCATGCACCCCCAGAAGCCGTCGTGGGCGTAGGCGACGAGCTTGCCCGCCGCCGCGAGCCGGTGGAACGGCTCCTCCACGAGCTCCTCCCCCGGGCGCATGTGCTCGAAGATCTCCGGCCGCAGGACGAAGAAGCCGCCGTTCACCCGCATGCCGATGTCCCGGACGTGCTGGATGCTCCTCACCCGCCCTCCGTCCTCGACCCGGACGAGGTGGAAGGTCTGGCCCGGCGCGACGGCCGCGAAGCCGGCGACCGCGTCCCGCTCCCGGAACCAGTCGATCATCCTCGGCAGCGGCAGGTCGGTCACGCCGTCCGCGTAGTTCGCGAGGAAGACCTCCTCCTTCTCCACGAGCGGCTGCACCGCCTTGAGGCGCATCCCCACGTTGGAGGTGAGCCCCGTGTCGACGAAGGTGATCTTCCAGTCCTGGATGTCGCTCCCGAGGAGCTCCACGCTCTTCCCGCCCTCGGTGAGCACGAAGTCGTTCGAGACCGTCTCGTCGTACTCGAGGAAGTAGCGCTTGATCACGTCGGCCCGGTAGCCGAGGCAGAGGATGAAGTCCTTGTGGCCGTGGTGCGCGTAGTAGCGCATCACGTGCCAGAGGATCGGGCGGTAGCCGACCGGGACCATGGGCTTCGGGATGGCCTCCGAGTACTCGCGAAGCCGCATCCCGAGCCCGCCGCAGAACAGGACCACCTTCATCGCGCGCCTCCGTCTTCCGTGCCGGACCCCCGGCGGCCTCCCGGATCGCCGCCGATCTCCCGGAGCAGCCCCGCCTCCTGCAGCGCGTCCGCCGCGCCGCGCACCACCGGGAAGGGCAGCCCGGAGCGCTCGGCCACGTCGAGGAGCGAGTGCCGTCCGTCCGACAGGTTCAGCGTCCAGAAGGCCGCCTGCAGGGCCGCGTCCCCGTGCGACGGCCAGGCCCTCGACTCGAACACCCCCCGGCGCCCGAGCATCGGCTCGCCCTTCGGAGAGAGGTTCTCGTACGTCGCGTTCCCCTCCAGGACCTCGAAGATCTCGAGGCAGCGCCGGACCGCGCCGGCGAGCCGCTCCGGGCGGACGAGGTCCGGACCGTCTCCCGACGTGTGGTACTCGGGGTACGTGCCGCTCCGGCCTCGCGAGAGGGAGCCGACGGGCAGGTCGAACCCCGGCGAGCAGTACTGGCGCTCGTCGTATCCCACCGGCGAGAAGGGGAGGAGCTCGTACGGCTCCCCCGCGTGGGCGAGGGCGAGCGCGGCCGCGCGGTCCACGTCGGCGGTCTCCCGGCGGCTCCGCTTGTAGTGGAACGGCCGGGCGTCGCCCACACCCGCGAGGACGAGGCCGTGCCGGATCCGCGCCACCGCCGCCTCGTTGCGGGCGAGCCAGGCGATCGCGCCGATCGTGGTGGGGACGAGGACGAACCGGTAGCCCAGGCGCCGGGGGACCCCGGCGAGCGCCCGGGCGAGCGCCGCCGCCACGACCATCCCCGATAGGTTGTCGTTCGCGAGCGAGGGGTGGCAGGTGTGGGCGGAGACGAGCACCTCGCCGGTGCCCGTCCCCGGGAGCGAGATCTCTCCGAGGGTGAGCGCGCCCCGCTCCAGGCTCGTGTCGATGTGCGCGTGGTAGGTGCCGGCCGGGAGCCGCTCGCGCACCTCGTGGGCGAGGCAGAAGCCCCACGCCTCCCGGTAGAACGAGGTCCGGTAGGGCACGAGGCCCGGCCGGTCGGGGAGCGAGTGGAGGTGGGGCTGCAGCTCCTCGAGCGAGAGGCGCCCCCGGAACGGGACGCTGTAGGCGACGAGGTGCAGGTTCGAGCGGTCCCAGTCCGCGACCACCTCGCCGCCCGGGCCGGTGAGCCGCGCGGAGCGGACCTTCCACTCCCGCGGCACCTCCCAGTCGAGGATCCTCGTGCCGGTCGGGACCTCGTCCTCCCGCACGGGCGCGAGCCGGCCGAGGACGCGCAGGGAACGGCGGAGCCCCTCCCCGGTGATGCTCCGGCCGATCGGGTAGAGCTCGCGCACGAGCGCGTGCAGCTCGGCGCCGAGCCGCTCCGGGTCGAGCCCCTCGACGAGGCGCCGGATCGCCGCGGCGCCGCCTTGCTGGCGGGCTTCCGTCACTCGAGGACTCTCGGCTCGGGGATGGGCACGACGAACCGGCCGCCCCATTCCCGGACGTGGGCCATCTGCTTCACGATCTCGTCCTTGAAGTTCCACGGGAGGATGAGGACGTAGTCGGGGCGCGCCTCGCGGATCGCCTCGGGCGCGAGGATGGGGATGTGCGTGCCGGGCAGGAACTTGCCCTGCTTGTACCCGTTCCGGTCCACGGTGAAGTCGAGGAAGTCGGTGCGGATCCCGCAGTAGTTGAGCAGGGTGTTCCCCTTGCCGGGGGCGCCGTAGCCGGCGATCCTCTTCCCCGCGCGCTTCGCGCCGACGAGGAACTCGAGGAGCTTGCGCTTCGTCTCCTTCACCTGCTCCCCGAACCCCCCGTAGGTCTCGAGCCGCAGGAGTCCGGCGTCGACCTCCCGCCGGCGGAGCGCCTTCGCCCGATCGGTCACCGGCTTCGTCTCGTCCGAGGCGTGGCGCGCCCAGACGCGGAGGGACCCTCCGTGCGTCGGGAGCTCCTCGACGTCGAAGAGGACGAGCCCGTTCGCGGCGAAGAGCCGCTCCGCCGACAGGAAGGAGAAGTAGGAGAAGTGCTCGTGGTAGATGGTGTCGAACTGGTTCTCCGCCATGAGCCGCACGAGGTGCGGGAACTCGATGGTGCAGACGCCGCGGGGGGCGAGCAGGATCGCGATCCCCTTCACGAAGTCGTTCGGCCGGGGCACCTGGGCGAGGACGTTCGCGCCGCAGAGGAGATCGGCCCTGCGCCCCCGGGCCGCGACCTCGCGCGCCGTCTCCTCCCCGAAGAACTTCACGAGCGTCGGCACGCCCTTCTCGACCGCCACCTTCGCGACGTTGGCCGCCGGCTCGATCCCGAGGACCGGGATCCCCTTCGCCACGAAGTGCTGGAGGAGGTAGCCGTCGTTGCTCGCCACCTCCACGACGAAGCTCTCCCTCCCCAACCCGAGCCGCTCCCCGATCGCGTCCGCGTACCTCCGCATGTGCTCGACCCAGCTATCGGCGTACGAGGAGAAGTAGGCGTACTCCGAGAAGATCTCCTCGGGGCTCACGAACTCCTCGAGCTGCACGAGGAAGCACTCCCCGCAGACCCAGGCGTGGAGCGGGTAGAAGGGCTCCATGTGGTTCAGCTTCTCCGCCGGCACGTAGCTCTCGCAGAGCGGCGACATGCCGAGGTCGACGAAGGTGTGCCGGAGCGCCGCCCCGCACGAGAGGCAACCGCTCCGGCCTGTCGGGGACGGCATCGGCGGCCCCCTAGACCGGCTCCCGGATCCAGCGGAGGTCGGCGCCGAGGTGGCCCGAGGCGAGCAGCCCCTTCAGCTGGTCGATCCGGCGGTAGCGGGGCCCCTCGAAGTCCTCGAGCCGCAGCCCGATCCGGCGGTAGGCCTCGAGGAGCTCCTTCGCCCCCTTCCGCGCGTCCCACTGCGGGCGGAACGCGGGGATCGCCCGGGCGATCTTCCCGAAGTCGGCCCGGTAGTTCCGCTTGTCGGGCCCCGCGTCGTCCGCGAAGGCGAGCTCGCAGCCCGGGACCGTCTCCTTCACGATCTCCGCGATCTCGCGGATCCGGTAGTTCTGGTCGTCCCGGCCCACGTTGAACGCCTGGGCGTGGACCACCTCGCGCGGCGCGGCGAGGACGGCGAGGAAGGCGCGGGAGATGTCCTCGACGTGGACGATGGGCCGCCAGGGGGTGCCGTCGGACTTCAGGAAGACCTTGCCGGAGGTGAAGGCCCAGGCGACGAGGTTGTTCAGCACGACGTCGAACCGGAGTCGCGGCGACGCGCCGTAGGCGGTGGCGCACCGGAGGAAGGTCGGAGAGAAGGAGTCGTCCGCGAGCTTCGCGACGTCCTGCTCGACCTTCACCTTGGAGATCCCGTAGGCGGTCACCGGGTGGAGCTCGGACGTCTCGTCCACCGGGGCATCGCCGGCCGCGCCGTAGTTGCTGCAGGAGGAGGCGAAGGCGAAGCGCTTCACCCCCGCCTCCTTCGCCAGCGCGGCGAGGCGGACCGAGGCGCGGTGGTTGATGTCGTAGGTGAGCTGCGGGTCGAGGTCCCCGAGCGGGTCGTTGGAGAGCGCGGCGAGGTGGACCACCGCCTCGAACCCGCGCAGGTCGGAGGCCTCCAGCGCCCGGACGTCCTTCACCCGGGTCGAGACCTCCTCTCTCCACTCCCCGAAGGTGGAGCGCCGGTAGAGATCGGTGTCGATCCCGGCGACGTCGTGCCCCGCCCGCGCGAGCATCGGCGCCATCACGGTGCCGATGTACCCGCGACTTCCGGTCAAGAGTAGCTTCACGTCCAGTCCCCCACCGAGCCCGTTCCTCGTCCGGCGGAAGATACTACCGGCCCTCCCCGCGGTCCGGTCCCACGACCCCCGGACCCCAGGAGGAGCCCCGACAAGGCCCCCGCGAGGTGGCATCCTCGACGGCATCGCGAGCCCCCGTCGAGCCATGCACGGACCGCCTCCGGACCGAACGAGCGATCGTGACGCCCTCGCCGCGTGCGCGGCGTTGCCGGGAGGCGCCCGCTGGAGATCCCTCTCGGGCTGGGGGAGGTTCCCCGTCGAGCGATGCCTGGAGCTCCGGCCCCGCACTCCGTCGGAGACCGCCCGCATCGTCCGGGCGGCCCCTCCCGGTGGCGTGATCGCCCGCGGGCTCGGGCGCTCCTACGGCGACGCGGCGCTCAACCCGCGCGGCGTCGTCGTGGATCTCACCGGCCACGATCGCTTCCTCGCGCTCGACGAGGAGCGCGGGATCCTCCGCGCGGAGGCCGGGGTCTCGCTCGCCGACGTCGTCCGGCACCTGCTGCCGCGCGGCTGGTTCCTCCCCGTGACGCCCGGGACGAAGTTCGTCACGCTGGGCGGTGCGCTGGCGGCGGACGTCCACGGGAAGAACCACCACGTCGATGGCGCCCTCTCCGCCTCCGTCCTCGACCTGGAGCTCCTCACCGCGTCCGGAGAGGTGATCGCCTGCTCCGCCCGCGAGCGCCCGGAGGTCTTCTGGGCCACGCTCGGGGGGATGGGGCTCACGGGGGTCGTCCTGTCCGCCCGCCTCCGCCTGCTGCCCGTCCGCTCGGCCTGGGTGCGCTGCACGGACGTCCCCTGCCGGGACCTCGACACCCTCCTCCAGCGGCTCGAGGAGACGGAGCGCGGCCACCGCTACTCGGTGGCCTGGATCGACGGCCTCGCCCGCGGGGCGGATCTCGGCCGCGGCGTGCTCATGGTCGCCAACGACGCGCCGCCGGAGGACCTTCCCGGGGGGCTCCGGGAGCGTCCGCTGGAGCTCGGGACCCGGCGCGAGCGCCCGGCCCCTCCCCTCCCGAGCGGAGCCCTGAACCGGCTCACGGTCTCCGCGTTCAACGCCCTCTACCGGGCGGGGCACCGCGGAGGGACCCGGTTCGTGGACTACGAGCGCTTCTTCTACCCGCTCGACGCCCTCCTCCGCTGGAACCGGATCTACGGGAGCCGGGGCTTCGTCCAGTACCAGGCGGTCCTCCCGTCCTCCTCCTCGCGGGCCGGCCTCGTCGAGCTGCTCCAGACCGTCGCGGACGCCGGCGCGAGCTCCTTCCTCGCCGTGCTGAAGCGCAGCGGCCCGCCGTCCCCGGGGCCGCTCTCGTTCCTCCTCGCCGGCCACACGCTCGCCCTCGACATCCCCAACCGCGGCGCGCCGACGCGGGAGCTCGCGGCGCGGCTCGACCGGATCCTGCTCCGGCACGGGGGGCGCGTGTACCTCGCCAAGGACGCGCTCGCGACCGCGTCGTCGATCCGCGAGATGTACCCGGGGCTCCCGGAGTTCCGGAAGGTGAAGGCCGCCGTCGATCCGGAGGGGCTCTTCGTCTCGTCTCAGGCACGCCGGCTGGGGATCGTCGACACATGACCTGGCGGAACCTCGTCGTCCTCGGGGCGACCTCGGACATCGCGCGGGCGATCTCCTCGGAGCTGGCCCTCCGCGGGACGGGGCTCGTGCTCGCCGGGCGGAACGTCGAGGAGCTCCGGCGGCTCGCGGCCGACCTCGGCGTCCGCCACGGCGTCCACGCCGCCGCCGAGCCGTTCGACGCCCTCGCCTTCGAGGATCACCCCGCCTTCGTCCGGCGTTGTTTCGAGGGCCCTCGCGAGGTGGACGGCGTCGTGCTCTGCTTCGGATCGCTCGGGCCGCCGCCCGGCGCCGGCGGCGAGGCGGCCCGGCGGGTCCTCGACGCCAACCTCGTGGGCGCGGTCTCCGTCCTCGAGGAGTTCGCCGGAGAGCTCGAGCGGAGGGGCCGCGGCGTCGTCGTGGTCCTGTCCTCCGTGGCGGGCGATCGCGGCCGCCAGAGCAACTACCTCTACGGAGCCGCGAAGGGCGGGCTCTCCGTCTACTGCCAGGGGCTGCGCAACCGCCTCTTCCGCAGCGGGGTCCACGTGCTCACGGTGAAGCCGGGCTTCGTCGCGACGGCGATGACCCGCGGGCTGCTCGACCCGGACTCCCCGCTCGTCGCGAGCCCCGGCCGGGTGGCTCGC
>JBBIPT010000138.1:0-9941 GCA_037442705.1 Anaeromyxobacter sp.
GGTGCTCGCCATGCTCTGGCGCCTCACCCACTGAGCACTCCCCGGCCGCTGCCGCAGGCGCATCCGCAGGCGGCAGCGGCTTCCGCATCCGCACCCGCACCCGCATCCGGAACCGCATCCGGAACCGGAACCGCAGCGGCAACCGCGACCGCTTCCGGCCGCCCGCAGCGAAGCGAGGGACGGCCGGAAGCCTTCTACGCCCTACGGGCTCCTAGAGCTGCCCCGCCGCCACGAAGATCCAGCGGAGGGAGAACCCGCCCACGAGGACGAGCGCCGGCGCGATCCAGGTCGCCTCGAGGTGGAGCCGTGCCTCCAGGATCTCGAGCAGGGCCGGGACCGCGAGCCCGGCGATGACGACGAGGGCCCAGAACTGGGCGGTGAACCGGCCGCCGAGGAGGAGCGCCGCCGCCTCCTGGCTCTGCCGGTCGCCGGAGACGAGCCCGACGAGGAAGAGCGCGAGGAGGAGCACCTCGACGCCGATGGCGACGAGGTCCCAGCGGGCGAGGAAGTGGCGCTCCTCCCTGGTGACCTTGAAGAGCATCAGCATCGCCGCGCCGGTGGAGATGCCGGAGACGAGGAAGAGCGGCCCGAGGAGCGCCGAGCCCCAGAGGGCGCGGGCCCCGAGCGAGGAGAGGAGGATGCCGGTGTAGACGCCGAGGCCGATCCCGGTCCCGATCGCCCACTTCCGGAGCGTGGCCTCGCGGGGGATCGCGAAGGCACGGAGGCTCCGGACGAGCCGGCCGAGGGGGCCCGCCTTCGCCGCGAGCCACTCCGCCTGGTCGTCGGCGAGGGCGGCGAGCGCCTGGAGCAGGGTCACCGGGTAGACGACGACGAGGATCCACGCGCCCCAGGACATGGGGCTCGTCCACCGGAAGGCGAGGTAGAAGCGCCAGACGTAGGCCTTGTGGGCGAGGTCCAGGAAGAGCGCCCCCATGCCGAGGGAGACGAGGACCGGCGCCACGAAGGGGAGCCAGCGGGAGGCCCGCGAGCGGTCGCGAGCGGGCCAGAGCGCGGTGAGGATCATCGCGCCGGCGGCCATCCCGCCGAGGAAGAGGTAGACGGGGATCTCCCACCCCCACACGTGCAGGGTGGGGTCCACGTACCGGCTGTGCCGGGCGATGTCGAGCTCGTGCATGTCTCCTCCGTTACCCGCTGCAGCCGCCGCCGCCGGCCTTGCGCTTCACGGGCGCCGCGCCCGCGGCGGGCGCGGGCGGAGGCGGCGGAGCCTTCGTCCCGGTGAGCGCCGAGTGGATCCCCGCCCGGAGCCCGTACTCCGCGCGCGCCTCCGCGCTCGCCCCCGCGGGGGGCGGGGCGGGCGGTGTGAGGGCCCAGGCCTTCCAGCCCGCGAAGCCCTCCTCGAGCGCGAACACCCTGCCCCGGTAGGCGCGGATCTCGGGCGGCAGCTCGGCGAGGGCACCCTCCCCCACGACCACGAGGTCCCGGGCCGCCGAGACGTCGGCGAGGAAGAGGTCCTTCAGGGTCCCGGGCGGCGTGCATTCGGCGCCGGGGACCCGGGCCTGCGCGCAGGCCTCCATCGGACGCACGTCGAGGACCCGCACCTTCCAGGGCTCGTCGAGGACGCGCCGGGCGAGGTCGCCGGCGGAGATCGCCGCCGGCGCGGAGGGCTTCGCCCCCGGAGCCGACGGGAGGGCGAGGGTCGCCGCCCCGACGAGGGCGAAGGCGCCGAGCCCCGCGAAGACGAGCCGCTTCGGGGTCGCCGGGGAGGGGGGCGCCCCGTCCTTCGCGATGATCCGCTCGAGCTTCTCCGCGCCGAGGAAGGCCCCGATGGCCACCGCGGCGACGAAGAGGGCGATCACCGCCGCCGGGATCCCGAGGACGTCGTAGAGGTAGATCTGGCCGAGGTAGCCGCTGTCCGCGAAGTCGGCGAGCGCCTTCACCGACGAGAGCTCGCCCCAGACGAGGGTGCCGATCACGACGCCGACGACGACGGCGATGCCGTCGAGCTTCCCGGACATCGCGGCGACGACGGAGGTCCCCGGGCAGTAGCCGGAGATCACGAACCCCGCCCCGACGAGGAAGCCGCCGGCGATCGCCGGCCAGATGAAGGTCGCGCTCGTCGCGGTGTTCGCCACGGCGCGCATGTCGACGAGCCCGAAGCCGTCGAGGACGACCATGCCGATCATCGCGGTGACGACCGCGCCGAACATCACCTTCAGCACGGCCATGTCGTTCCCGTAGAACTGGGCGACGAGCTTGTTCGCGCGCCCGAACCCGGCCCGCTCGAGGACGAAGCCGAAGCCGAAGCCGATGAGGACCGCGACGACGAGGCCGAGCTCGCGCTGCGATCCGGAGAGGGACTCGAACGGGAAGATCATCGCCACTCCCTCCTCACGAACCAGGCGAGGGCGTAGGCGCCCCCGAAGAAGGCCATCATGAAGGCCCAGCTCCCCACGTTCATCACGCCGCCGCCGGAGAGGGCCTGCCCGGAGGCGCAGCCCCGGGCGATCTTCGCGCCGATCCCCATGAGGATCGCGCCGCCGACCGCGAAGGCGATCCGGCCGCCCGCGGAGATCCGCGGGCCGCGGAGCACCTCGCGGGAGAGCCGGCCGGAGGTGTAGGCGCCGACGAGCCCGCCGAGGGCGACCCCGAGGAACTCGAAGACGAGCCAGTCGTCGAGGGGCGACCCCTCGGCCGTGACGCCGTGGAGCCCGGGCGAGGCCGCGACGTGCGCCGGGGCCACCGTCTCCACGGCGGCGACGCCGAGGCGGAAGGACGCGCCGGAGGCGCCGAGCCCCTTGCCCATGACGACGTACGCGGACAGGAGCACGAGGCCGAGGGCCACGCCTGCGAGGTACGGATTCCAGAACCTGTTCGGATCCCTGTTCATCGCTCGCTCCTTCACGTGAGGAAGTAGACGTTCGGCTTCGTCCCGGCCTCGGGCTTCACCACCTCGTGACGCCGGGAGGCGAGGAGCCGCGACACCGGGCTCTCCGGGTCGCGGAGGTCGCCGAAGGTGAGGGTCCGGGTCGGGCAGACCTCGACGCAGGCGGTCGTCCCGCCTTTCTCCGTCCGGTGGAGGCAGAAGGTGCACTTGTCCACGAAGCCGTCCGGGTGGACGTAGCGCGCGCCGTAGGGGCACGACGCCATGCAGGCCTTGCACCCCGTGCACTTCGACTCGTTCACGAGGACGACGCCCGCCTCCCCGTAGTGCGAGGCCCCGGTCGGACAGGAGGTCACGCACGGGGAGACCGTGCACTGGTTGCAGCGCTCGGACCGGATCTGCATGGAGAGGCCGGGGAACTTCCCCCAGACCTCCTGGACGATCCAGTCGCGGAAGCCGCCCTCGGGCAGCGCGTTCTCGGTCTTGCAGGCGATGACGCAGGCGTTGCACCCGACGCAGCGCCGGGTGTCCACCGCCATCGCGAAGCGCTTCTTCAGGGACATGTCAGGCGGCCTCCCCGGCGCGCTCGACGCGCACGAAGTTCACGTTCATCCCGGTCCCGCCCATGATCGGGTCGACCTTGTAGCGGGTGGTGAGCTGGGAGTCGGAGGCGCCGCGGCCGTAGGCGTAGCGCTGCTTCTTCGCGGTCTGTCCCCACCCGTGGACGAGGTAGACGCAGTCGCCACGGATCCGCTCCGTGACCTTGGCCCGGACCGGGTTGGACCGGACTCCGTCCTGGTTCACGAGGACCACCCGCTCGCCGTTCCGGAGGGGAGCGAGCTCGAAGCCCGGGAGGCTCTTCGCCGCGTCCGCGTTGATCCAGACCTCGTTCTCCGGATACGGCTGCGCGAGCAGCCGGTTGTTCGTCGTCCGCCCGAAGGTGTGGAGCGGAGCGCGTCCGGAGAGCATCCGGAAGTGCCCCGGCGGGCCCTCCTCCTGCGGGTAGTAGACCGGGAGCGGATCGAAGCCGAGGTCCTTCAGCTCCTTCGAGAAGAGCTGGATCTTCCCGTTCTCGGTCGCCGCGGCGACGGGCGCGCCCTCCTCCTCGCAGGTCGCGATGGGCTTGCCGAGCAGGACCCCCTTCGAGGACAGCTCCTCCCAGGAGTACCCGCCGAGCGCGAGCCGGGCCTTCACGTACTCCTGCGCGTCCTTCCAGGGGAACCAGGCGCCGAGCCCGGCCCTGTTCGCCATCTCCTTCGCGATCCACCAGCCGGGCTTCGAGTCGTGGAGCGGCTCGACCGCCGCCTGGCGGATGGCCACGAACGGGCGCTTGTAGGCGGGCGCGGAGACGTCGTCGTCGCGCTCGAGGTAGGTCGCCTCGGGGAGGACGACGTCGGCCCAGCCGGCGATCTCCGCCGGGAGGACGTCGACGACGGCCATGAAGTCGAGGTGCTGCATCTTCTCGACGAGCTCCTGCCGCCCCGGCATCGCCTGGAGGAGGTTGCAGCCGTAGACGATCCAGGCCTTGAGGTCGTAGAGCGCCTGTCCGGGCCTCGTCGCGTCGCAGAGGCCGCTCGCGAGGACCTCCGTGGCGAGCGGGTAGCCGCCGTTCTTCGGCTTGTCCGCGATGCCCCGGCTCTCTTCGTGCGGCAGGTTCGGGGGGAGCGGGTAGCCGGCGAGCTTGAACTTGTCCTGCACGAGGTAGCCGCCGCGGCGGCCCCAGCTCCCGAGGAGGGCGGCGAGGATCCCCATCGCCCGCTCGCGCTGGGTGTCGTCGCCGTACCAGACGGTACGCCGGCCCGGGTGGACGAGCGAGGCTGGCCGCGCCCCGCCCATGAACCGGGCGGAGGCCCGGATGAGATCCGGCCGGATGCCCGTGATGGGGTAGGCCCACTCCGGCGTCTTGTCGGCGACGTGGACCGCGAGCTGCTCGAACCCCTCCGTGTGCTTCGCCACGTACTCCGCGTCGTAGAGCCGCTCCTCGACGAGGACGTTCATCCAGGCGAGGAGGAGGGCGATGTCCGTGCCCGGCTTCACCGGGAGCCAGTACTTCGCCTTCCCGGCCGCCACGGAGAAGCGCGGATCCGCCACGACGAGCCCGGCGCCGTTCCCGATCGCCTCCGCGAGCTCCTGCACCTGGGTGTTGTGCATGTTCTCGCCGAGGTGGGACCCGATGAGCGTGATGCACCGCGCGTTCGCGATGTCGATCGGCTCCGGGGAACCGAGCGGCGTCCCGTAGGTGAGCGTGAAGGCCGCCTCGCGCGGCCCGCGGCACTGGGCGTAGGAGGGGGCGCCGATGTTCGGGGAGCCCCAGGCCTTCATGAAGTGCTTGAACCAGACCCCGCCCGAGCCGTGGGTGAAGAGGGCGACCGCCTCGGGACCGTGCCTCTTCTCGACCTCGCGGAGCCGGTCCGCGACCTCGTTGAGGGCCGCGTCCCAGGAGACCTCCTCGAAGACGTCCTCGCCGCGCTTCGCCCGCCGGACGAGCGGCTTGCGGAGACGGTCCGGATCGTAGAGCTGCCCCGTCGCGCCCGCGCCGCGGGGACAGAGCATGCCGCGGGAGAGTGGGTGCTCCGGGTTGCCGGTGACCTTCGTCACCCGGCCGTCCTTCACGTGGGCGAGCACGCCGCAGCCCCAGAAGCAGAGCTCGCAGTAGCTCGCGACCACCTTCTCCCCCTCCGTCCCCGGGTCGGCGACGGGGTTCCGGTCGAGCCCCCACCACTTCGTCCCGAGGCCGGAGGCCGCGGCGAGCCCGCCGGCCCCCGCCGCTCCGATCTGGATGAACTTCCTTCGGGTGATCGCCATCTCCACTCCCTCGCTCGAGCCCGGTGGCTCAGCGGTCGCACTTCTCCATGCAGCAGACGAGGTCCCGCAGGGCCGGCTCGGCGAGCCGGTAGTACGCGTAGCCGTTCTCGCGGGTCGCCGAGACGAGGCCGTGGCTCCGGAGGATGCGCAGCTGCTGCGACACGATGGGCTGCGCCGCCTCGAGCCGGCCGGCGAGGACGTTCACGCTCTCCGCCCCCTCGCAGAGCGTCGCGACGATCCGCAGCCGGAGCGGGTGGGCGACCGCCTTGAGCACCTCGGCGATGTGCTCCGCGCGCGCGCCGTCGTTCTCGAGCTTCTTCGCGTGGTTGGTCTTCATGTGTAGAGAGATTGCTATGTCGCGATGCTGGCATGCACGCCGCGTTCCCACGGGAACGGACCACTCACCCGGCGGAAACGACCCGGGAATCCGCGGGTGCGTCATCCGGCCGCGCCCCCGGGAACGCGCAGCGCTTGCGCCCGGAGGGGGAGGAGGCGAACGATGCGCGCCCGCGCGGCGGGGTTCCTGCCATGCCCGCTCCGGGTCCGATCACGGGACGGAGGGTGGACGGAGGCACGCGGACGCCCGCTCGTGGCCGTGCCCGGCCGATGCTCCGCCGCCACGAGGCGAGGCCCATCGCCGTCAGCGCCTGCACTTCTCCATGCAGCGGACGAGGCCGTGGAGGTTCTTCTCGACGATCCGGTAGCGCGAGAAGCCCTGCGCGCGGCTCGCCGCGACGAGGCCGTGGCTCCGCAGGATCCGGAGCTGCTGCGAGACGATCGCCTGACCGGCCCCGAGCCGCTCCGCGAGCCCCGAGACGTTCTCCTCCCCCTCGCAGAGGATCGCCACGATCCGGATCCGGAGCGGGTGGGCGAGCGCCTTGAGCACGTCGGCGACGTGGGTCGCCCTGCCCGGGTCCGTCGAGATCGGGGCCTCCGCTCTTCCCTTCACGACGCCGAGCTTACACGACGATGGCGTCCGGGGTCGCGCGTCTGTATGACGGGCCCCATGCCCGGCGAGACCCCAGCCATCCCCTCGGCTCCCCCGCCCACCCGCGATCCCGTCTGCGGCATGGACGTCTCCCCGGAGGGCCCGCCCGGGGGGACCGTCGAGCGCGGGCGGTACGTCTACCACTTCTGCTCCGCCCGCTGCCGCGAGCGCTTCCTCGAGGAGCCCGGGCGGTTCTTCGCGATCGATCCGGTCTGCGGGATGGAGGTGAACCCGAAGGCGCCGAAGGGGGGGCAGACCGAGCACGGGGGCGTCCGCTACTTCTTCTGCAACCCGAGGTGCCTCGCGAAGTTCTCCGCCGGCCCCGGGCCCTTCCTCGAGCACGGGCCGGGCGGCATGCCGAAGGGGCCGCCCCCCGCCGCCCCGGCCGGTGGCGAGATCGTCTGGGTCTGCCCGATGGACCCCGAGGTCCGCGAGAAGGAGCCGGTCCCGTGCCCGATCTGCGGCATGGCCCTCGAGCCGCTCGTCGCGGGCGGCGTCCCGGCCGCGGCGGAGCCGCCCAACCCCGAGCTCGCGAGCATGAGCCGGCGCTTCTGGTGGGGGCTCGCCCCCACCCTCGCCGTCCTCCTCCTCGCCATGGGGGACATGCTCGCCGGGGACGCCCTCCGGCACCGGATCGGCTTCCGCGCCTTCGCGCTCCTCCAGCTCGTCCTCGCGACCCCGGTCGTCCTCTGGGGCGGGTTCCCGTTCTTCGAGCGGGCGTGGCTCTCGGTGAAGACGCGCCACCTGAACATGTTCACTCTCATCGGGCTCGGCACGTCGGCCGCCTGGACGTTCTCGGCCGCCGCCACCGCGCTGCCCGCGAGCGTCTTCCCCGAGGCGTTCCTCGAGCACGGCAGCCCGCCCGTCTACTTCGAGGCGGCCGCCGTGATCGTGGAGCTCGTCCTCCTCGGCCAGATCCTCGAGCTCCGCGCCCGGAGCCGCGCCTCGGGCGCCATCCGCGCCCTCCTCCGACTCGCGCCGAAGACCGCCCGCCGCGTCGAGGACGGGGGCGTGGAGCGCGACGTGGAGATCTCCGAGGTCCGGCCGGGCGACCGGCTCCGCGTCCGGCCCGGCGAGAAGGTCCCGGTGGACGGCGTCGTCCTCTCCGGCACCTCGCCGGTGGACGAGTCCATGGTCACCGGCGAGCCCGTCCCCGTGGAGAAGACCGAGGGGGACCGGGTCACCGGCGCGACGATGAACGGCACCGGCAGCTTCGTGATGCGCGCGGAGCGGGTCGGCGCGGAGACCCTCCTCGCCCAGATCGTGAAGATGGTGATGGACGCCCAGCGGAGCCGCGCGCCGATCCAGCGACTCGCGGACGTCGTCTCGGGCTGGTTCGTCCCCGCGGTCGTGGCCGCAGCCCTCCTCGCCTTCGCCGCGTGGGCGATCGCCGGCCCGGAGCCCCGGCTCGCGCACGCCCTCGTCGCCGCGGTGGCGGTCCTCATCATCGCCTGCCCCTGCGCGCTCGGGCTCGCCACGCCGATGGCCATCATGGTCGGCACCGGCCGCGGCGCGGGCGCGGGCGTCCTCGTGAAGAGCGCGGAGGCGCTCGAGCGGCTCGAGCGGGTGGACCTCCTCCTCCTCGACAAGACCGGCACGCTCACGCGGGGCAAGCCCGCCCTCGAGACCGTCGCCGCCCTCGACCCGATCCGCGACGAGGAGCTCCTCCGGCTCGCGGCGGCGCTCGAGAAGGGCTCCGAGCACCCCCTGGCCGCCGCGATCGTCGCCGGGGCCCGCTCCCGCGGGATCGCGCCCGGCGAGGCCACCGGCTTCCGCTCCGTGCCCGGGAAGGGGGTCGTCGGGGAGGTCGAGGGACGGACCGTGGCGCTCGGGAACGCCGCCCTGCTCGCCGAGCTCGGGATCGACGGCGGGCCGCTCCAGGAGCGGGCGGAGACGCTCCGCGCCGGGGGCGGCACGGTGATGCTCGTCGCGGTGGACGGGCGCGCGGCGGGGCTCCTCTCCGCGGTGGACCCGGTGAAGCCCGGGGCGGCGGAGGCGATCCACGCCCTGCACGCCGAGGGGCTCCGGATCGCCATGGTCACCGGGGACGGCTGGACCACCGCCCGCGCGGTGGCCGGAAAGCTCGGCATCGACGAGGTCGAGGCGGAGGTGCTCCCCGGAGACAAGGCCCGGATCGTGGGGCTGCGCAAGGCCGCGGGGCGCGTGGTCGCCTTCGCCGGGGACGGCATCAACGACGCCCCCGCCCTGGCGGCCTCCGACGTGGGGATCGCGATGGGGACGGGGGCCGACGTCGCGATCGAGTCCGCCGGGATCACGCTCGTGAAGGGCGACCTCCAGGGGATCGTCCGCGCCCGCCGCCTCTCCCGGGCGACGATGCGGAACATCCGCCAGAACCTCTTCTGGGCCTTCGCCTACAACGCCGCCGGCGTCCCCATCGCCGCGGGCGCGCTCTACCCGCTCCTCGGGACGGTCCTCTCGCCGATGATCGCGAGCGCGGCGATGAGCTTCAGCTCGGTGACGGTGATCGCGAACGCGCTCCGGCTTCGCCGCGCCCGCCTCGGATGAGGCGCGGCGCCCGCCCGCGGGTGCGGGGGGCGCCGTGGAGCGACCCGAGCCGGAGCGGCTCGCTCGAGGGGGCTCGCGCCCTACGGGAAGAGCGTGAACCGGAGGCCGGCCTGCACCGTGGAGTGCATCGCGCCGTCCATGTGCGACGACATCCCGAGGCCGTCGCTCACGCCCGTGTACCGGCCGAAGGAGACGCCTCCGTAGAAGCCGACGCCGAAGACCGGGTTCGCCCTGAGATCGATCCCCGCCATGAGCCGGAGGACCTCCCAGCCGGAGTAGCTGAAGAGCTCCTGGGAGCCGTAGGAGTCGTCGTAGCTCACGTTCCCGAACGCGAAGCCGGTGCCCGCCGCGATCCAGGGGGTGGAGGGGGCGT
Organism: Anaeromyxobacter sp.; assembly: GCA_037442705.1. Taxonomy (GTDB): domain Bacteria; phylum Myxococcota; class Myxococcia; order Myxococcales; family Anaeromyxobacteraceae; genus Anaeromyxobacter. Next base: position 9,535 of record JBBIPT010000138.1, read on the forward strand.
GAGGGAGGAAGGTGTGGCGGAGGAGGAGCCCCACGCTCCCCGTCGTGGCGGTGCAGCTTCCGCCGCCCACGTCGCAGGAGTTCAGCGCCCTCCTCTCCTGGGCCGGCTCGCCCACGCCGATGTCGGCGTAGAGCGCGAGGGCGAGCTCGGGGGAGAGCCGCAGCCCGCCTTCCATGTAGACGTCGAGCTGGGGATCGAAGATCCGGTCCATCGCGACCCCCTCCTCCGCCTCGCCGCCGTGGAAGAGGCCGCCGAGGCCGAGGACGCCGTAGAAGGGAGAGATCGGGGCCATTCCGCCGCGGCCCGCGTGGCCGCGCGGGATCTGGACGGACGGCGCGGGGGCGTAGGCCGGCGGCGGGAGCGCGGGCGGAGCCGGGGGTGGCGCGTACCGCGGCGGCGGCGCGGGG
>JBBIPT010000139.1:0-9801 GCA_037442705.1 Anaeromyxobacter sp.
CGGGGCGCGGCGGCGGGCGGCGGCGCGGCGGCCGGACGGGGAGCAGCGGCCCCCGCCGCGGAGGCGGGCGCCTTCCCCTCGACGAGCTCCTTCACCTTGGCGATCAGCGCGCCGCTCTCGAACGGCTTCGTCACGTGCGCGTCGGCCTTCACGGCGCGGGCCCGCGCCTCGTCGAAGGCCTCGAAGGTGCCGGCGAGGAGGATCACGGGGACCCCGCGGAGGGCGGGATCGGCCTTCAGCGCCTCGCAGACCTCGTAGCCGTTCTTCCTCGGCATCACGACGTCGGCGAGGACGACGTCGGGCTTCGACGCCCGCGCGCGCGCGATCGCGTCGTCGCCGTTGTCGACCGCGGTGACCTTGTAGTCCTCGCTCGCGAAGGTGATGGTCACGACCTTCTGGATCGTGATCGAGTCGTCCGCGAGGAGGATGTTCTTGGGCATGGGCGGTCCGGTCCGCGTGCGGGTCGAGGAAATCCCATCCAGTAACGCCGCGTTCGACCGAATGTCAAGATTCACGCGGCTTTGCGCAGCCTCGGCACCCGCGGCTCAGGCGCCGAAGACGGTGTCCCAGGGCGGGCGGACGGGCTCCGCCGGCTCCCCGGCGCCGAGGATCCGGTCGGCGACGATCCCGACGCCCGCCCCGCCCGCATCGACGAGGATCACGGCGCGCACCGGCCCCTCCGCGGGGTCCCCGTGGAGCGGGGCGAGGTCGAGGACGGGGTGGAGCGCCCGCTCGTGGTAGACGAGCCCGCGGTGCGAGGGCGGCGCGAGCGGCACCGGGGCGACGCGCGGCGCCTCGAGGACCTTGAGGAGGATCGTCATGGGGACGGCGAACACGCGCGCCCCCCGGGCGAAGCGGATCTCCCGCTCCCCTGCGAGCCCCACGTCCGCGGGCGCGCCGGCGACCTCCTCCGCCGGCTGGAGCGGCGCGAACCCGAGCGACGAGACGGCGAGCTCGAGGGCGACCTCGCCCCGGTGGACCACGGCGGCCGAGAAGGGCGGCGGCTGGGGCAGGAGCGTCCTCGCCGGGAGCTGGAACACCTCCCCGCCGGCGAGGTCCACGATGCCGTGGAGCGCCTCCACGCGGAGCGCCGCGCGCGGCGTCCCCTCGGTGAGCACCGCGTAGGGCGCGGGCCCCGCGGGGAGCCCGAGGATCGCGGAGACGAAGGCGGCAGGGATCGTCTCCCCCCGCGCCCGCACCTCACCCTCCGTCCCCTCGACCTCGACGATCTCGCGGAGCTGGGACACCCGGAGCGCGAGGCGCACACCGCCGGCGGAGAAGAGGAGCGCCTTGCGGTCGGCGGGGAGGGAGTCCACGGGCGCCATGATATACGTCTTCGGGAATGGCCCCGTCGGTGCTCCTCGTGGACGACGAGCGGTTCGCCCGCACCGTCTACTCCGACTACCTCCGGGCCGCGGGCTACGACGTGGAGGTCGCCGACGGCGCGGAGGCGGCGGTCGCCCTCCTCGGCCAGCGCCGCTTCGACGTGCTCCTCACCGACGTGATCCTCCCGGGCTCCCGGGACGGGCTCGAGCTGCTCGACCACGCGAAGGAGCGCGACCCGAACATCGGCGTCATCGTGATCACCGCCCTCGACAAGGTGGACCCGGCGGTCCGCGCGATGCGGGCGGGCGCGTCCGACTACCTCGTGAAGCCGGTGACGCCGGAGACGCTGCAGCTCTCCGTGCAGCGCTGCCTCGCGACGCGGGCGCTCCTCGCGGAGAACCAGTCCCTCCGCGCGCACCTGAAGCTCTTCGAGGCCGGGCAGCGGCTCGCCTCCACCCTGGACCGGGACCGGCTCGTCCCCATGGCGCTCGCGGCCATCGCCTCCGAGTGCGGGAGCGCCGCCTGCGCCCTCCTCGAGCGGACGGCGGACGGGGCCTTCGTGGCCTCGGGCGCCCACGGGATCGAGTACGAGGCGGCCGCGGGGGTCCTCGCCGCCTGCCGCCCCGCGCTCGACGCGCTCGAGCCGTTCGGTCCGGCGGTGACCGACGTGCCCCTGCCCGCGCCCGCGGGAGGGACCGGGCACGCCGCCTGCCTCACGGTCACCGACGAGGGGACGCTCGTCGGGGCGGTCGCCGTGCTCGGCGACGGGCCCCTCCCCCGGGAGTCCGCCGAGAACGCCGCCTTCCTCTGCCGGCACCTCGGGATCGCGCTCCACAACCTCGGGCGGCTGAAGCAGGTGGAGCACCTCGCCTACCTCGACGACCTCACGCACCTCTACAACACCCGCTACCTCGACCTGGCGCTCGATCGGGAGCTCGGCGGCGGCAAGCCCTTCTCCATCCTCTTCATGGATCTCGACCGCTTCAAGGCGGTGAACGACCAGCACGGGCACCTCTCCGGCTCCCGCCTCCTCGTCGAGGTGGCCCGCGTGCTGCGCGCCTGCGTGCGGGACGAGGACGTCGTCGTCCGCTACGGCGGGGACGAGTACGTCGTCCTCCTCGTCGGGATCGACTCGGGCGGCGGGCTCAAGGTGGCGGAGCGGATCCGCCGCGCCATCGAGGACCACCGGTTCCTCTCCCGGGAGGGGGCGCGGGTCCGGATCACCGCCTCGATCGGCCTCGCGAGCTTCCCCGAGCACGCCCGGAGCAAGGCCGAGATCCTCGACTTCGCCGACCGGGCGATGTACCGCGGCAAGCGGTCCACCCGGAACGTCGTCTACATGGCCTCGAAGGATCTGCCTCCGGTGCCAGCGGGCGAGCGGGCCTAGACGCCCCGAGCGCAGGAAACACCCGGGGCTTCGGGCTTCGGGCTTCGGGCTTCGGGCCTCGGGCTTCGGGCTTCGGGCCTCGGGCTTCGGGAAATGCATCTCTGCCGCCGTTCCCGAGGACTGAGGTCCGAGGTCCGAGGCCCGAGGCCTGAGGCCAGGGGCCGATCACGGCTGCGGCCACGGCTGCGGGTCCGGCCACGGCTGCGGGTCCGGCTGCGGGTGCGGAAGCCGCTGCCGCCCGGAAAGAAATCGGGGCCAAGGACCGCAAGCGATCCTTGGCCCCGCCGACGAACCGGTTGCCGGGTTCCGCCCCTCGCAGGAACGTAGTAGCGGCCGCCCTCGTCGCGAAAGCTACCGTAATTCGGAAGCTTTCAGCTATCGCGAGGTATATCCGGCCCGCGGCGAGCCGTCAACGTCGCGACGCGTCGCGTCGGAATTCCGAGGGGTTAGGCGCTGCTTTCGCGCGCCCCGCGGGCTAGTAGTCCATGTCGTCCATCTCCCCACCCATGCCGCCGGCCGGGGGCGCTCCCTTCGCCTTCTTCTTCGGCTTCTCGGCGACCATCGCCTCGGTCGTGAGGAGGAGCCCTGCCACCGAGGCCGCGTTCTGGAGGGCGGTCCGGGCGACCTTCGTCGGGTCGATGACGCCCGCTTTCTCGAGGTCCTCGTAGACCTCGGTCTGGGCGTTGAACCCGAAGGCCCCCTTCCCCTCCAGGATCTTCGAGACGACGACGGCGCCGTCGAAGCCGGCGTTCGCGGCGATCCGCCGCGCCGGCCCCTCGAGGGCCCGCTCGACGATCTGGACGCCGAACCGCTGCTCGCCCTCCTCGGGGACCTCGAGCTCGCGGAGCGCGCCGAGGGCGCGGAGGTAGGCGACGCCGCCGCCCGGGACGATCCCCTCCTCCACCGCGGCGCGGGTCGCGTGGAGGGCGTCCTCCACCCGGGCCTTCTTCTCCTTCATCTCGGTCTCGGTGGCCGCGCCGACGGAGACGACCGCGACGCCGCCGACGAGCTTCGCGAGCCGCTCCTGGAGCTTCTCGCGGTCGTAGTCCGAGGTCGTCTCGTCGATCTGGGCCCGCATCTGCCTGATGCGGGCCTCGATGTCCGCCTTCTTCCCCTCCCCGTCCACGATCGTCGTGTTCTCCTTGTCCACGACGATCCGCTTCGCCCGGCCGAGATCCTGCAGCGAGAGGTCCTCGAGCTTCCGCCCGAGCTCCTCGGCGACGACCTGGGCGCCGGTGAGGACGGCGATGTCCTTCACCATCTCCTTGCGCCGGTCGCCGAACCCGGGGGCCTTCACCGCGCAGACGTGGAGGGTGCCGCGCAGCTTGTTCACGACGAGGGTCGCGAGCGCCTCGCCCTCGAGGTCCTCCGCCACGATGAGGAGCGGCTTGCCGCTGCGGGCGACCGCCTCGAGGATCGGGACGACGTCGGCCATGGCGGAGATCTTCCGCTCGGTGACGAGGAGGTACGGATCCTCGAGCACGGCCTCCATCCGCTCCGCGTTCGTCACGAAGTAGGGCGAGACGTAGCCGCGGTCGAACTGCATCCCCTCGACCACCTCGAGCGTCGTCTCGAGCCCCTTCGCCTCCTCGACGGTGATGACCCCCTCCTTCCCCACCTTCTCCATCGCGTCCGCGAGGATGCCGCCGATCGTCTCGTCGCCGTTCGCGGAGATGGTCCCGACCTGGGCGACCTCCTTCTTCCCCTGTGTCGGCTTCGACTGCTTCTTCAGCTCCCCGACCACGGCCTCCACCGCGCGGTCGATGCCGCGCTTCAGATCCATGGGGTCGTGGCCGGCCGCGACGAGGCGGAGCCCCTCCTCGTAGATCGCCCGGGCGAGCACGGTCGCCGTGGTCGTCCCGTCGCCCGCCTTGTCCGACGTCTTCGAGGCCACCTCGCGGACCATCTGGGCGCCCATGTTCTCGAACCGGTTCTCGACCTCGATCTCCTTCGCGACGGTGACGCCGTCCTTGGTCACGGTCGGCGAGCCCCAGCTCTTCTCGATGACGACGTTCCGCCCCCTGGGGCCGAGCGTCACGGCCACGGCCTCGGCGAGCAGGCGCACCCCGCGGAGGATCGCCTCGCGGGCGGGCTGGTGGAATGCGATCTCCTTGGCGGGCATGCGAAGGCTCCTTTTCCGGAAGGTTGCGTGATTGCAGGGGCTTTGGTGACTCGCCTCGCTGGCAGTCGGCCCTGGCGAGCGCTAACATAAGCCGGCGGGACGCTCGGTCAAGCGGCCCGTTTGACGCGAGGCGCGCGCCGCGCTACCTGCCCGGGTATGGCACCCACCGGCGACGACGCCGAGCGACCCGAGATCGAGACCCTCCGCGAGAGGGCCTTCGACCTCGCCGACGAGGGACGGATCGACGAGGCCCTCGACACCTGGGAGCGGGCGCTCTCCGCGAGCCGGAGCGACCTCGACCTCCTCTTCGAGGCGGCCGACTTCCAGGTGAACGTCCTGCGGGACCTCGAGGATCGGGAGATCCTGGAGCGCGGGATCGAGCACGCCCGGCGCGGCGCGAAGCTCGCCCGGAAGGCGGGCGACGCGGAGCGCGCCGCCGAGTTCGCCTGGCTGGAGGGGACCGCCCTCGGTCAGCTCGGCCACGCCACCGAGGCCCTCGCGCGGCTCGCCGAGGCCGAGCAGGTCTTCCCCGATTCCCTCGAGGTCCTCTCCGAGAAGGCGTTCGCGCTCTACGAGCTCTCCCGGCTCGACGAGGCCCGCGAGGCGCTCCTCCGCGCCGAGGCGGCCGGCGAGGAGGACGCCTGGGTGCAGCACCAGCTCGGCCTCGTCGCGGAGCGGCAGGGGGAGCCCGGCGAGGCGAAGCGCCGCTTCGCCCGGGCGCTCGAGCTCTCGCCGGACGAGTTCCCGGCGCCGATCGGCCTCACCCACCATGCGTTCGACCGGGCGGTGGAGGACGCGCTCGCGGCCCTCCCCGAGCAGGTCCGCCGCTACCTCTCGAACGTGGCCATCACGGTGGAGGAGATCCCCTCGGACGACGACCTCCTCGCCTCCGATCCGCCCCTCTCGCCCACCATCCTCGGGCTCTTCCGCGGGGCGCCCTACGGCGAGAAGGCGTCGATGGACCCGTGGAGCCACTTCCCGTCGGCCATCGTCCTCTACCAGCGGAACCTCGAGCGGTTCGCGCGGGACCGGGAGGAGCTCACGGAGGAGATCGGAGTGACCCTCCTCCACGAGGTCGGCCACTTCCTCGGGCTCGACGAGGACGACCTCTACGCGCGCGGGCTGGACTGAACGAGCGAGCGCGAATCGGATCGTGGTTCGACAGGCTCACCACGAACGGACGGAAAGGACTCCGCTCGCCCTGAGCCTGTCGAAGGGCGGGCGGATCCGGGAGCGAACGGAAGAGGGGTGACCGTCTTTCCGGTGCGCCGTCACTCTCCCCTGCGCCGGCGTCCGAGCTTCTTCTCGACGGCCTCGCCGAGCGGGACGTCGGGCGGCTTGCGGAAGCCGCTCACCCGCTTCTCCATCGCGTCGCCGATGGCGACCTCGACCCGCTCGACCTCCTCCTCCGAGCGCAGCTTCGGCGCCGTGGCCACCGCCTCCTTCACCGCGTGCCGGTAGGCCCGCTCGGTGCGGGACTTCGCCTTGGAGAGGAGCTTCCGGGTGGGCGCTCCCGTCGTCGTCGAGGCGCTCCTGCGGTCGCGGGCGAGGCTCGCCGCCTTCTTCGCGTGGGGTGTCTTGAGCTTGCTCATGGCCCGACCGTACTACGCCCGGCGGGCCGGCAGGAGGGCCCCGCCCGGCGCAGGCTCACCCCCGCCCGGGCCGGGAGGACCCCGGCCGGGCAGCGGGTGAAGCGGGCTCCTCGATCCCTTCCCCCCCGCCGTCAGGCGAGGTCGAAGCGATCCAGGTTCATCACCTTGTTCCAGGCGGCGACGAAGTCCCGCACGAGCTTCTCCTGCCCGTCCGCGCTGCCGTAGACCTCGGCGAGGGCCCGGAGCTGGGAGTTCGAGCCGAAGACGAGGTCGACGCGCGTGCCGGTCCACCGGCGCTCGCCCGTCTTCCGGTCGCGCCCCTCGAAGACGTCGGCGTCCTTCGAGGCCGGCTTCCACTCGGTGGCCATGTCGAGGAGGTTCACGAAGAAGTCGCTCGTGAGCGCCTCCGGCCGCTTCGTGAAGACGCCGTGCTGCGACTTGCCGACGTTCACGTCGAGGACGCGGAGGCCGCCGAGCAGGGCCGTCATCTCCGGCGCGGTGAGCCCGAGGAGCTGCGCCCGGTTCACGAGGAGCTCCTCGGCCGGCACGGAGTACCGGGCCTTCAGGTAGTTGCGGAACCCGTCCGCCACCGGCTCCAGCACCGCGAACGAGGCGGTGTCCGTCTGCTCCTGCGACGCGTCCATGCGCCCCGGGGTGAAGGGGACCTTCACGAGCTGCCCGGCGTTCTTCGCGGCCCGCTCGACGCCCGCGCAGCCGGCGAGGACGACGAGGTCGGCGAGCGAGACCTTCTTCTTGCCGCTGGTGGCGTGGAAGCCCTTCTGGATGCCCTCCAGGGTGGAGAGCACCTTCGCGAGCTGGGCCGGCTCGTTCACCTCCCAGTCCTTCTGGGGGGCGAGCCGGATGCGGGCGCCGTTCGCGCCGCCGCGCTTGTCGGAGCCGCGGAACGTGGACGCCGACGCCCAGGCGGTCGCCACGAGCTCGCGGACGGAGAGCCCGGAGTCGAGGATCTTCGCCTTCAGGGAGGTGACGTCCTTCTCGTCCACGAGCGCGTGATCGACGGCCGGGATGGGGTCCTGCCAGAGGAGCGCCTCCGCCGGGACCTCCGGGCCGAGGTAGCGCGCGCGCGGCCCCATGTCGCGGTGGGTGAGCTTGAACCACGCGCGGGCGAAGGCGTCCGCGAACTGGTCGGGGTGCTGGTGGAAGCGGCGCGAGATCTTCTCGTAGGCCGGGTCGAGCCGCAGGGAGAGGTCCGTCGTGAGCATCGTCGGCGGATGGCGCTTCGCCGGGTCGTGGGCGTCCGGCACCGTCTTCGGGCCGCCCTTCGCGACCCACTGGTGCGCGCCGGCCGGGCTCCTCCCGAGCTCCCACTCGTAGCCGAACAGGTTCTCGAAGAAGTTGTGGCTCCACTTCGTGGGCGTGGTGGTCCAGGTCACCTCGAGGCCGCTCGTGATCGTGTCCCCGGCCTTGCCCTTGCCGAAGCCGCTCTTCCAGCCGAAGCCCTGCTCCTCGAGGCCCGCGGCCTCGGGCTCGGGCCCCACGTGCTTCTTCGGGTCCCCGGCGCCGTGCGCCTTGCCGAACGTGTGGCCGCCCGCGATGAGCGCCACCGTCTCCTCGTCGTCCATCGCCATGCGGGCGAAGGTCTCGCGGATGTCCCGCGCCGCGGCGACGGGATCCGGGTTGCCGTTCGGCCCCTCCGGGTTCACGTAGATGAGCCCCATCTGCACCGCGGCGAGCGGATCCTCGAGGTCCCGGTCGCCGGTGTAGCGCTTGTCGGCGAGCCACTCGGCCTCGGCGCCCCAGTAGACGTCCTCCTCGGGCTCCCAGATGTCCTCGCGCCCGCCGGCGAAGCCGAAGGTCTCGAACCCCATGGTCTCCAGGGCCACGTTGCCCGCGAGGATCATGAGGTCGGCCCAGGAGATCTTCCGGCCGTACTTCCGCTTGATCGGCCAGAGGAGGCGGCGCGCCTTGTCGAGGTTCACGTTGTCGGGCCAGCTGTTCAGCGGGGCGAAGCGCTGGGCGCCGCTCCCGCCGCCGCCGCGCCCGTCGCCGGTCCGGTAGGTGCCGGCGCTGTGCCAGGCCATGCGGATGAACAGGGGGCCGTAGTGGCCGAAGTCGGCCGGCCACCAGTCCTGCGAGTCGGTCATGAGCGCCGCGAGGTCCTTCTTCACGGCGGCGAGGTCGAGGCTCTGGAACTCCTTCGCGTAGTCGAACTCCTCGCCCATGGGATCGGACAGGGAGGAGTGCTGGTGGAGGAGGTTCAGCTTCAGCTGCTTCGGCCACCAGTCGCGGTTGGACGTGCCGCCGCCGGCGGCGTGGGGGAACGGACACTTCGCTTCGTGGGCCATGGGGTCGCCTCCCTTTCGTCCACCAAGGTACGCACGGCCGGGGAGCCCGCCCAACACAACGTTTCGATGATGGCGATAGGCTGCGGCTATCGGCCGCTCCGTCCCCGGCCCCCCCCCTGCCCCCCTTTCCCGCCGCGGGGTCGCCGGCGCGGACTAGGATGCGCGGGATCGACTCATGCGCTCCGCCCCTCACCCCGTCACCCTCCGGCAGCTCCAGTACCTCGTCGCCGTCGCCGACGCGCGGAGCTTCCGCAAGGCGGCGGAGCGCTGTCACGTCTCGCAGCCCTCCCTCTCCGCGCAGGTGGCGGAGGCCGAGCGCGCGCTCGGCGTCCGCGTGTTCGAGCGCGACCGGCGCCGGGTCCTCGTCACGGGCGCCGGCGAGGTGGTCCTCGCGCGCGCGCGCCAGGTGCTCCTCGGGGCCGACGACCTCGTGGAGGAGGCGCGCCGGGCGGCCGATCCGCTCGCCGGGCCGCTCCGCCTCGGGGTCCTCCCCACGATCGGCCCCTACCTCCTCCCCGCCGTGGCCCCGGCGCTCCGCCGCGCCTTTCCCGGGCTCGTCCTCTTCTGGTCCGAGGAGAAGACCGCCGCCCTCGTCGAGCGGGTCGGGGAGGGGGCGCTCGACGGCGCCCTCGTCGCCCTCGAGTCTAGCCTCGGAGACCTCGTCCACGTGACGCTCGGCCCGGATCCGTTCGTGCTCGCGGCGCCGGCGGGCCACCCGCTCGCGCGCTCCGGCGGGCCCTTGTCGATCGGCGTGCTCGCCGGGGAGCGGGTGCTGCTCCTCGACGACGGGCACTGCCTGCGGGACCAGGCGCTCGCCGTCTGCGCGGAGGCCGAGGCGGAGGAGATGGGTTTCCGGGCGACGAGCCTGCCGACCCTCGTGGAGATGGTCGCCTCCGGCGCCGGCGTCACGCTCCTGCCGGAGATCGCGGCCCGCGTGGAGGGGCGCCGCCGGGATCTCCGGACGCGCCCCATCGCGGCCCCCGCGCCGGGACGGACGCTCGCCCTCGCCTGGCGGAAGGGCGCCGCGGCGGAGCCGGCGCTCCGGGCGGTCGCCGGCGCGGTTCGCGA
>JBBIPT010000140.1:0-9801 GCA_037442705.1 Anaeromyxobacter sp.
CGAGTTCCGCATCTTCCTGCCGCTCCGCGACGGCGGGGAGGCACCCGGGAGGCCGACCCCGAGGCCCTCGCCGGGGCGAGGCTCCGAGACCATCCTCCTCGTCGAGGACGACCACCGCCTCCGGGGCGTGGTCCGGCGAGCGCTCGAGGAGGCGGGCTACCGGGTCTTCGAGACCTCGACCGCCTCCCAGGCGGCCGCGATCGCAGAGGGGCTCTCCCGGCAGCCCGACCTCCTGCTCACCGACGTGATCCTCCCGGAGGGGAACGGCTTCGACCTCGCGCACCGGCTCCAGGCGAAGTGGCCCGGGCTCCGAGTCCTCCTCGTCTCCGGCTACACGGGCGACCACCTCGCCGATCTCGACGCGCTCCCGGAGGGCGCCCGCTTCCTCCCGAAGCCCTTCACGCCGGACGTCCTCCTGGGCCGGGTGCGGGAGTCGCTGGACGGCTAGAATCCCCCCCGAATGATCACCCCCGAGAAGATCCGGGCCGCCCGGGAGGCGTGGGCGGTGGGGCCGGTCGAGGCCCCCGCCATCCTCCGCGCGACGGGCAAGGACGCGAAGGACTACCTCCACCGGATGACGACCCAGGCCGTGAACCCGGTCCCGCCGGGTGGCGCCGGCTACACCGCCGTCCTGAACGCGAAGGGGCACCTCCTCGCCGACGCCCACTTCCTCGTGGAGCCGGACGGGGTCCTCCTCGTGATGGCCGCGGAGGCGGCGCCGGAGGCCCGGGCGCACCTCGAGAAGTTCGTGATCATGGACGAGGTGGAGTTCGAGGAGCTCTCCGGGTCGCTCCGGATCGTCCCGCTCCTCGGGCCGGCGGCGCCCGATCCGCTCCCGCCGCCGGCGGGCGAGGCGAGGGCGTTCGCGAACGGGCGGCGGGGACCGCCGGCGAGGGACCTCGTCGTCGCGGCGGACCGCGCGGAGGCGACCCGGGGCGCGCTCCTCGCCGCCGGCGCGGCCGCGCTCGAGGCGGACGACCTCGAGGCCCTCCGGATCCAGGAGGGGCTCGCCCGCTTCGGCGCGGACATGGACGTCTCCCGGCTCCCGATGGAGGCGGGGCTCACGAGGGTCGCGATCGACTTCAGGAAGGGCTGCTACACGGGGCAGGAGGTCGTGCTCCGCGCGACGGTCCGCGGCCACCTCCAGCGCGGCCTGGTCCAGCTCTCGCTCCCCGCGGGAGCGGGTCCCGGGACGCCCCTCGTCGCCGGCCCCCAGGAGGTCGGCGCCGTGACGAGCGCCGCGGACACGCCGGAGGGGAGGGTGGGGCTCGGCTACGTCCGCCGGGCCCACTGGAAGGAGGGGGCGCGGCTCGCCTGCGGCTGCGGGGAGGCGGTCGTGCGGAGGGTGATCGTCGAGGACGGGGTGGCGTGCTGATGGCGGTGATCGGGCGCCTGGAGCCACGGAGTTCGCCCTTCGACAGGCTCAGGGCGAACGGATCCCTTCGTGTCCGCTCGTGGTGACCCTCGGCAGGCTCGGGGGCGAACGGCTGCGTGCAGGGCCGCTGTCCATTCGTGATGGGCCCGGGCCCCGGGAAGAGGAAGCGGGTGTGCTTCTCCTGAAGCCTGAAGCCCGAGGCCTGCCCGAAGCATTCTTTCGCGCTCACGCCTCCGCGACGGGGATCTCCGGACCCTTCGCCCGGTCCTGCCGCGATGGGAGGGCGTCGATCTGCCGCCGGAGGTCGGCGATCTCCTCCTTCAGCTCCGCGCGGACGGCGCGGAGCTCCCCGCGCACGTCGTCGAAGGTGTAGCGGATCTCCTCCGGCGAGACGCCGAGGATCCACCGCCGAAGCACCGAGAGCGCGGTCGAGAGCGGCCTCATCGTCACCCCTTCTTCCGGAGCGGGCAGGAGGTGATCGCGCCGCCCGGGTCGATCGCCGCCCCGCCGGTCACGATCTCCACGATCTTCCCGTCCTGGCCGACGACCCACGTCGCGCGGTTCGCGAGCCCCACGACCGGGACCGTCCCGCCGTAGAGCTTCGCGACCTTCCCGCCGTCGTCGGAGAGGAGCGGGTAGGGGAGATCGTTCTCCGCCTTGAACTTCCGCTGGGTCTCCACCGAGTCGGTCGAGATCGCCACGACCTGCGCACCCTTCTCGATCACCTCCGCGTACCGGTCCCGGTACGCCTGGACCTCGCGCGTTCAACCGGGGGTGAACGCCTTCGGGAAGAAGGCGAGGATCACCGGCCCGGTCTGGAGGAGCTTCGAGAGGGTGACCGGCCGGCCCTCCGTGTCCGGGAGGGTGAAGTCGGGGGCCGGGTCCCCGACCTTGGGTGCGGCGGAGCCGAGCAGCATCGCGAGCAGGGGGATCTTCGGGGTCACGCACGTTCCTCCGGGAGCTTCCCTAGCGGGGAAGCCCCGGCCGGGCAACGAACCTGGGAGGGTGTCCCCCGGGGGGCGGCGTCTCCCCGTCAGGTCCTGAGCCGCTCGTATCGGGCCACGAGCACCGCCACGTCGTCCCGGTGCCAGAAGCCGAGCTGGTCCGGGAGCTCCGCGAAGGTGCGCGCGGCGAACCCCGAGACGGGAGGGCGGGGGTCCGGCTCCCCGCCCGCCACCGCGCCGGCCATGATCACCGCGAGGTGCCAGTCCTCCCCCACCTTCGCCTGCCGGGTGCCGACGACGACGACCCCCTCGAGCGCGAGCCCGAGCTGGTCGCGGAGGATGCGGGCCGCCGCCTCGGCCGGCTGCTCCCCCTCCTGGAGGAGGCCGGAGGGGAGCCACCAGCGGCCGAGCTGGGCCTGGCCGTGGAAGCCGCCGATGATCTCCGCGACGATCACCCGGCGGGCCTCGAGGACGATCGGGACGACGTCGATCCGGACGATCACGGGATGGCCTCCATCGCCGCGCCCCGCCTCGGGGCGGGGGCGGTGCGCGCGGCCACGTTCACCCGCTCGGCGAAGTCGAAGGCGCGGGCGAGGACGTGGCCGCTCGTGTCGAGGGCGGCCTGGACCTCGACGCGAGGGACGGGCCCCTGCACGTCCACGAGCCGCAGGGAGAGGACGCGCCCCGCCTGCGGGAGCCGGGCGGCGATCGTCTCCGGCGCCACCTCCCCGGCGGCGGCCACCGCCGAGGTCGCGCGGAGGAGGGGGGCGAGCCGCTCGAGGATCTCCTCGGCGGGGGCGGGGAGCGCGTCCACGGCCAGATCGGCGCCCGTGAGCGCCTCCTCGAGGTCGGGGGTGAAGAGGACGCCGTCGAGGATCCGCTGCCGCTCCGTCCGCGTGATCGCGCCGGAGGACCAGGCGATCTCGACGCGGTGCCGCACCGCCTCGAAGGCCCGGTCGAGGGCGGCGTCGGAGGGGTCGAAGAGCCGGACGGCGCAGCCCGCGAGGGCGGAGAGGACGGCGCAGGAGGTCCCCCGTTCCGTCGCACCCAGGATCGCCACCGTCTCGATCGAGAACATCCGCTCCGGCCGCCCTTCGATGACCCTTCGAGGTCTACCGTCGAAGGCGGACCCCTGGCAAGGGAGGGCCACCCCCGGATAACCTCCGCGGGCGCCGCCGCCACCCACGTCGCGGAACCGCCGCGAGGACGGACGGGTGGGACCGGATGGCGCGGAGGAGGCCGGGGCATGAAGGCGGTCGCGATCCGGGGCCACGGTGGCCCCGAGGCGGTGAACCTGGAGGACCTCCCCGACCCGGGGCCGGGGCCGGGGGAGGTGCTCGTCGCCGTGAAGGCGGCGGCGCTGAACCACCTCGACCTCTGGGTGCGGAAGGGCTGGCCGGGGCTGAAGCTCTCCTTCCCGCACGTCCTCGGCTCGGACATCGCCGGGATCGTGGAGGAGGTGGGGCCGGGGGTCGAGGGGATCGCGAAGGGGGACGAGGTCGTCCTGAACCCCGGCTTCGGGTGCGGGCGGTGCGAGCGCTGCCTCTCCGGGGAGGAGAACCTCTGCCGGCGCTACGCGATCCTGGGCGAGCACGTCTCCGGCGGCCAGGCGGAGCGGATCGCGGTCGCGGCGCGGCAGGTCCTCCCGAAGCCGAGGCGGCTCTCCTTCGAGGAGGCGGCCGCGGCGCCGCTCGTCTTCCTCACGGCGTGGCACGCCCTCGTCCGGCGGGCGAAGGTGCGCCCGGGGGAGACGGTCCTCGTCCACGCCGCCGGCTCGGGCGTGGGGAGCGCCGCGGTCCAGATCGCGAAGCTCCACGGCGCGCGGGTCGTCGCCACGGCCGGCTCGGACGCGAAGCTCGAGAAGGCGCGGGCCCTCGGGGCGGACGAGACGGTGAATTACGAGACGGGGGACTTCGTCCAGGAGGTGAGGAAGCTCACCGACCGGAGGGGCGTGGACGTCGTGTTCGAGCACGTGGGGAAGCGGACCTGGGAGGGATCGATCCTCTCCACCGCGCTCGGCGGCCGGATCGTCACGGTCGGAGCGACGACGGGCTTCGACCCCACGACCGACCTCCGCCACGTCTTCTACCGGCAGCTCTCGGTGCTCGGCTCCACGATGGGGACGGCGGGGGACCTCCTCGAGGTGATGCGCTTCGTCGCGGAGGGGAAGCTCCGCCCGGTGGTCGATCGGGTGATGCCGCTCGCGGAGGCCCGTGTCGCACAGGGGCTCCTTGCGGACCGCGCGCAGTTCGGGAAGATCGTGCTCGTGCCCTGAGAGGCCATGAAGGAATCCCCTCCCGTCGCCGGGTCGGCCGTTTCGCTGCGCATCGCTGCGTTGCGCCTCCCTCACATATCGGCGGGATATGCTCGGTCGGCGCGCCTTGCGCTGCTTGCGCCTCGGCCGCCCGGCTCGGTCCGGGGATTCCCTCACGGCCTCTGAGGGGCGAGGAGGAAGCCATGAGGATCCGGATCGCCGCCGCCACCGCCGCCGTCGCGCTCCTCGCCGCGGGCTGCGGGGAGAGCTGTCCGACGGAGACGCCCAGACTGAGCCAGATCGCCAACTGCACGGTTCGTCCCGGCGCCTCGGTCAGCTATCCGATACAGCTGTGCCCCTCGTGCAACCAGTCTGGCGCCACCTGCCAGGTCGACATCCAGGGCACGACCATCCAGCTCGACCCGACCGTCGAGGCGTGCACGAGCTCGACCGGTTGCCCCGACAACTCCTGCCAGAACGTGCCGCAGCTCCAGTGCACGTTCACCGCCCCGATGGCCGAGGGCACCTACACGGTGTTCGCCCTCGACCCGGTGAAGGGACCCCAGTCCCGGACATTGACGGTGTCCGCGACCGCCCCCGCCCCCGTCAGCTGCTCCATGGTGAACGTCTAGTTGCGCAGATCGAAGGCAGGTTCCCGCGGACCGAGCCGCGACGTTCGCCCTTCGACAGGCTCAGGGCGAACGGATCCCTTCCTCTCCGCTCGTGGTGAGCCTGTCGAAGGGCGAGCGGGTTCACGCGCGGCGACGGGCGCCGCCCGGCCGCCCCCTCACGCGAACCGCATCCCCCGCTTCAGCTCCCGGAGCCGCGCGACGCGCTCCTCGATGGGCGGGTGGGTCGAGAAGAGCTTCATGAAGGACGACCCGGTCCCGCGGAAGGGGTTCACGATGAAGAGGTGCGCCGTCGCCGGCCCGCCGTACTCGTAGGGGCGGATCTCGTTCGCCTTCTCGAGCGTGAGCAGGGCGTCCGCGAGCGGGTCGGGATCGCCGAGGAGCGCCGCGCCCCCCGCGTCCGCGCCGTACTCGCGCGAGCGGGAGACGGCGAGCTGCACGATCATCGCCACGATGGGGGCGACGATCGCCCAGGCGAGCGCCGCGAAGATCCCGCCGCCGCCCCCCTCTTCGTCGTCGCGGCGGCCGAGGCCGCCGAAGATGGCGCCCCACTGGATCGCGTGGCCGAGGGCCGACACGAGCCCGGCCACCGACGCGGCGACGGTCGCGATGAGGATGTCCCGGTTCTGGATGTGGGCGAGCTCGTGGGCGACGACCCCCTCGAGCTGGCGGCGGTCGAGGATCCGGACGAGCCCCTCCGTCACCGCGACGACCGCGTTCGACGGGTTCCTCCCCGTCGCGAAGGCGTTCGGCGTCATCGAGGGGATCACGTAGATCCGCGGCATCGGCATCCCCGCCCGGCGGGTGAGCCGCTCCACCATCTCGTGGAGCTCCGGCGCCTGCGCGCGGGTCACCGGCTGGGCCCGGTGGCCCATGAGGGCGATCCTGTCGGAGAACCAGTAGGTCGCGAGGTTGATCACGAGGCCGATGCCGCCGAAGAGCAGCATCCCGCCCGTGCCGCCGGCCATCTGGCCGCCGATGGCGAGGATCGCCACGAGGAAGGCCATGAGCATGGCCGTCCGCGTGTAGTTCCGTCCGAATCCGGAGGTCTTCCGGGGCTGCTGCATTCCGCGTGGGGCCGCCGCCTCGTTCCAGGGCATATGGGGCTAGTAACCACTCGCCGGGGCGAGTCAATCCCCTCCCAGGACCGAATCCGGAAGATCGCCCGTTTTCTCGCGTGGATCCGCGGCCCGTGCTAGACGCCTGGGCAGGCGATATCGAGAGGTTTCGGCGTGATGGCGGCTCGGAAGGCGGCGGCGAAGGCGAAGGGGCCAGGGAAGGCCAAGGCGGCGCCCGCGAAGGCGGGGACGCGCCAGCTCGAGCTCGTCGTGGTCGAGCCCACCCCCGCCCCGAAGAAGGGCGGCCGGGCGGCGCCGCCGGGGAAACCGCCCCCTTCGCGGCGGCCGGCCCCCGTGGAGGACGCCCCTCCGGCACCCGCCGAGGCGCTCCCCGCGCCCGAGCGCTCCCCGAAGCGGCGGGCCACCGCCGAGCAGATGGCGGCGAAGCAGCGCGAGATCTCCATCTCCGAGTTCTTCACGAAGAACCGCCACCTCCTCGGCTTCGACAACCCCTCGAAGGCCCTCCTCACGACGATCAAGGAGGCGGTGGACAACTCCCTCGACGCCTGCGAGGAGGCCGGGATCCTCCCCGAGCTCACGATCGAGGTCCGCGACCTCGCGCTCGACGAGAAGGGGCAGGGCGACCCCACGAAGGGCGAGGGGCGGTTCGTCGTCGTCGTCGAGGACAACGGCCCGGGCATCGTGAAGGCCCAGGTCCCGAAGATCTTCGGCAAGCTCCTCTACGGCTCGAAGTTCCACCGGCTGAAGCAGTCGCGCGGCCAGCAGGGGATCGGGATCAGCGCCGCGGCGATGTACGGCCAGCTCACGACCGGGCAGCCGATCCGCGTGACCTCGAAGGTGGGGAAGGGGAAGCCGGCCCACCACTTCGAGATCCAGATCGACACCCGGAAGAACGACCCGGTGGTGACGAAGGACGAGAGGCTCGACGGCTGGAACCAGGAGCACGGCACGCGGGTGGAGCTCGAGATCGTCGCGAACTGGCAGGCGGGCCAGCGGTTCGTGAACCGGTACGTCGAGCACACCGCCCTCTCGAACCCCCACTGCACCCTCCACTACGTCCGTCCGCGGGCGGAGAAGCTCACCTTCCCCCGGGCGGCGGAGGAGCTCCCCAAGGAGGCGGTGGAGATCAAGCCGCACCCGCACGGCGTCGAGCTCGGCGCGCTCATGCTCATGGCGCAGGACTCGAAGAGCCACGACGTGAAGGGGTTCCTCCAGACCGCCTTCTCGCGCGTGTCGTCGAGCGTGGCCGAGGAGATCGTGAAGCGGGCCGGGCTCAAGGGGCGGGTCCGGCCGCGGGACCTCGGCGAGGACCGCGAGCTCGCGGAGCGGCTCCACCGGGCGATCGGCGAGACGAAGATCATGAACCCGCCGACGGGCTGCCTCTCGCCCATCGGCGACGAGCTCATGAAGCGCGGGCTCGTCTCCTTCCTCGAGGTGATCGAGAGCGAGGGGCCGGAGGAGAACGGCGACTCGCAGCTCGACCTCGACTCCGCCTCGAAGAAGAAGCCCTCGCGGAAGGGGAAGGAGGCGAAGGCCGCCGCGCCGGAGGTCCCGGACGCCCCGCCGGAGGAGGGCGTCGAGAAGATCAAGGGGCACAACTACTTCATCGCGACGGTCACCCGGCCGCCGAAGGTCTACCGCGGGAACCCCTTCCAGGTGGAGGTGGGGCTCGCCTACGGCGGGTCGTGGCCCGCCGACAAGCCGATCGAGCTCTTCCGCTTCGCGAACCGGGTGCCGCTCCTCTTCCAGCGCGGCGCCTGCGGGATGACCGAGGCGGTGGTGAAGACCGACTGGCGGAACTACCTCCTCTCGCAGCCGAAGGGCTCGCTCCCGGTCGGGCCGATGGCGCTCATCGTCCACATCGCCTCGGTCTGGGTGCCGTTCACCTCCGAGGCGAAGGAGGCGGTGGCCCACTACCCGGAGATCACGAAGGAGATCCAGCTCGCCGCGCAGGAGTGCGGGCGGAAGCTCGCCGCCCACATCCGGAAGAAGAAGCACGCGGACTACCAGGCGCAGCGGCGATCGATCTTCGAGCTCTACATCGAGGAGGTCGCGGAGGCGATCCACAAGATCACCGGGCGCGCGAAGGATCCCATCAAGCGCGACTTCCTGAAGGTGGCGACGAAGGTCACCGAGGCGGAGCTCGAGGAGCAGGACGGGGCGCTCGCCGAGGCCTCGGGGAAGACCGCCCGGCGGCCCCGCCGGAACGACGAGGACGAGTAGGCCATGGCCAGGCTGGACGCGACGTCGAAGAAGACCGCGGCGAAGATCGAGCGGCTCGCCGAGGCGGTGCTGAAGACCGTGAAGGGGGGGAAGAACCCCTTCGTGGAGATCCCGATCCGCTCCCTCGCGAACGTGCAGTTCAACGAGAAGCGGCGGCTCATCGAGCTCGGGACGCAGCGGCAGAAGCGCTACTTCTTCAACGCCGGCATGGCGAAGAAGTTCATGCAGACGTTCCTCGTCTCCGACGCCTGCAAGGAGCTCATCGACTCCGGCAAGACGACGAGCATCCGCGACCTCTACTACATCACCAAGCACACGATCGGGGACACGCGGCAGAACACCTTCGAGGAGCAGGACGAGTCCGATCCGGTGATCGAGGACCTCGAGGTCGCCCTCGACGCGCTCCGCGAGGAGCTCCACCTCTTCGCCTCGCGGAAGGGCTCGATGGTCGGGCCCGTCACGATCCGCGACACGGGGGACACGATCGACCTGCGGCGGATGGGCTCGGGCGGCTGGGCGGTGCCCTCCATCGTCGAGGAGAACGTGATCCAGTTCGTCCGGCACGAGGCGAAGTACGTGCTCCTCATCGAGAAGGACGCGGTCTGGACGCGTTTCAACGAGGACAAGTACTGGCAGCGCCAGAAGTGCATCATCCTGCAGGGCGGGGGGCAGCCGCCCCGCGGCGTCCGCCGGCTCGTCCAGCGGCTCCACTCCGAGCTGAAGCTCCCCGTCTACGTGCTCGTCGACAACGATCCCTGGGGCTTCTACATCTACTCGGTGATGAAGCAGGGCTCGATCAACCTCGCCTACGAGTCGATGCGGATGGCGGTGCCCTCCGCGCGCTTCATCGGGCTGTCCTCCTTCGACAAGCTGACGTACAAGCTCCCCTCCAACGTGGCGATCAAGATGGACGACGGGGACGTGGCGCGGGCGAAGCAGATGCTCGCCTACCCCTGGTTCCAGGCGAAGCAGTGGCAGGAGGAGATCCAGGAGATGGTGAAGTCGGGGCAGAAGTTCGAGCTCGAGGCGCTCTCTCGCCGCGGGATCAGCTTCATCACCGAGGAGTACCTGCCCCGAAAGCTCAAGGACCGCGACTGGCTCGAGTAGCCGGAGCGCGGGAACCCCGAGGAGGAGACCACATGGCGGCGAAGCGTGGAAACCGTACGAAGAAGTCCGTGTCGCGGCGCTCGAAGGTGAAGCGCGCGACGGCGGTGCGCAAGCGGAAGCTCAGCGTGAAGCGGAAGCGCCGCGCGAAGCGCGGACCCCGGTAGGGAAGGCGCCGGAGCCCTCGGCCCGG
>JBBIPT010000141.1:0-9790 GCA_037442705.1 Anaeromyxobacter sp.
ACGGGCGGCGGCTCGATCGCCTGGGTCTCGCCCGAGGGGACGCTGAAGGTCGGGCCGCGGTCGGCGGGTGCCAGCCCCGGCCCGGCGTGCTACCCGGGCGGCGGCTCGGAGCCCGGCTCGCGAGCGGCGCGATCGTCGAGGTGGCGGGGTTCGGCGCCGGCCAGCTCCTGCGCCTCGGCGGCAACCTCGTCCTCGCGCGCCTCCTCTTCCCGGAGGCGTTCGGCCTCATGGCCATCCTCTCGCTCCTCGTCTACGGGCTCGGGATGATGAGCGACGTGGGGCTCCACCACGCGGTGATCCGGAGCCCGAGGGGCGAGGAGGCGGTGTTCCTCGACACGACCTGGACCATCAAGGTCCTGCGGGGGCTCGGGCTGTGGCTGGCGGCGGCGCTCCTCGCGTGGCCGGCATCCCTCGCGTTCCGCGAGCCCGACCTCGCGCTCATGATCCCGGTGGGGAGCGCGACCACGCTCTTCCAGGGGCTCTACTCGATGCGCCTGCTCGTGCTCCGCAGGCACCTGCGGCCGGCGCCGATCGCGATCCTCGAGGTCTGCACCCAGCTCCTGGGCATCGTCGCGATGATCTCGCTCGCGTGGGCGGGGGTCGGCGTCTGGGCCCTGGTGTGGGGTGCGCTCGCCGGCGCGGCGGCGCACGCCGGCTTCAGCTTCGCGCTCCCCGGAACGCACCGCGAGCGGCTCCGCTGGGACCCCGCCGTGCGGCGGGAAGTGATGCACTTCGGCCGGTGGATCTTCGCCTCGAGCGCGGTCACCTTCGCCGCGGCGCGGGGGGACATGGCGGTCCTCGGGCGGCTGCTCGGGGCGGCGAGCCTGGGGGTCTACAACATCGCGCTCGCCCTGGCGGAGCTCCCCGCGGCGGTCGTGGGGCGCGTCGTGGAGGGGATGCTCTATCCGAGCTACGCCCGCGTGCACAACGAGCGCCCGGGCGAGCTCCTCCGGGTCTACTACCGCTCGCGGCTCGTCCTCGACTCGCTCGCCCAAACGGCGCTGGGCGGCCTCGTGGCCCTGTCGCCGTGGATCATCGGGGTGCTCTACGACGCCCGCTACCAGGACGCCGCTCCGATGCTCCAGATCCTGGCCATCCGGACGAGCCTCACCGTCCTGGCCGGTCCCTGCCAGAGCGTCCTCTTCGCCAAGGGGGAGAGCGTCCACGCCTTCCGGCGGAACCTCGCCGTGGCGATCTGCACGTTCGTGGCCATGCCCGCGGGCCACGCCGTCGGGGGCGCCCTCGGCCTCCTCTGGGGCACGGCGGTGGCTCGGGCCGCGGCGCTCCCGATGCTGTGGCCGGCCGCGCGGAGAGCCGGGGTCTTCCTTCTCCACCGGGAGCTGCTCTTCATCCCGTTCCTCGCGGCCGGGTACGGGGCGGGGCGGGTGCTGCTCGCGCTGCTCCCATGACGGCGCCAGAACCTCCGGAGGTGGACGTGCCATCCACGACGACCCATCCGATGGGCTCCCGGGCGGCGGCGCCGTGGCGCCTCGTCCTCCGTACCCTCCGCCCGCACCAGTGGGCGAAGAACGTCCTCGTCTTCGTGCCGATCGTGATGAGCCACGAGCTCGGCGACCGGGCCAAGCTGCTCGCGAGCCTGGCCGGGTTCGCCGCCTTCAGCCTCCTCGCCTCGGCGGTGTACGTGGTGAACGACCTCGTCGACCGGGAGGCGGATCGGCGGCACCCGTCGAAGCGGCTCCGGCCCTTCGCCTCGGGCCAGCTCGGCACCCGCAGCGGGGTCGCGATCGCCGCCGTCGCCGCCACGGCCGCGATGGGGCTCTCCCTCGCCACGCTCCCGCCGCGCGCCACGGGGATGCTCCTGGTCTACGCGGCGCTCACGACGGCGTACTCCTTCTGGCTCAAGCGCAAGGTGATGCTCGACGTCCTCGTGCTCGCGGCCCTCTACACCCACAGGATCCTCACCGGAGGCGTGGTCGCGGGCGTCGTCGTGTCGGAGTGGCTCCTCGCCTTCTCCATCTTCCTCTTCCTGAGCCTGGCGCTCGCGAAGCGCTACGCGGAGCTCAGCGCGCTCCCGGTCGGCGCCGAGGGGCGCATCCACGCGCGGGGATACTGGGCGGGGGACCTGGATCTCGTCCGATCGCTGGGCCCGATCGCGGGGACGATCTCCGTGCTGGTGCTGGTGCTCTACGTCAACCTCAGCCCGGAGGTTCGACACTTCTATCCCCGGCACGAGGTCCTCTACTTCGTCTGTCCGGTCGTCCTCTACTGGATCACCCGGATCTGGTTCCTCGCGCAGCGCAGGCAGCTCGACGAGGATCCCGTCGTCTTCGCGCTCCGGGACCGCGTGAGCTTGCTGGCGGGCGCCCTTGCCGTGCTCCTCTTCGTCCTTGCGTCGTGGGACATCGGGAGGCCTCCGGGATGAGCCGGCGCCCCATACCCGTCGTACCGCGAGCGCCCGGCGCGGGCGCTGCTAACTTGCCGGGGGCCGCGCGATGAAGCTGCTGATCGTCATCCTCAACTACCGGGTCACCGACCTGACCGTCGATTGCCTCCGCTCGCTCGACGGGAAGGTCCAGCGCCTGCCCGGGACCCGCGTCGCGGTCTGCGAGAACGGGTCGGGGGGCGACGCGGAGCGGCGGCTCCGGGCGGCGATCGAGGAGCACGGGTGGGGGGGATGGGTGGACCTCACCGCCGTGCACCCGAACCGAGGGTTCACCGGGGGGAACAACCTGGTGATCCGGGCGGCGATGGCGTCGCCCGATCCGCCCGAGTACTTCCTCCTCCTCAACGCCGACACCGTCGTCCGGGACGGCGCCCTGGAGGCCCTCGTGTCCTTCATGGACGCCCACCCGCGCGCCGGGATCGCCGGGAGCCAGCTCCTGTCGCCGGAGGGAGAGGTGCAGGCCTCCCCCTTCCGGTTCTTCACGCTCGCGAGCGAGCTGGACCGCGGCCTCCGGCTCGGCTTCGTGTCCCAGCTCGTCGAGCGGTGGGCCGTCGTGGTCCCGACCCCCGCCGAGGCGTGCGCCGCCGAGTGGGTGTCCGGCGCGAGCATGATCCTGCGCCGCACGATGCTCGACGAGATCGGGCTCCTCGACGAGGGGCTCTTCACCTACTTCGACGACATCGATCTCTGCCTGCGCGCCCGGCGGGCCGGGTGGGAGACCTGGTACGTCCCGGAGAGCCGGGTCGTCCACCTGGAGGGGGCGGCCACCGAGATCAACCCGAGCCGGCGCAAGCGGCTCCCGCCCTACCTGTTCCAGGCCCGGCGCCGCTTCTTCCTCAAGAACCACGGCCCCTTGTTCACCGCGCTCGCCGATGCGGCGTTCCTCGCGGGCTTCGCGCTCTGGCGGGTGCGGCGCCGGCTCCAGCGGAAGCCGGACGGGGACCCGGAGCACATGCTCGGCGACGCCTTCCGGCACAGCGTCTTCCGGGCCGGCTTCGCGGTCGACGTGGTCGAGAACCCGGCCCTCCGGGAGGCGAAGGGCCCCGGCGGGAGCTGAGGAGACACGGGGGTGGGGAACGTGTTCTGGAACGTGGAGCGCGGCGGACCGAGCCCCCGCGTCGCGATCGTCTCGCAGCGCGCCATGCGGCCCTTCGCCTCCCGGGCGCTGCGGTTCGAGTTCGAGGACGTGGTCCGCGCGGTCGAGACGAGCGATCTCCTCGTACCCGGCCGCCCGCCGATCGCCTCCCCCTTCGCGCGCCGCGTGGCGAACGCCGCCGAGCGCATCCTGCCCGGCGCTTCCCGGCTGCTCGCCGCGGCTCCTCCGGGCCGCGGTGCCCGGTACGATCTCGTCTTCGTGGCGCTGGAGTCGCTCTACGACCTGTGGCTCCTGCAGCCGCTCGCCTGGGTGTCCCGGCAGGCCCGCGTCACGGTCTGCTTCATCGACGAGGTCTGGAGGAAGGGGCTCCGGGATCGGCGCGGGGAGCTCCGGCTCCTGCGCCCGTTCGATCGGGTCCTCGTGGGGACCGCGGGCGCCGTCGAGGAGATGGAGGCGCTCTCGGGGAGGCCCTGCGCCTACCTCCCGCCGTCCGTCGACGCGATCTCCCTCTGCCCGTACCCGGAGGCCCCGGCGCGGGCCATCGACGTCTACGCGATGGGGCGGCGATCGCCGGAGACCCACCGGGCGACGCTCGAGCTCGCCGCCCGCAGGGGCTGGTTCTACCTCTACGACACGCTCGGCTCGAGCGCGATGCCGGATCACCGGGAGCACCGCCGCAACCTCGGGAGCCTGCTCCGCCGGACGCGCTACTTCCTCGCCTATCCGGGCAAGGTGGACGTACCCGCCGAGACCGGGGGACAGCAGGAGATCGGCTTCCGGTATTTCGAGGGGGCGGCGGCTGGCGCGATCCTCGTCGGCCAGGCGCCCGCCAACCCGTGGTTCGAGCGGCTGCTCGGGTGGCGGGACGCCGTCGTGGAGCTGCCCTGGGGTTCGGCCGGGATCGAGCGGGCGCTCGCCCCCCTCGAGGCCGACCCCGATCGCGTGGAGCGGGCGCGCCGCGCCAACGTGGCCGGGTCGCTCCTCCGCCACGACCACGTGTACCGCTGGGCCGAGGTGCTCCGCCATACCGGGCTGCCGGAGACGACCGCGATGGAGGCGCGCCGCCGGGAGCTGCGGCGGCTGGCCGATCTGGCGCGCCCCGCGAGCGAGCAGGGTGAGGTGGAGTCGCGCGAGGAGGGGTCGTGAAGCGCCTTCTGAAGGGGTTCCTCAGGTGGGTGGCGTTCGAGCACGGGAAGCTCGAGTGGCTCTATCGCAGGTTCGGGGGGCCGAACGGCTACGAGTGGGCCGCCTACCTGAAGCGGCGGGGCTTCTTCCACTCGATCGGCGAGGACGTCTACATCATGCCCGGCGCGCGCATCAAGGAGGCGAGCAACCCGAAGTACATCCGGATCGGCAGCAACGTCCGGATCGCCGAGTGCCTCTTCGTCTGCAACGACGGCTCGGTCCACGTGATGAACAAGCTGTGGGGGACGAAGCTGGACCGCGTCGGCAAGATCGACGTCCGGGACAACGTCTTCATCGGCCACGAGGCGATCATCCTGCCCGACGTCACGATCGGCCCGAACGCCATCGTCGCGGCGGGGGCGGTCGTCACGCGCGACGTGCCGGAGGACACGATCGTCGCCGGCGTGCCGGCGAAGCCGATCGGGAAGATGAGCCTCTACGCCGAGCGGCTGAAGGAGATGACCGCCGCCGCTCCCTGGGGCGAGCTCGTCGCCCGGCGGAAGGGCGAGTGGGATCCGGAGATGGAAGGGGAGCTCGACCGGATCCGGGTGAAGCACTTCTTCGGCGAGTGACCCCGGCGAGGCGCCCGACGATGACCCTTCGCAGGCAGGCCAGGCGCTTCCTCGATCGGCTCGCGGCGGCCTCGGGGCTCCTCGCCCGGGCCGAGGCGGGGATGCGCGGCTCGCTCACGATCCTCACCTACCACCGGATCCTCCCGGTCGCGGAGGCGGCGCGCTACCCGTTCCCCTCGCTGGCGATGCCGGAGGACGCCTTCGCCGCCCAGGTGGAGTGGCTCGCCGGGAACGCGACCGTCCTCCCCGCCGGGGAGGCGCTGGCGGCGCTCGCGGACGGCCGGACCCACGCCCGGCCGCTCGTGGCCCTCACCTTCGACGACGGGTACGAGGACAGCCACCGCGCGGCGGCGCCCATCCTGGAGGCGCGGGGGGTGCGCGGGACCTTCTTCGCGACGACGGGCCCGATCGAGCGGCGGGAGCTCCTCTGGTTCGACCGGGCCGCGCTGTTCTGGACGAGCGGCGACCCCTCCCGGCTCGCCCGGGAGCTCGAGGCGGCGAGCCCGGGTGCGGCGCGGGCGCGGCTCGACGGGATCCCCGCCTGGATCGACGCCCTTCGCGGGGTGGAGGAGCGCCGGCGGTCCGGCGTCCTCGACCGGCTCGAGTCCGTCGCCGGGCCGATCCCGGACGCGGCGTCCGGGCGGTTCCGGCTCATGCGGCCGGAGGATGTGGTCGATCTCGCCCGCCGGGGACACGAGGTCGGATCCCACACCCTCGGACATCCCTTCCTGACCGATCTCGTGCCCGCGCGCCTCGCCGAGGAGGTCGCCGGCTCGCGGGCGGTGCTCGCGGGGTGGCTCGGGCGCGAGGTGGAGGGGTTCTGCTACCCGGCGGGCGACCACGACGAGCGGGTCGTGGCGACGGTCCGCGAGGCGGGGTACCGGTGGGCCTGCACCACGGGCGAGGGGAGGAACCGGAAGGGGGGCGATCCCTGGAGGCTCGTGCGCATGGACGTCACCGGCCACCGGGTGACCGCGGACGGCTTCGCCCACGATCCGATCGGCTTCCGCATGGAGGTCTCGGGTCTCAGGCACGCGACCCGGCGAGCCCTGGGGAGGGGGCCGTGATCCGGGTCGCCTATCTCAACACCCGGTACCCGCGGATCTCGCACACCTTCATCGAGCGCGAGATCCGCGCGCTGCGGGCTCGCGGGGTGGAGGTCCACACCTTCTCCATCCGGAGGCCCGAGGCGGAGGATCTCCTCGGCCCGCGCAACGCGGAGGCGGCGCGGACCACCTTCTACGTGCTTGGGGCGGGGAGGGTCGCGCGGGCCGTGGGGCTCGCGCTCCTCCGGCACCCGCTCGCCCTGCTGCGCACGCTCGCCGCCGGACAGCGGCTCTCGCCGCCGGGCCTCCGCGCCCGGATCCTGCATCTCGTCTACGCGCTCGAGGGGATCGTGCTGGCGGCCGGGCTGCGCGAGCGAGGGCTCCGGCACGTCCACGTCCACATCGCGAACAACGGCGCGGCCGTGGCGATGCTCGCGGCCGCGTTCGATCGCTCACTGCGCTACAGCCTCACCATCCACGGGTCCGAGGAGTTCTTCGACGTGAAGGCCTACGCCCTGCGCCGGAAGGTGGAGGGCGCGGCCTTCGTCCGGTGCATCTCCCATTTCTGCCGGGCGCAGGTCATGGCCTGGTCGGATCCCGCCTGCTGGCCCCGCCTCCACGTGGTCCACACCGGCCTCGACCCGGCGGAGTTCCCTCCCGGCGCGCCACGGGAGGACGACGGGACGTTCCGCCTCCTCACCGTCGGCCGGCTCGACCCGATCAAGGGCTACGATCTGCTCCTCGGCGCCTGCGCGCGGCTCCTCGCCGGCGGCCTCGACCTCCGGCTGCGGATGATCGGCGAGGGCCCGATGAGGCCGCGGCTCGAGTCGCTCGTCCGCTCGCTCGGGCTCGGGGAGCGGGTGGAGCTCGCGGGGGCGGTGGGGCAGGACGCGATCCAGCGCCACCTCGAGTGGGCCGACGCCCTCGTCGTCTCGAGCTTCATGGAGGGGACCCCCGTCGTCCTCATGGAGGCGATGGCGAAGGAGCGGGCGGTCGTCTCGACGCGAGTGGCAGGCGTCCCCGAGCTGGTCACCGACGGCGAGTGCGGGCTCCTCGTCCCGCCCGGGTCGGAGGAGGAGCTCGCCCGGGCGCTGGGGCGCCTCGCCCGCGACGCGGCGCTCCGCCGCTCGCTCGGCGCGAGGGCACGGGAGCGGATCCGGGAGGGATGGACGATCGACGGCGCCGGCGATCGGATGGCGGGGCTCCTGGCGCGCGAGGTGGAGGAGCCCTCGCCGGCGCCCGGGCCCGTCGCGGCCTCGCGGAGCGAGGCCGGGCCGTCAGCCCCCGGGCGCTCCGCCCGCGACGCGGGCGACGTCCTGGACGTCGGGGAGAGGGGTCACCCGACGTAGCGCGGCGAGGTTCGCCGCGCGGTCGTGGACGACGAGCTCGAAGTGCCGGTCGATGGGCTCGAGTTCGATCCAGGAGGCGAGCCCCGCCCAGTCGACGACGTAGGCGATGGGGAGGTCCACGACGTACGCCGGGACCCGGCGCGCGAGCCGCGCGGCGAGGGCCTCGGGGTTCACCTTGCCGTCGAGGTTGAGGGTCCGGTCGTGGAAGAAGCCGAGGACCCCCGTCTGGACGGCGCCGACCCAGGCCTCCGGCGGCACGTTCGCCTCGACCCAGCGGAGCACCTGCCGGTGATCCGCCGCCGAGCCCCTCCCCCCGGCCGCGTAGACCCTGGCGTCGAGCCCGATCGCGAGGAGCACGGCCGCGGAGAGGGCGGCCGCGAGCACCCGCCTGCCCATCGGAGCGCCGCCGGGCAGCCGGAGGGCGAGGGCGACGAGGAAGGAGGCGCTGGCGAGCGCGAAGAAGGGCGAGACGGGGAAGAGGTACCGGGAGAGGAAGTGCGAGGCGCCGAAGAAGACCCCGTAGTAGACGGCGAGGGCGATCGAGGTGACCCCCGCGAGGGCGAGCGCCATCCGCTCCCGGCGGCTCCCCCGCACCGCGGCGAGGAGGAGAGCGGCGGCGTAGGCGAGCACGGAGGCGGTCGTCGCCGCGAGGACCGGCCAGGTCCCCTCGATCCGGGTGGGGACCGGGATGACCAGGGCGGCGTACTCGAAGAGCGCACCGGGGAGCCCGGCCAGGTTCCCGCCCAGCGTCGCGGCGGCCGACTGGGCGGTCCCGCTCACCGGCATCACGCTGCCGAACCGGAGGAGCCCATGGAGGAGCCACGGGCTCGCGACCGCGATGCTCCCGAGCCCCATGACCGTGGACTCCGCGAGCCGGGCGGGGAGGGCGCTCCGGTCCCGCGCGAAGAGCGGATGCAGGCCGGTCAGCGCCGCGATGAAGAAGACCGCGTCGATCCGGGCGAGGAAGGTGAGGCCGAGGATCGCGCCGAGCGCCGCCGCTGCTCCGGCCCGGAAGCCCGGGACGGGGTCCTCCAGCCACCGGAGCCAGAGGTGCGCCGCCGCGAGCAGCAGGAGCACGTAGGTCCCCGTCTCGAGGCCGTTCATCGTGCGGTCGACGGCGACCGGGCTCGCGAACCACGCCGCCGCCCCGAGCGTCGCGGCGCTCCTCCCCCACGGGCGATCCCGCAGGACCCGGGAGCCCACCTTCTGGAGCAGAAAGGCCGCTCCGGCGGCCGCGAGGATCTGCCAGACCTGCACGAGCAGGACGCCCGCACGCCGGTCCCCGCCGGCGAGCCGGAAGAGCCCGGCCCAGAGGAAGGTGGTGAGCGGCTGGGTGCCGTTGGTCTCTACCTCCCCGGCCGAGATGGTCATGCCGCGCCCGAGCGCCAGGTTCCGGGCGATGGTCATCATGAGGTAGCCGTCCTCGGTGGGCCACTGCCAGAGCAGGCGGTCGCCGTGGTCGAGGAGGGGCGCGACGCGGAAGCCCGCCCCCGCGACGAGGAGCACGAGGCTCGCCGCCAGGATCGCCCTGGCGGGATGGGGTCGCTCCGTCCGTTCCATCTCCCGGCCCTCCGTCATTGCCGTGCCCGCTCGCGTCGATCCGGACCGCTCGGGGTTCCCCCGAGCCTCTCCACGAGGCCGTTCGCCCAGAGCCCGTCGAAGGGCGGACATCGAGGCTCGATGCGAGTGATCACGGTCATCAGAGGCGCAGCCGCTTGAAGAGGAGCTCCGGGATCGACCGGATCGCCGCCATGATCCACCTCCAGAACCAGGGCGTGTAGACCACGTCCCGCCGCCGCTCCATCGCGCGGACGACGTCGCGAGCCACCCGGCGATGACCTTCCGCAGCACCTCGATCGCGCCGAAGGGCGACCGCTGGGCGATCACGGGCGATCTCACGATCCGCGGCGTGACCCGCCCGGTGACGCTCGACGCCCGCATCTACCGCCAGCAGGGCACCGCGGCGGGCGACCGGTCGAGCCTGTCGATCCTGCTGACCGGCGCGGTCAGCCGCGCCGCCTTCGGCGCCTCGGGCGCGGGAGCTACCGGGGGGCCCTTCTCCAGCCGCTCGATCCGCTCGGCGAGCGCCTGCCGGCTCGGGTCGACCTGCTGGCGGCGGCGGCGCAGGAGCGCGACCT
>JBBIPT010000142.1:0-9777 GCA_037442705.1 Anaeromyxobacter sp.
CGGGCCGCGCTCGCCGCCTCCGGGAAGCTCCACGACCTGCCGCTGCTGCGGGGCTGGATGGCGGACGAGCCCTTCCTCCGGGAGGTGGCGGCGAAGCTCGACGAGGCCGCGGTCTCCCCGCTCTACCTCGACGAGGCGCAGCGCGCCGGGCAGATGGCCCGCATCCTCGCAGGCGCGGCGGAGTCCTTCCTCGACGAGGGGCGCCGCCGCCTCTTCTCCGGGCGGCTCCTCGCCGTCGCGGAGCACCTCGATCGGGCGGGCGATCCCGCCCACGCCCGGGCCGCGGCCGCCGCCGCGAGGGCGCTGCGCGCGGGCAGGCTCGCCGCGGAGATCCCGTTCGCCGGCCTGCTCGTCGAGAAGGCCTTCGCTCCGGCGGGTCCCTCCCCCGCCCCCCCCGCGGAGGACGCCCCGCCGCTCCTCGTCCCGCCGCGGTGAGGACCATCCGTCCGCCCCGGATCACGGATCGGGATCCAGCCCGCCCGGATTGACCCCCGGGCGCCCGTGGGCTAAACGGCCGATCGTGACTCCGAGCCGATCGCAGCGCAGGGAACCTCCGCTCGCCCCGAGCCCGTCGAAGGGCGAGCGGGGCCGCGTGCCGGGCGCGCGATCGTGCCTCGACGGGCTCTGCACGAACGGGGAGTGGGCGGGCGATCGCGGATCGCGGCCGCCCGCATAGGTCTCGCGGATGCCCGAGCCTCGCGGCCCTTCCCCCACCGTGGACGTCGTGATCGCCCTTCCGGGCGACCGGGTCGTCCTCGTCCGGCGGAAGTTCCCGCCGCCCGGGTGGGCGTTGCCCGGCGGGTTCGTGGACGTGGGCGAGACCCTCGAGGCGGCGGCCGTGCGCGAGGCGCGCGAGGAGACGGGGCTCGACGTGGAGCTCACCGACCTCCTCTGGGTCTACTCCGATCCCGCCCGCGATCCGCGCCGCCACACCCTCTCCGCCGTCTTCCTCGGGCGGGCCTCCGGAGAGCCCGCCGGCGCCGACGACGCGGAGGAGGCGCGGAGCTTCTCCTGGGCGGCCCTCCCCGCTCCCGTCGCCTTCGACCACGGCGAGATCCTCGCGGACGCCCGCCGCTTCCTCCTCACGGGGGCGCGCCGCCGGCCATGACCCCGCTCGGCGCCCCGGAGAAGGCAGCCCTCCTCGGGATCGCGCGCGGGGCGGTGCTCGCACACCTCGGGCTCGCCCCGGCCCCGGCGCTCCCCGCGTCGGGCCCGCTCGCCGAGCCGCGCGGCGCCTTCGTCACGCTCCACGTCGGGGGAGACCTGCGCGGCTGCCTCGGGACCCTCCGGCCCGAGGGGTCGCTCGCCGAGACGGTGGCGCGGATGGCGGTCGCCGCCGCGACGAAGGACCCGCGCTTCCGGCCGGTGAAGGCGGGCGAGATCGCGGCGCTCGAGGTCGGGATCTCCGCCCTCGAGCCGCCCCGCAGGCTCGAGGACCGGCGCGCCGTCCGGATCGGGACCGACGGCCTCGTCGTCACGCGGGGCCTCCAGCGCGGGACCCTGCTCCCGCGCGTCGCGGTCGAGCACGGCTGGGACGCGGAGGCGTTCCTGCGGCACACCTGTCTCAAGGCCGGGCTCCCCCCGGACGCCTGGGAGGACCCGGGCGCCGTGGTCGAGGCCTTCCAGGCCGAGGAGTTCGGAGAGGGCAAGACGGAATGACCACCTTTCTCGCCATCGTCGCCGCCGTCCTGGCGGTCTCGCTCCTCATCGTCGTCCACGAGGCGGGGCACTACCTCGCCGCCCGCGCCTCGGGGATGCGCGTGGAGCGGTTCAGCGTCGGCTTCGGGCCGGTGATCCTCTCCTTCCGCCGCGCCGGGACGGAGTTCGCGATCTCCGCCCTCCCCCTCGGCGGCTACGTGAAGATCGCCGGCATGGCGGCCGGCGAGGGCGACGACCCGGAGGATCGCGCCCTCTTCGCGAACCAGCCCGCCTGGCGGCGCTTCCTCGTGATCCTCGCCGGGCCGGCGATGAACTACGGCGCGGCGATCCTCGTCGCGTTCGGGCTCCTCGCGACGCTCGGGCTCCGGGCGCCGGATCCCTCCGCCCGCGTCGGCGCGCTCGTGCCGGGGATGCCGGCGGAGGCCGCGGGCATCCGGCCGGGCGATCTCGTCACCGCGGTCGCGGGGGCCCCGGTCGAGGGCTGGACCGATCTCGTCCGGGAGCTCCAGCGCCACCCCGGCGAGGAGATCCTCCTCGACGTGGCCCGGGGCGAAGGGGCCGAAGCGGGCACCCTCTCCCTGCGGATCACGCCGAAGGACGAGGGCGGAGTCGGGCGCGTGGGCCTCGCGCAGGCGACCGTCCTCGTGCAGACGTCGCTCGGGACCGCCCTCGTGGAGGGCTTCCGGCGGACGAACGCGAACGCCGCCATGCAGCTCCGGGCGTTCGGCTCCGTCTTCTCCACGAAGCAGCGGGTGGAGGGGCCGATCGGGATCGCGCGGGAACTCGTCCGCGGCGCCCGGGCCGGCGTCGAGCCCTTCCTCTCCCTCGTCTGGACCATCTCCGTCGTCCTCGCGATCCTGAACCTCCTTCCCATCCCGGCGCTCGACGGCGGCCGGCTCGTCTTCCTCGGCTACGAGCTCGTCACGCGCCGCAAGGTGAACGAGCGGGTGGAGAACTGGCTCCACTTCGCGGGATTCGTCCTCCTCTTCGGGCTCATCCTCGCGGTGACCGTCTTCGGGGACATCCCGCGGCTCTTCCGGAAGTAGCCCGGGGCGCGCGCGCCGCCGCCGCGATAGGATCGGGGCGATGCCCGTCCAGGTGCTCTACTTCGCGGCCGCCCGGGACGCGGCCGGCGTCTCCCGCGAGGCGCTCGCGCCCGTCCCCGCGACCGTGGCCGCCCTGCGGCGCTCGCTCGTGGAGTCGAGGCCCGGCCTCGCCCACCTCCTCCCCCGCTGCCGGATCGCCGTGGACCGGGAGTTCGTGGACGACGCCGCCCCGCTCCGGGACGGCGCCGAGGTCGCCGTAGTGCCGCCCGTCTCCGGCGGCGCCCCCGGCCCCTACGCGGTGGTGGACCGGCCCCTCGTCCTCTCCGAGGTCGTGGACGCCGTGTCGGGCCCCGGGATGGGAGGGATCGCCACCTTCACCGGGACGGTCCGGGACCAGACGCGCGGCAAGCGCGTCGTCCGGCTCGAGTACGAGGCCTACCGCGAGATGGCGGAGCGCAAGCTCGCGGAGATCGGCGAGGCGATCGGCGGCGAGCACGGCGCCCGGGTCGCCATCGTCCACCGGACGGGGGTGCTCGCCCCCGGCGAGGCGGCCGTCGTCGTCGCCTGCGCGGCCCCCCACCGGGCGGCCGCGCTCCGCGCCTGCGAGGCCTGCATCGAGACCCTGAAGCGGGAGGTCCCGATCTGGAAGCGCGAGGTGTTCGAGGACGGGTCGGAGTGGGTGGGGGCCGGACCCTGAGGTCCGAGCGGCCGCGTGCTATCTTCCGCCTCTCGATCGGAGCCGCGTTGAAGGTCCTCCTCGCCGACGACGACCGCCTCGTGCGGACGATGGTCTCCGACCTCCTCGCCGAGCTCGGCCACGCCGTCGTGGCCGCCGAGAACGGCCTCGAGGCGGTGGACCTCTGCGAGCGGGAGGCGCCCGACCTCCTCGTGCTCGACTTCCTCATGCCGAAGCTCTCCGGGATCGACGCGATCCACCGGCTCCGGGCGCGGGGGGTGCGCGCCCCGGCGGTCCTCCTCACGGCGATCAGCGACGGGAGCATCCGGGCGATGGAGGGGGCCGAGGCGGTGGACGTGCTGCTCGAGAAGCCGGTGACCCGGCGGCGCCTCGAGCGGGCCATCGCCCGCGCGGTCCGCACCCGATGAAGCTGTACCGCTCGCTCGTCGCCCTCGTCCTCCTCGCCGCCGCGGTCCCCGCGGCGCTCCTCGCCGGCTGGCTCGCCCGGGAGCAGGGCGGGCTCGACGCGGCCACGGCCGCGGCGGTGGGGGCGACCTTCGCCCTCGCGATCGTCCTCGCCGCGCTCGTCGCGCGGAGCGTGACCCGCCCCATCGGCGAGGTCGTCCGGGGTGCGCTCGACATCGCCCGCGGGCGGTTCGGCCGCCAGGTCCCGGTGAGCGCGGGGAACGAGCTCGGCGACCTCGCCTACACCTTCAACTACATGTCGCGCGAGCTCGCCGCCTACGACGGCGAGAACCGCCGGCTCATCGAGGCCCTGGAGCGCGGGTACCTCGACACGATCCGGAGCCTCGCGGCGGCCGTGGACGCGAAGGATCCCTACACCGCCGGCCACGCGGGAAGGGTGGCCGCCCTCGCCGTGGAGATCGGGCGGGAGATGGGGCTCTCCGCCGAGGCGCTGCAGGCGCTCGAGTACGGCGGCATCCTCCACGACATCGGGAAGATCGGCATCCCCGACGCGATCCTCGCGAAGCGGGCGCCGCTCACGCCCGAGGAGATGGCCCGCGTGCGGGCCCACCCCTCGATCGGCGCGGAGATCGTCGCCGGGGTGGACTTCCTCCGGGGCGCCGTCCCCGTGATCCGGAGCCACCACGAGCGCTGGGACGGGACGGGCTACCCCGAGGGGCTCGCGGGCGAGGCGATCCCGCTCGTCGCCCGGATCGTGAACGTCGTGGACACCTGGGACGCCTGCACCTCGCGGCGCCCGTACCAGGAGGCGATCCCGGCCGACGTCGTCGTCGCGATCCTGGAGGGGCTCAAGGGCGCGCAGACGGACCCCTCGGTCCACGAGGCGCTCCTCGCGGTGCTGCGGAGGCGGGGGGACCTCGCGGAGGCCGGCGCGGAGCAGGGCTGACGGACGGGCCCGTCTCCGCGC
The DNA here is from genome assembly GCA_037442705.1 of Anaeromyxobacter sp. Taxonomy (GTDB): domain Bacteria; phylum Myxococcota; class Myxococcia; order Myxococcales; family Anaeromyxobacteraceae; genus Anaeromyxobacter. The sequence goes on from JBBIPT010000142.1 coordinate 4,775, forward strand.
GAGCGCCGCCTCCCTCCCCGGGTGAACCCTCCACTCCCGGGGCAAGGCCCACGTCGGCCTGTGCCCTTTCGGGGCATGCCCAGGCGCGGCCTTCCGGAGCGAATCCGCGGCGTGCTACGCCGCGGGGACCCACTTTCAGGCGGGCAGCGGTCGTTCCACATCGAGGGGCGTGAGGTCGCGCCCCGGAACTCCCCGGAGGAGTGCATGGCCTTCCATCCACCTGGACGTTTCCTCGCACCGTTCCTGTTCGTCTTCGCGCTCGCCGCGGCCTGCAGCCGGCCCTCCGACCGCGCGACGGACGCCCAGGCCCGGGACGCCGCCCTCGCGGCCGTCGGCCCGGCCCGCTCCTGGTCCGGCCCGCTCGGCAGGGAGGCCCCCCCGATCCACGCCCTGGTCGAGCTCACCGAGCGTGCGACGGCGGTCCGCTACGCGAGCCGCCTCTCGCCCCAGGGGCCCCTGGGTGGCACCGACGAAGCGGGCGCGGAGGCCGCGGCGATCGAGCAGCTCGCCTACGTCCGGACCGAGCAGGCCGCCTTCGCGGCCCGGGTCGAGGCGGAGCGGATCCCGGCGACCGGCGAGCTCTACCGGCTCCAGCGCATCTACAACGGCATCGTCTACCTGACCGACGCCGCCGGCCTCGCCCGGCTCCGCGCCATCCCCGGCGCACGCGCCGTCCACGTCCTCGGGACGCTCGAGGCGGACAACGGCTACGGCGTGCCCTTCATCGGCGTGCCGCAGCTCTGGGCCAACGCCGGCCTTCCGCTCCGCGGCGAGGGGATGCGGATCGGCGTCATCGACACCGGCATCGACTACCTCCACGCGAACTTCGGCGGCCCGGGGACGGCGGCCGCCTTCGCCTCGAACGACCCGAACGTGGTCGAGCCCGGCTCCTTCCCCACCGCGAAGGTCGTCGGAGGCTGGGACTTCGCCGGGGCGTCCTACAGCGCCGCGAGCGCCGCGACCGCCTTCCCGATGCCCGACGCTGACCCGCTCGACCGCTCCGGCCACGGCTCCCACGTCGCGGGGACCGCCGCCGGCCTCGGCGTGACCACGTCCGGCGCGACGTACACAGGCTCCTACGACCTGAGCCTCGACCCCCTCGCTCTCCGGATCGGCCCCGGCGCCGCCCCCGCCGCCTCCCTCTACGCCCTCAAGGTCTTCGGCGACGGCGGCGGCTCCACGGCGCTCGCCGCCCTCGCGGTGGAGTGGGCGACGGATCCGAACGGCGACGGGAGCTTCGCCGACCGGCTCGACGTGGTGAACCTCTCCCTCGGATCGTCCTTCGGCACCTCGGCCGCCGCGGAGGCGGCGATCTACACGAACGCGGTGAACGCGGGCGTCGTCGTGGTCACCTCGGGCGGCAACTCCGGCGACGTCTTCTTCGTCACCGGCGCCCCGGGCACGACCCCGTCGGTGATCAGCGTGGCGGCGACCTCGGTCGGCGAGTCGCCCGGTGTCCGGGTGAACGCCCCCGCCTCGATCGCGGGGATGAAGGCGGCCGGCACCGCCGCCTTCGGCCCGCTCACGTTCAGCGTGACGGGCGACGTCGTCGCGGCGAACCCGGCGATCGGCTGCACCCCGCTCACCAACGCCGCGGCGATCGCCGGGAAGATCGCCCTCGTCGCCCGCGGGACCTGCGCGTTCGTCGTCAAGGCACAGGTCGCCCAGGCCGCCGGAGCGATCGGCGTGATCATCACGAACAACGCCGCCGGCGACCCGCCGGGCATGGCCGGCACCGGGCCGATCACGATCCCGACCCGCTCCATCTCGCTCACCGACGGGAACGCGATCCGCGCCTCCCTCGCGGTCCCCGAGGTCGTGAGCGCCACCCTCGACGACTCCTTCCTCTTCCAGGATCCGACCCGGGTCGACACCGTCGCGAGCTTCACCTCCCGCGGCCCGACCCGCGTCCTCGGCCAGCCGGCGATGAAGCCGGACGTCGCGGCGCCCGGCGTGAACGTCGTCTCGACCGCGATGGGGACCGGCTCCCTCGCCTCGACCTCGAGCGGGACGTCCATGGCCGCGCCCCTAACCGCCGGGACGATGGCGCTCCTCCGCCAGCTCCGCCCGACCTGGACCCCGGCCCAGCTCAAGGCCCTCCTCATGAACACGGCCGGCCACGGCGTCTGGAACCTCCCCTCGACCTCGCCGGCCCGGGCCCTCGTGAGCCCGTCGCGCGTGGGCGCCGGCCGGATCGACGCCGCCGCCGCCCTCGCCTCGAGCGTGATCGCCTACGATCTCGCCGCGCCGCACCGGGTGAGCCTCTCCTTCGCGACGATCGACGTGGCCGCGCTCGGCAACGAGACGCGGACGATCCGCGTCCAGAACCTGGGCACGGCCGCCGTGACCTACGGCGTGACCGTGGTCCCGGCCGTCTCTCCCCCGGGGACCTCCGTCACGGTCGCCGCGCCCACGGTCGCGGTCGCCGCGGGCGCCACGGCGGATCTCCCCGTCGTCCTCGCCAGCGATCCCGCGGCCATGGTCCGGCAGCGTGACGCGACCGTGCCCGGCACGGTCGCGGTGACGAACCCGACCTCGACGCAGCCCCGCGACTGGCTCTCCGAGGTCTCCGGCCACGTCGTCCTCACCCCGCAGGGCGGTGGGACGACCCTCCGGGTGCCCTACCTCGCCACGCCGTCCCCGGCCTCCGCGATGGCCGCCGCCGGGCCGCTCTCGACCACCGGCCCCTCCGGGTCGAGCACGATCACGCTCGCCGGAACCGGGGTGGACACGCGCGCCCTCGCGACGGCGCCCCAGCAGGGCGTCCTCTCCCTCGTCACGCCCTTCGAGCTCGCCTACGCGAGCCCGCTCGGCCTCCCGGTCGGCGGCGCCCTGCCGGCCGGCTTCGACGCGGCCGAGGTGAACGGCGCGAACCTCCGGTACGTCGGCGTGACGAGCAACTTCGCCGACGTCGGCGATCCCGCGGACACGACGATCTACTTCGCCGTGAACACCTGGGGCGTCTGGGGCTCGCCGCGCGAGGTGGAGTTCGACGTCTACCTCCGCCGGGCCGGCGCTCCGGACTGGGAGTTCGCGGTCTACAACACCGCCTGGGGCCGCTCCTCCACGGTCCCCGGCACCGACGTCCACGTGACCATCCTCGTGAACCTCGCGACGGGCAGCGCCATCCTCCAGGACTACGTGAACGGCGTCGCCGCCTCGCAGCTCCACGTCCCGGCGTTCCTCACCGACACGATGGTCCTGCCGCTCTGGGCGGCGGACGTCGTCACCGCCCCGAACACCGCGATCGAGTACCAGGTCGTCACCTTCTCGAACCAGTTCGGGTTCCCCATCGACCTCACGCCGGTCCTCCGCTACGACTTCCAGGCGCCGGCCTTCGCGACGACGATCGACGCCGCGGTCGGGCTCGGGGCGGGCTACCCGCCGTTCCGATCGGATCGGAACGCCGCCACGTTCCCCGTGGCCTACGACCTCGCCCGCGCCCGCGCCACGCAGGCGGGTGGCCTCCTCCTCGTCCACCACCACAACGCCGCGGGGAACCGGGCGGAGAGGGTCCCGGTGGCCGGGCTCACCTGCACGGGGAACGTGGACTGCACGGCCCCGTCCGCCCCCGTCTGCGACGTCGCGAGCGGCGCCTGCGTCGGCTGCAACGCGAACGCGGACTGCGTCGCGTCCGGGACGGGCGCCTACTGTGACTCGTTCGCGACCCGGACCTGCGTCACGCCCGACTGCCGCCGCCCGGGATCGATCACGTGCGCCGAGCACTGGTCCTGCAGCGCCGACTACGGGATCTGCGTGCCGAACCCGTCGCTCGTCCGCGTCCTCGTCGTCCCGCCCAACTCCATCTGCCCGGCCGGCGGCCTCGCGGTCTCCACCGGCTTCGACGACGACCTCTCCGGCGTCCTCGACGCGGACGAGGTCCTCACGACGAACTACGTCTGCAACGGCCTCTCCGCCACGGTCACGACGGAGCCCGCCGGCGCGAACTGCGCGAACGGCGGCGTGAAGGTGCAGGTCGGCACCGCCGCGCCCACCTACGTCTGCAACGGCGCCCCCGGGGCGAACGGCGCGGACGGCCTCTCCGCCACGGTCACGCCGGAGCCCGCCGGCGCGAGCTGCCCGAACGGCGGCGTGAAGGTGCAGGTCGGCACCGCCGCGCCCACCTACGTCTGCAACGGCGCGGACGGAGCGGCGGGTGAGAGCGCCACCGTGACGCCGGAGCCGGCGGGGACGAACTGCCCCGACGGCGGCCTCCGCGTCCAGGTGGGCGCCGGCGCGCCCACCTACGTCTGCAACGGCGCGACCGGACCCACGGGCCCGACCGGACCGACCGGCCCCACGGGCGCCACCGGCCCGACCGGCCCCACCGGGCCCCAGGGCCCCAAGGGTTCGAGCGGCTGCAGCAGCGTGGCGCTGACGATCCTGCGTCCCGGCTGGCGATCGGCGTCCCAAGCGGGCCGCGGCACCTGCGCGAGCACGATGATCCCGACGAGGCTCGCCTCCTTGACCCGATCGGGGTGGAAGAACCTCGAGTCCCCTGAGCTGGTCGCGGTGGTCTCGCTCATCCGGCCCCCACCGCTGCCGAGTGCCAGGCGAAATATGATGACCTCCTCGCGCGGGCCTGTACCTTGGGCGAGCAGTACGCTTTGACTGAGCATCCGTGCCAGACCTTGGCCAAACGCATCTTGCGTCACCAGGACGAGCTATTCCAGTATGTCCGGCATCCCGGCGTGCCCGCTGACAACAATCCCGCCGAGCGCGCGTTGCGCCCCCTGGTGATCATGCGCAAGATCAGCGGGGGGTCACGCTCTGCAGAGGGGTCGAAAACGCGGCTCACGCTCTTCAGTCTCGTTAGCACCTGGGCGGCACGTGGTCTCAACCCTTTCTTTCACTGCTTACACCTTCTGCAGTCTGCCCCCGCTCCTCCCTAACTTCCTTACCCGAACGCTGAACAGTTACGTATTATGGTTCTCCCGTATCTTGTAGGGTTACGAGTTAAATGCAGCAATAATTCTTAGGCGAAAATGGTCAAAATTAGGACA
>JBBIPT010000143.1:0-9771 GCA_037442705.1 Anaeromyxobacter sp.
CGCGGTGCACCATTCTCTTGTAGTCGAAAGCCATCGCTTCTTCTCCTCATTGCAAAACGCCCGGATTGTGCTTGCTTCGTTGAGTTTGCGCAAGTCAGCTCCGTAGAATACGCGCATGGACATTACCCGCATCATCGATCCGCTGAACGAAACACAACGCCAGGCCGTGACGTCAGCGAACCCGTCGCTGCTGGTCCTCGCGGGCGCCGCTGCCGGCACCGCGGTCACCTGGTGGACGTGGGCGCCCGCGCTGGGATTTCTGCGCCTGCTTCTCGCCGTCGGCGCGGAATATCTCGCTCTCGCGCACGCCCTCGGACTCGAGGATCGCCGCGCGCTTCTTGCCCTCGGCCTCGAGGATGACCGCGCGCCGGTCGCGCTCCGCGCGCATCTGCTTCTCGAGCGCGTTGCGGATGTCGAGCGGCGGACTGATCTCCTGCAACTCGACGCGGTTCACTTTCACGCCCCACTTGTCGCTGGCCTCGTCGAGGATCGCACGCAACTTCGAGTTGATCGTCTCGCGCGACGACAGCGTCTGGTCGAGGTCCAGTTCGCCGATGACGTTGCGCAGCGTCGTCTGCGTCAGTTTCTCGATGGCGTCCGGCAGGTTCGCGATCTCATAGACCGCGCGGATCGGGTCCGTGATCTGGAAGTAGAGCAGCGCGTTGATCTCGGTGACGACGTTGTCTTTTGTGATCACGCTCTGGCGCGAAAAATCGTAGACCGTCTCGCGCAGGTCAATGCGCTTCAACCTGATGCGCCTGACGATCCGCATGCCCTCCACGCTCGTCTGGCCGAAGATCCACTCGATCTCCCGCGGGCGGTCAATGATGGGCCAGATGATGTTGATGCCAGACTGGAGCGTGCGGTGGTAGCGCCCGAGGCGCTCGATGACCATCGTCTCCGACTGGCGCACGATGATCAGGCCCTTGAAGATGAAGACGATGATGAAAATGGTGAGAACGATCAGGAAAACCTGAAACGGTCCCATGGTCACGCCTCCTGTGCCGGTGTATTGTTTTGCGGCGCGGGTTCCGGCGCGGCCTCCACGAGGAGCCGCGCCTGCCGGGGATGGCCCGGCACGCGGAGCATCGCGCGGCCGGTCTCCGTCGGCGCGCCCCGCCCGTCGATCGCGCCGAGGCGGAGGAGGAGCGCCCGGGCCGCCTCGAGCGCGGCGGGCGGCGGCGGCTCGAACCAGGGGAAGCCGTCGAGGGCGCCGAGGGAGGCGAGGGCGAGGACGGTCTCGGCGAGGTCCTCCCGGAGGACCTCCGGGACGTCGTACTCCGGCCGGGAGTCGTGGTCGTGGCGCGTGAAGAGCCGGAGGACGCGCCCGGGGCCGGTCCGTCCCGCGCGCCCCGCCCGCTGGGCCGCGGAGGCGCGGGAGATCCGCCGGACCTCGAGCGTGGGCAGCCCCGACCAGGGGGAGTGGGAGGCGACGCGGGCGAGCCCGGAGTCCACCACCGCGGCGACCCCCTCGATGGTCACCGAGCTCTCCGCGACGTTCGTCGAGAGGATCACCTTCCGGCGCGGACCGGGGCGCACCGCGCGATCCTGCTCGTCCGGCGGCAGGTCGCCGTGGAGCGGGAGGAGGTCCACGCCGTCTCGGTCGGCGGCGGCCGCGAGCGCCTCGCGCGCCCGGCGGATCTCCGCCGCGCCGGGCAGGAAGACGAGGACGTCGCCGGCGGGCTGCTCCCGGAGGAGCCGGCGGACGGCGCGGGCGACCTGCTCCTCGAGCCGGTCGGGCCGGGCCGCCTCCTCGGGGGAGAGGTGCTCCACCCCGAGCTCGTGGAGCCGCCCCTCGGAGCGCAGCGACGGCGCGCCGAGGTAGGCGGCGACCGGCGCCGCGTCGAGCGTCGCCGACATCGCGACGATCCGGAGGTCGGGGCGGGAGGTCCGCTGGAGACGGCGGAGGAGGGCGAGGGCGAGGTCGCCCTGGAGGTGGCGCTCGTGGAACTCGTCGAGGACGACGGCGCCCACTCCGGGGAGGGAGGGATCGGAGAGGAGGCGGCGGCCGAGGAGCCCCTCGGTCACGTAGCGGATCCGGGTGCGGGGGGAGGCGACCTCCTCGAACCGGACCTGCCAGCCCACCGTCTCGCCCGCCCGCTCGCCGAGCTCGGCCGCGACCCTCCGGGCCGCGAGCCGGGCCGCGAGCCGCCGCGGCTCGAGGACGACGACCTCCCTGCCACCCGCGAGCCCCGCCTCGTGGATCGCCCGGGGGACCCGGGTCGTCTTCCCGGCGCCCGGCGGCGCCTCGACCACGACGGAGGGGCCCTCCCGCAGCGCGGCGACGAGCTCCGGCAGGAGGGGGTCGATCGGGAGGGGGGCCTGCCGCACGGGGGCCGTTCTACACCGGCGGCGGCGGCGCTTGACAGGGCGGGGAGGGTGCTTACGTAGGCGCCGTGACGCGACGCCCCGGCCTCACGGACGAGCCCGGCCGGGCGCGCGAGGGCTTTCTCTCGAAATCGAAAGAAAGACGAAGGAGGAGTGTGACCATGCTGACCCTTTGGAAGACCCGCGACGACACGTTCTCCACCCTCTCCCGCGAGGTGGACCGGCTCATGAAGGACGTCGCCCTGCCCGCCTCGGGCCGGAGCGGCTACGGGCTCTGCCCCGCCTCCGACGTGGTCGAGACCGAGGCGGCCTTCCGTGTCGTCCTCGACCTGCCGGGCCTAGAGGCGAAGGACCTGCAGATCCAGGTGGAGAACGACACGCTCACCGTGCAGGCCGAGCGCCGGCTCTCCGAGCCGGGCAAGGACGAGACGATCCACCGGAGCGAGCGGGCCGCCGGCACGTACTTCCGGTCCTTCGCGCTCCCGAAGACCGTGGACGCGACGAAGGTCGAGGCGAAGTACGAGAGCGGCGTCCTCACCGTGACCCTCCCGAAGCGCGAGGAGGCGAAGCCGCGGACGATCCAGGTCACCGTGAAGTAGCCACGGAGGCGAGCGGGCTCCCCGGAGCCTTGCATCGAGGGCGCCCGCGCGGGCGCCCTCGGCGCTTCCGGGCGCCGCCTCTCCGCCGCCGTTCGGGGGCGGCCAGATGCCGCTGCCCCGGCGGCCCCCTTCAGGGGTACCATGCGCCGTCCACCGAGGCGCGGCCCCGCCCCGGCAACTCCGAGGAGGGTGAGGCATGCGTCGCGTGATGGAGTCGCTCGTCGTGTTCGCGCTGGTCGCCGGTTCCGCAGGATCCGCCGCCGCCGAAGGGAAGATGAAGCCGTTCGTGCTCGCGAGCCGCGGGCCGGGCGAGGTCGCGGCGGCCGCGGAGGCGGCGAAGGGGAAGCTCGCCGCCGCCGGCTTCGAGGTCGTGGGGAGCTACGCGCCGTACGAGGGCGCGGTCGTTCTCGCGGTGACGAGCGCCGAGCTCGAGGCGGCCTCGGCCCAGGCACCCCTCGGCGGCTACGCCGCCGCGCAGCGGGTGACGGTGACGAAGGTCGGCGACGAGGTGCAGGTCGCCTGGACGAACCCCGTCTACATGGCCGCAGGCTACCGGATGAAGGCCGACCTCGGCCCGGTCGCGGCGAAGCTCGGGCAGGCGCTCGGGAAGCTCGAGGAGTACGGGCCCAAGGACGGCAAGTCCGCGAAGGACCTCCGCGGCTACCACTACATGATGTCGATGCCCTACTTCGACGATCCCTGGACGATCGGGAAGTTCGCCTCCCAGGCCGAGGCGCTCGCGGCGGTGGAGGCGGGGCTCGCGGCGGGGCGCGGCGGGACGAAGAAGATCTACCGGATCGACGTCTCCCCCGAGGAGACGGTGATCGGCGTCGGCCTCTCCGACGGCTGCGGTGGCGACGCGAACGTGATGAAGGAGATCGACTTCAAGCCGCTCCGCTCCACCGGCCACCTGCCCTACGAGGTCCTCGTCCGCGAGGGGGTCGTGAAGGCGCTCCACGCGAAGTTCCGCATCGCGCTGAACTTCCCCGACCTCTCGATGATGGGCGACCACAGCTTCATGCGGATCCGCTGCGCGCCCGACTCGATCGAGGGCGCCCTGAAGAAGGCCGTGGGCGCCGGGAAGTGACGGCCGTGATCTCTCGAATCGAGCCCGGACGTTCGCCCGACAGGCTCAGGGCGAACGGCTGCGTGCCGGGCCCGATCGCGTGCGAGCAGTTCATCTCGTGGTGAGCCTGTCGAACCACGAACGGTCCGGATCGATTCGAGCGCGCACGGCCATGCCGGCGGACGGGGCGGTCGCCGCGAGCGATCGCGGCCAGGAGGAATGCTCCTGCCTGACCCGTACTACGCCGGCATCGGCTCCTGCGGCTTCGGCGGCGCGGGGGCCGGCGCCGGCGCCACGACGAGCCGCAGCTTCTCCAGCCCCTCCTCGACCTCCACGCGGACGGTGCCGCCCCCGTGGAGCTCGCCGAAGAGGATCTTCTCCGCGAGCGGCTTCTTCAGCTCGTTCTGGATGAGCCGCGCCATGGGCCGGGCCCCCATCTTCCGGTCGAAGCCGCGCTCGGCGAGCCAGGCCCGGCCGGCGGGGGTGAGCTCGATCCGGACCTTCTTCTCGGCGAGCTGCGCCTCGAGCTCCTTCACCATCTTGTCCACGACCTTCGCGATGACCTCGGGCGGCAGCGAGTCGAAGGCCACCCAGGCGTCGAGCCGGTTGCGGAACTCGGGGCTGAAGGTCCGCTCGATCGCGCTCCGGGCGTTCCCGGGCCCGGACAGGTCCGCGCCGAAGCCCACGCGCCGGGCGGAGAGCTCCTGCGCCCCGGCGTTCGTGGTCATCACGAGGATCACGTGCCGGAAGTCGGCCTTGCGCCCGTTGTTGTCGGTGAGGGTGGCGTGATCCATCACCTGGAGGAGGAGGTTGAAGATGTCCGGGTGGGCCTTCTCGATCTCGTCGAGGAGGAGGACCGCGAACGGCGTCTTCCGGATCGCGTCGGTGAGGAGCCCGCCCTGGTCGAAGCCGACGTACCCCGGCGGCGCGCCGATGAGCCGGGAGACGGTGTGCTTCTCCTGGTACTCCGTCATGTCGAAGCGGAGGAACTCGACCCCGAGGATCCGGGCGAGCTGCTTCGCGAGCTCCGTCTTCCCCACGCCGGTCGGCCCCGAGAAGAGGAAGTTCCCGATCGGCTTCTCCGGCGAGGCGAGGCCGGACCGGGAGAGCTTGATCGAGGAGACGATCGCCTCCACCGCCCCGTCCTGCCCGAAGATCACCTTCTTCAGCTCCGGCTCGAGGGCGAGGAGGGCCGCCTCGTCGTCCGCCGAGACGGTCCGCTCCGGGATCTTCGCGATCTTCGCGACCACCCGCTCCACGTCGCGGGTCGTGATCCGGTGGTGGCGGTCCTTCTCCTCCCGCATCCGGTCGCGCGCGCCCGCCTCGTCGAGGACGTCGATCGCCTTGTCCGGGAGCTGCCGGTCGTTGATGTGCTTCGCGGCGAGCTCCGCCGCGGCCCGGAGGGCCTTCGGCGTGTAGACGACGCCGTGGTGCTCCTCGTAGACCTTCTTCAGCCCCTTCAGGATCCGGACGGTGTCCTCCACGGACGGCTCGTGGATCTCGATCTTCTGGAACCGGCGGGCGAGGGCGTGGTCGCGCTCGAACGTCGCCTTGTAGTCCTGGAAGGTCGTGGAGCCGATGCAGCGGAGCTCGCCGGAGGCGAGGCCCGGCTTCAGGAGGTTCGAGGCGTCCATCGAGGAGCCGGTCGTCGCGCCGGCCCCCACGATCGTGTGGATCTCGTCGATGAAGAGGATCGCGTTCGGCGTCTTCTTCACGCCGGCGATGACGCCCTTCAGCCGCTGCTCGAACTCGCCGCGGAACTTCGTGCCGGCGAGGAGCGAGCCCATGTCGAGGAGGAAGATGGCCGACTTCTCGAGCACGGCGGGGACGCGCTTCTGGTGGATGGCGAGGGCGAGCCCCTCCACGATCGCGGTCTTCCCGACGCCCGGGTCGCCCACGAGCACCGGGTTGTTCTTCCGGCGGCGGCAGAGGACCTGGACCATCCGCTCGATCTCGTCGTCGCGCCCGATGAGCGGGTCGATGAGCCCCTGGGCCGCGCGCTCCACGAGGTTCACCGTGAAGGTCCTGAAGGGATCCCGCACGGGCTTCTGCGGCCCCTCCTCGCCCGGCTCCTCCTCCTCGCCGCCCGGCCCCTCCTTGCCGATCCCGTGGGAGATGTACTGGAGGATGTCGAGCCTCCGGACCCCCTGCTTCTCGAGGAGGTAGACGGCGTGCGAGCCGCGCTCGCGGGTGATGGCGACGAGGACGTCGCCGGCGTTGAGCTCGGTGCGGCCGGAGCCCTGGACGTGCCAGGCGGCCCGCTGGAGGACGCGCTGGAAGGCGGCGGTCTGCTCCGGGTCCTGGGCGAGCGCGAGCGCCTCGAGGGTCCGGTCGAGGTAGTCCTCGAGGTCCTTCTCGAGGGCCTTGAGATCGGCGCCGCAGGCGAGGAGGACCTCGGAGGCGGTGCGGTCCTTCGTCATGGCGTAGAGCAGGTGCTCGAGCGTCACGTACTCGTGACGACGCTTCCGCGCCTCCGCCACCGCGGCCTGCAGGGTCTGCTGCAGCTCCTTCGAGACCGTCACCATCGCTACTCCGCCTCCAGCGTGACGAGGAGGGGGAATTCCGCCTCGCGCGCGAGCTCCATCGTCTTCTGCGCCTTCGTCTCCGCGACCTCGTGAGGGTAGATACCCGCCACGCCGATCCCGTGCATGTGAACCTGGAGCATGATGCGGTGCGCCCGGTCGAGGTCGTGCCCGAAGACGTTCACGAGCACCCAGTCCACGAACTCCTGCGTCGTGAAGTCGTCGTTGTGCAGGAGCACCTTGTAGAGCGGCGGCCTCCGGGTCGCCTTCTCCCTCTTCGTCCTCGGGACGACGACGGCCGTGTCGCCGTCCGGTGCGGGCCTCCTCGGCATGCGGGGGACATTCTAGGCAATCCGCGGACCTGCGGGACACCCGGTCCGGCCTTCCGGGCCGCCCGGGGGGGGCGCGTGACCCCCGCGGGGGGCCCAGGGTGGGCGCGGCCGGCCCTTGCGCGGAGGGGGCCGCGGCGGTAAGCGGGCGGACCATGAAGACGATCCTCCTCGCGCTCGCGCTCTCCCAGGCCGTTCCCGTCGCCCCGGCCGAGAAGGTCCCCGCCGCCGCGACCCCGCTCCAGCTCGCGCCCCTCCCCGGGCAGCCGAACCTCCTCGCCCTCGGGCTGCCGGCCGTCCCACCCGCGCTCCTCGAGCGGCTCGAGCAGTACCAGAACGCCCGGGCCGCCTCGCTCCTCGACGTCGCGCCGGACGGGAAGGCGATCCTCGTCGGCACGCGCTTCGCGAGCACGGCCCAGCTCCACGTCGTCTCGAAGCCGATGGGCGCGCGCGAGCAGGTGACCTTCGGCAAGGAGCCGATCCGCGACGCCCGCTTCGCCCCCGGGGAGCCGGGGACGATCTACTACCTGCAGGACGTGGGCGGCGGGGAGGCCTACCAGGTGTTCCGGCTCGACCGGACGGCGGGGCGCGCCGAGCTCCTCACCGACGGGAAGAGCCGCCACGAGGGGCTCCTCGTCTCCCGCGACGGGCGCAGGCTCGCCTGGTCCGGCACCGGGCGGAACGGGAAGGACGCCGACGTCTACGTCGCCGACGCGGCGAGGCCGCGCGAGGCGCGGCGGGTCCTCGAGCGGGAGGGGACCCACTTCCCCGTCGAGTTCTCTCCGGACGGCGGGCGGCTCCTCGTCACCCGCTTCCGCTCCATCGCCGACGCGGACCTCCTCCTCGTGGACCTCGGGACGGGGGAGGCCCGCTCCCTCCTCCCCGGCAAGGGCTCGGTCCGCGGCGCCGCCTTCGCCGCGGACGGCCGGTCGGTCCTCGCCGTGACCGACCGATGGGGGGACCGGAACGCGCTCCACCGGGTGGACCTCTCCCGCCCGGAGGCGACGCCCCCCGCGGCCGCGCCGGGGATCGCGGAGGACGTGGAGCAGCTCGCGGTCGCGGCGGACGGCCGCGTCGCCTTCGCGGTGAACGCGGACGGGTACTCGCGGGTCCAGCTCCTCGACCCGCGCACGGGGAAGGTCTCGACGGTGGAGACGCCGAAGGGGATCGTGGGCGAGCTCCGCTTCCCGGCGGGGCGGAGCGACCGGCTCGCGATGGCGATCGGGCTCCCGACCGAGCCGCAGGACGTCTTCGTCGCCGAGCTGCCGTCCGCGCGCCCGGCTGCGGGCAGGGCTCCGGCGAGGCTCGAGCGCTGGACCCGCTCCGAGGTGGGAGGGCTCGACCCGCGGACCTTCGTCGAGCCGGAGCTCGTCCGCTATCCCTCCACGGACGGCGTCGAGGTGCCGGCCTTCCTCTACCGGAAGCCGGGGGAGGGGAAGCGCCCCGTCGTCGTCTACTGGCACGGCGGGCCCGAGTCCCAGTTCCGGCCGGCCTTCAGCGCCTTCCTCCAGTTCCTCGCGAGCGACCTCGGCCTCGCCGTCCTCGCGCCGAACGTCCGCGGCTCGGACGGCTACGGGAAGCGGTACCTCGCGATGGACGACGGGATCCGGCGCGAGCAGGCCATCGCCGACATCGGCGCGACCTTCGACTTCGTGGAGCGGCACGCGGGGCTCGACGCCTCGCGGATCGCGGTCTACGGCGGCTCCTACGGCGGCTACATGGTGCTCGCCTCGATGGCCTTCTTCGGCGAGCGGGTCCGGGCGGGGGTGGACGTCGTCGGGATCTCGTCCCTGCCGACCTTCCTCCGGAACACGGCCGAGTACCGGCGGGATCTCCGTCGCGCGGAGTACGGGGACGAGCGCGTCCCGGAGGTGCTCGCGGTGATGGAGCGGATCTCGCCCCTGAACCACGTGGACAAGCTCGCCGCTCCCCTCTTCGTCATCCAGGGGAAGAACGACCCGCGGGTCCCCGCCTCGGAGGCGGAGCAGATCGTCCGCGCCGTCCTCGGGAAGGGGAAGGAGGTCTGGTACCTCCTCGCGCTCGACGAGGGGCACGGGTTCCAGAAGAAGGAGAACCGGGACACGATGACCGCGGCGATCGCGCTCTTCCTGGAGAGGCAGCTCCTCGGGGGGGCGGGGGCGGGCGGCGCCGGGGCGCGGTGACCTCCGGCGCGGCGCCCCTCACACGAACGCGAGCCGGGGATACGGCGCGACGCTCGCCCCCTGGAGGAGCAGGGCGTCCGTCTCCGCGGCGGGGAGGCCGAGCCACCCCTCGAGCGCGGTCGCGTAGAGGCTCCGGAAGTCGACCCGGAAGCGCATGTTGCCGTTCCGGTCGAGGTCCGCGAGGTCCGGGTACTGCCCGTAGAAGCCGCCGGTGACGCCGCGCCCCACGCAGAAGGCGAGGCCGGCGGTCCCGTGGTCGGTGCCGTTGTCGTTCTGGCGGACCCGCCTCCCGAACTCGCTCCAGGCGAGGATCATCGTCCGGTCCTGGGCGTTCCCCGCGGGCGTGCCGATGCTCGCGAGGTCCTCGTAGAAGGCGGAGAGGGACCTTCGAGCTCGTCCCCGAGGTGGATCTCATCTGGGCGAAGGAGACGATCCCGGCCGTCACGCAGGGCGGCGACGCGACGGAGTACTCCGGGTGGTCGGGGCGGCTCAGGGCCGGCTTCGAGATCTACTTCGGCTTCATCGGGATCCCGCAGCTCGCGGTGGAGGCCGGCCTCGGCGCGGCGATCCGCTACGACAGCGTGAAGTCGAAGGTGGGCCCCATCGAGCGCTCCACGCGGGCGTGGGGGCTCGAGACCGTGCGCGGGACGGAGCCCTGGAGCGTGTTCACGGGGAGCGTCGCCGCGATGTACCACTTCTGAGGAGGCCGCCGTGCGGATCCCGGCGCTCCCTGCGCTCGCCGCCGCGCTCGCCGCCGCCTGCGGC
>JBBIPT010000144.1:0-9763 GCA_037442705.1 Anaeromyxobacter sp.
CTGGCGGAGTTCGTCGCGCGCTCCCGGGGCGTGGCCGAGGCCTTGGGGTTGGAGTTCGAGCTGCTGGAGCCGCCGGCGCTCGGGGCCCTCCCGGCGCGCCCGGTGCCGCTCGAGGTGCACGTCCGGCCCTACGCCATGCGGGCGCTGCTCGACGGCGTCGAGGTCGCCCGGGGGGAGCAGGTGGTGAAGTTCGCCCTCGGGCCGGGACGGACCTACACGATGCAGATCGAGCACGCCTGCTGCACCCCGTTCGTCCGCGAGATCACCGCCGAGCAGGCGGCGCGGGCGGGCGAGCTCCGCGTCTCCCTCGTCCCTCGCCCGGCCCGGCTGCGCGTGGACGGCGATCCCGCCACCCGGATCTTCGTCGAGGGCGAGTTCGTGGGGACGGCCGGCGACTCGCAACGCGCCGCTCTCCCCGTCGCGGTGCCCGCCGGAGGGGAGAGCCCCTACGAAGCCGCGGCCCGGCTCGTCCTCGAGCCGCTGGACGCCCCGCCGCGCGAGCTCCGGATCCAGCTCCGCGCCGGCGCGGACGTGATCGTCCCCGGTCCGGGAGTCGAGAGGCCGTGAAGAAACCCCCTCCCATCGCCCGATCGGCCTCCGAGTCCACCCGATGATCGCTCTCCTCGTCGCCCTCGCCCTCACCGCCCCGCCCGAGATGAAGCGGGCGAAGGACCGCTTCGAGTTCGGGGCCTACCCGGAGGCGGCCGCCATCCTCCGGCAGATGCTCGCCCGGGGACCCGACCTCACCGACGCGGAGGCCGTGGACGCCCACCGGATGCTCGGGATCGCCGAGTTCCAGCTCGGGGATCGGACGGGCGCCCGCAGCTCGTTCGTGAACCTCCTGTCGGTGGAGCCGGACTACGCCCTCGATCCCTTCCTCGTCCCGCCCGCCGTCGTCGAGTTCTTCGACGCGGTGAAGAAGGAGCACGAGCCGGCCCTCGCGCCCCTCCGCGAGCGGAGGCGCGAGCTCCGGGAGAAGCAGCGGCTCGCCGAGGAGGCCCGCCGCAGGCTCCTCGCCGAGGAGCTGATCCGCACGGGCCCGCCGGGGAAGGTGATCCGGCTGGAGGAGCGCTACTACCTGTACAACTGGATGCCGCTCGGCGCCGGCCAGTTCCAGAACGGCGACCGGGCGAAGGGGACGGCGATCCTCGCCGGGCAGGTCGTGCTCGGCCTCGTGAACCTCTCCGCGATCCTGTTCCACAACCAGATCGCGGAGGACAGGACCCGGACCTGCGTCACCGGCCAGCCCGGCTGCTCCCGCCCGCCTTACTCCGACTCCGACCGGGCCCTCCTCTCCCAGGTGGACGTGGTGAAGTACGTCTCGGCGGGGCTCTTCTGGGCGCTCTACGGCTACGGCGTCTGGGACGCCCACAGGCACTACGTCCCGAGGGTCGAGACGGAGATCACCCCCGCCCGCGGCGGCGGCGGCGCCCTGAAGCTGGAGTGGAGCTTCTAGAAGTGGCCACGCTCTTCGTGAGGGGACCGGACGGGGTGGAGCGGGAGATCGCGCTCGTGAAGCGGATCACGAGCCTCGGGCGCGATCCGGAGAACGACGTCGCCGTGGACGATCCCGGCCTCGCCCCCACCGCCCTCCACGTCCACTACGACGGCAAGGAGTACGCGGCCGCCGCCCACGACGGGGAGATGATCGTGAACGGCAAGCGGCGCTCCTCCCACCGGCTCGCCCGCGGCGACCGGATCCGGATCGGCGGCAGCGAGCTCTCCTTCGACCCCGTCCGGACCCCCGTCCCGGACCGCGCCCGCTCGGGCCAGCGCCTCGTCGCGCTCGACGCCCTCGTCCGGTTCTCGGAGCGGCTCTTCGCCGCCACCGACGTCCCGAGCCTCCTCGACGAGCTCCTCGACGCCCTCCTCGACGTGACCCAGGCCGACAAGGGCTTCCTCATCCTCCTCGAGGACGGGGAGATGAGCGTCCGCGCCGCCCGGAACGTCGCCCGCGAGTCGATCGAGGGGGCCCTCGAGCGCGTCTCCGACTCCATCGTCCAGCGGGTCGTCCAGACCCGGCGGCCGCTCGTCGTCGCGGACGCGCTCCACGACGCGGAGTGGTCCGGCTCCTCGTCCGTCGTGAACCTGAAGCTCTGCTCGGTGCTCTGCGCCCCCCTCCTCCAGAAGGGCGAGGTCTTCGGCGTCATCTACCTCGGCAACGACGACGTGGTCTCCCTCTTCGACGACCGCGCGCTCGAGGCGCTCACCGTCTTCTCCGCCCAGGCCTCCCTTCTCCTCGAGAACGCCCTCCTCCTCGACTCCCTCCGCAGGGAGAACGTCGCGCTCCGGGAGGAGGTCTCCTCGCGCCGCTTCGGCGACCTCGTGGGCGCCGGCTCGTCGATGCGCGAGGTCTACCGGCGGATCGAGAAGGTCGCCTCCACCGACGTCTCGGTGCTCGTCACCGGCGAGACCGGGACCGGCAAGGAGATCGTGGCCCGCGAGATCCACCGGCGGTCTCCCCGCGGGACCGGGCCGTTCGTCGCCGTGAACTGCGGCGCGATCCCCGAGAGCCTCCTCGAGTCCGAGCTCTTCGGCCACGCGAAGGGGGCCTTCACCGGGGCGGTGGCCACCCGGGGCGGCAGGTTCCAGGCCGCCCACGGGGGCACCCTCTTCCTCGACGAGGTGGGGGAGATGCCCCCCGCCCTCCAGGTGAAGCTCCTCCGGGCCCTCCAGGAGCGGGCGGTGACGAAGGTCGGCGACACGCGCCCGGAGCCGGTGGACATCCGGGTCGTCGCCGCGACGAACAAGCAGCTCGAGGAGGAGATCCGGCGGGGGGCCTTCCGCGAGGACCTCTACTACCGGCTCCACGTCGTCGGCATCGCCCTGCCGCCCCTCCGGGAGCGGGGGGACGACGTGGTCGTCCTCGCCCGCTGGTTCCTCCAGCGGTTCGCGAAGGAGTTCGGCTCCCGGGTGCGCGGCTTCACGCCCTCGGCGCTCGTCGCGATGCGGAAGTACGCCTGGCCGGGCAACGTGCGCGAGCTCGAGAACCGCGTGAAGAAGGCGGCGGTCCTCGCCGACCGGGCGCTCGTCTCGGCGGACGACCTCGACCTGCGGGCCGACGTGCTCGAGCCCATCCTCCCCCTCGCCCAGGCGAAGGAGGAGTTCCAGCGGCGCTACATCAACGACGTGCTCGAGCGGAACGGCGGGAACCGGACGAAGACGGCGAAGGATCTCGGGGTGGACCCGCGGACGATCTTCCGGCACCTCGAGCGGCAGGAGGCGGAGCGCCGGGGAGAGCCGCTCCCGCCGGACGAGGAGGTGGAGGGATGAAGCGCATCGTGCCCGCGGCCGCGGCCGCCGCCCTGCTCGCCGCCTGCCCGCTCCCCCAGCCCCTCCCGGACTACCCGGCGGGCACGATCACCCCTCCCCGCATCCTCGCGGCGTCGACGACCTTGCCCGCCGAGTCGATCATCCCCGTCCCGGCCGGTTGCGCCGTGGCCCCGTCCTACGACCTCGGGGCGCGGATCTTCTACGGGGAGCGGGTCACCCTCGCGGCCCGGTGGTTCGTGGACTACCAGAAGGACTTCCCCGGCCGCACCTCCCCCCAGAACCCGGAGGACGCCCTCCCTCCCGATCCCAACCCGCTCGAGCTCCAGCGGAGCGTCCCCGGGTTCACGTTCCGTCCGTACGGGTACTTCCCGCCGCTGGAGCTGGGGGCCTTCCCCGGACCCGACGCGCCGGGGGTCGTCCACGTCGTGGAGCTCGTCGTCTCGAACGGCTTCGATCCCTCGCCCGACGCCCTGGAGCCGAACCGGACCCCGGCGGTCACCGGGGACGGCGGGCGCTTCGAGATCCAGACCTACCGCTGGACCTTCGTGAACGTGACGCCCGGCCCCCTGCTCCCGTGCCCTTGACCCGGGCTCCGGAGCGGGCTCACCGCTTCCCCGGAGGGCGCGCGAGCGCGCCCCGCGCCTCCCGGAGCGACCGATCCGCCTCCCGGGCGAGCCGCGCCTCCTCCTGGGCGAAGCGGTTCACCTGGGCCGCGTAGGCGCGGTGCAGCGCGAGGACTGCGCTCCGGGCCTCCGCGAGCTCGGCCCGCCCGCCGAACCCCTGCGGATCGGGATCGTCCGCGTCGAGCCGGCAGCGGTCCGCGAGGTCGTCCACCCGCTGCTCCCACTCCCGCGCCCAGATCTGCCAGCGCTGGACCGCGTCCGCCTCGCCGACCTCGGACCCGAGCCTCCAGGCCCGGTCGTTCTGCTCCCGGTGGAGGGCCTCGAGCTCGTTCACGCAGACCCGCATCGCCGCGCGGGTCGGCAGCGTCCCGGCCGCGGCGGGCCGGTGCGGTCCGGTGAGGTTCTTCACGATGCTCCGGATCGTGAGCCCCACGGCGCCGAACGTGACGACGAGGTAGACGACCCACAGGGTCACGCGAAAGGGGCGGAGGCGCGGGTCGCGAGGCACGGGCGGACTCTGCCAAAGGGGCGAGGGGGCGTCCACATCCGCGTGACCCCCGGGCGTGGGTCGCACGACCGGGGCGGGTGGGGAGGCGCCACCCCGGGGCCGGTCCGTCCCGCCCCGTGCGGCCTGACGCTCGCGGGGGGCGAACGGCGCGAAGCGTGGCGCGAGCGGGTGACCTCGCCCTCCGAGGTACCGCTCAGCGCCTGCCGGCCAGGACCTCGAGGAACGTGCAGGAACGCCCGCTCGCGATGGCCGCGACGCACCGGAAGTAGAAGCGCGGGCCCCACAGCCGGAGGATCGTCAGGCTGTGGCGGAGGACGTCGCGGCTCGTGATCGTTCCCTGCACGCGACGAGGCGTTGCATCTTCGGTGCCGGAGGGGCTCCTGGAATGTCCCGGGCTCTCGGGGGCTTCGGAGGAGTGCGCCTCCCTCCTACCGTCTCCCCACGCGACGCTCGAGGTCCGCGAGCGACACCTCGAAGACCACGGGTCTCCCATGGGGGCACCGGGCCTTGAAGTCGATCGCGTCGAGGCCGTCGAGGAGCGCCCTCGCCTCCTCGGAGGAGATCTCCTGGTTCGCGCGGACGGCGGAGTGGCAGGCCATCGTCGCGAGGAGGTCGTGGAAGGCCTCGTCGACCGCGCTGCCGCGGTCGACCTCCGCGAGCTGCGCGGCGAGATCCGAGAGCAGCGCCTCGAGGTCCACGCCGCCGAGCGCTGCGGGGGCCCCCTTCACCGCGAAGGCGTCCCCTCCGAACGGCTCGACCTCCATCCCGAGCCGGGCGAGCTCCGCGAGCGCGCCCTCCAGCGTGCGGGCGAGCGCGGGCTGGAGCGTCACGACGCGCGGCACGAGGAACGGCTGCACGGGCAGCGCGCGGGTCCGGTGGGCCTCGCGGAGCCGGTGGAAGAGGAGGCGCTCGTGGCTCGCGTGCTGGTCCACCACGACGAGCGCGCCGCCCGGGGCCTCGCAGAGCAGGTACGTCCGGGCGTGCTGCCCGACGTAGCGGAGCGACGCGAAGTAGCCGGCCGGGCGCGGGACCTCGCCCTCCGGCGCGGGGAGCGAGAGCCCGAGCCGGCCCGACTCGAAGGGACCAGGGGCCGGGAGGGCGAGAGCCGCGCCGCTCCCCTCCGGCGGGCGAGCCGCCCGGGCCCAGGAGAGGAGCTCGGCCGTCTCCTCCGCGGCGATCCCCGCAGGCGGCTCCGCCACGGACCCTTCCGGCGCGGAGGCGGGAGCCGTGCGCCCGAGCCACGGCGCGGTCCGGAGGGTCGACGCGACCGCGTGGAAGACGGCGTCGTAGACCTCGCGCGGCTCCGCGAAGCGGACCTCGTGCTTCTGCGGGTGGACGTTCACGTCCACGCGGGAGAGGGGGAGCTCGACGAAGAGGATGCCGGCCGGGTGGCGCCCGCCCGGGAGGGTGCCGGCGTAGCCGCGGAGGACGGCGTGGGCCGCGCCCCGGTCGCGCACCCACCGTCCGTTCACGAAGAGGTAGAGCGATCGGCCCGTCGCCTCGGAGTGATCGGGCGAGCAGAGGAGCCCGTGGACCCGGACCTCTCCCCGCCGCGCGTCCACCGGGAGGAGGTGGCGGTGGGCCTCGCGCCCGAGCGCCTGGGCGGCGCGATCGGCGAGCCCCGCCCCGGCCCGCGCCCCGAAGGCCACCCTGCCCCCCGATCGCAGCGTGAACCCCACGTCCGGCCGGGCGAGCGCGAGCCGGATCACCGTCTCGCTCGCGTGGGCGGTCTCGGTCGAGGCGGCCCGCATGAACTTCCGGCGGGCGGGGGTGTTGAAGAAGAGGTCACGGACCTCGATGGTCGTCCCCCGCGGGCGGGCGGCGTCCTCCGCGCCGAGGAGGTTCCCTCCCTCCACCTCGATCCGGACCCCCGCGCCGTCCTCGCCGGCCGAGGTCTCGAGGCGGAAGCGGGAGACGGAGGCGATCGCCGGGAGGGCCTCGCCCCGGAAGCCCATCGTCCCGATCGCCGCGAGCCCCTCCGCGTCGCGGAGCTTCGAGGTCGCGTGGCGCTCCAGCGAGAGGAGCGCGTCCTCCCGGTCCATCCCCGCCCCGTCGTCCGCGACCCGGACGAGCGAGAGCCCCCCCTCCTCGAGGTCCACCGACACGTTCCGTGCCCCCGCGTCGAGGGCGTTCTCCACGAGCTCCTTCACCACCGAGGCGGGCCGCTCGACGACCTCGCCCGCGGCGATCTGGTTCACGAGCCCGGAGGGGAGGACCTGGATGGAGGGCATCGGGCGTCCGGTGTACCACGGCGATCCGACCGAAGGGACGCGAGCCGCGCGGCCGTGCCACCGGCCCGGCGGGGCAGCGGCGAATCGTCCGAGCCTCGACCGGTGAGGGGACGCGCGGCGAGGACGGTGCCAGGCTGAGGCCATGAAGGCCTACCAGCTCGTCGCGTGGAAGAGACCGCCGGAGTTTCGCGAGGTCCCCGTCCCGAGGCCCGGTCCCGGCGAGGTCCTGATCCGGGTCGCTGGCGCCGGGGCCTGCCACTCGGACCTCCACCTGCAGGAGTTCGAGGAGGGGCTTCTCCCCTACCCGCTTCCGTTCACGCTGGGGCACGAGAACGCCGGGTGGGTCGAGGAGATGGGGCCCGGCGCCGCCGGTCTCTCCGTCGGGGACCCCGTCCTGGTCTACGGCCCGTGGGGGTGCGGCCGGTGCCGCGCCTGCCGCGCGGGGATGGAGAACTACTGCGAGCGTTCGGCGGAGATGGGAGCGGCCGGAGGCGGGCTCGGGCGGGACGGCGGGATGGCGCCCTTCCAGCTCGTCCCGAGCGCCCGGCTGCTCGTTCCGTTGCCCGCCGCCCTCGACCCGCGCGAGGCGGCGCCGCTCGCCGACGCCGGGCTCACGCCCTACCACGCCGTGAAGCGGGCCCTGCCACTCCTCGGGGCCGGGTCCACGGCGGTGGTCATCGGCGCGGGAGGGCTCGGCCAGATGGCCGTCCAGCTCCTCCGGGCCCTCTCGGGCGCCCGGGTCGTCGCCGTGGACCAGGCCGAGGACAAGCGGGCGCTCGCCGTCGCCCTCGGGGCCCACGAGGCACTCGCCCCGGGCGAGGAGGCGGTGCACGGGATCCTCGCGGTCACCCACGGCCTGGGCGCCGACGCGATCCTCGACATGGTCGGCGCCCAGGCGACCCTGGAGCTCGCCGCCCGGGCGGCTCGCCGCCTCGGGCAGATCACCATCGTCGGCCTGGGCGGCGGGGCGCTGCCGGTGGGGTTCTTCGGGGTCCCGTGGGAGTGCTCCGTGGCGACGACCTACTGGGGCACGATCCCCGAGCTCGTCGAGCTCGTGGCGCTCGCCGCGGAGAAGCGCGTGCGCACGGAGGTCGAGCTCTTCCGGCTCGACGAGGCACCCCTCGCCTACGAGCGCATGCGGGCGGGGCGGATCCGCGGCCGCGCGGTGATCGCACCGGAGCCGTGAGCGAGCCCGGCCGCGCTCAGGTGCCCCCGGGACGGGCCCGCGCCCTCGCCTCCGCGACCCATTCCTGGTGCGGCAGCCAGGCGAGCGCCGCCTCGCGCCGCCCCCAGTCCCCCTCGCACTCGAAGCCGGAGGTGGGGACGAGCGCCCGGCAGGCACGCGGCCGCTCCTCGAAGGAGAGCCGGCAGCCGCCCTCCGAGAGGAAGACGCACGGGCCGAGCTCGTCCCGCGGCGCGCCGCGGCCGCGCTCGTGCACGGTGGCCGGGCGCGGGTAGCGGATCACGCGCCGCCGCTCCTCCTCCGGCGGCTCCACTCCGTCCACCCAGGGGACGCCGACGTGCTCGGCGAGCACCCACTCGCCGGAGGCCAGCGCGGAGGCCAGGGCGAGGATCGGGTCGGCGGCGGAGAGGAAGCGCTCCGGAGCCTCCATGCCCGGCCGGCTCCGGCAGCACTGCCCTCCGCACTCCGCGCAGAGGTCTCGCCGCTCGTTGCCGATCACACCCATGCCGAGGAAGGCGACCATGCGCCGCACACCCTACACGGGCGGACTTCGATCCGAAACGCCCGAGCCACCGGGAGGTCGAGCACCCTTCCCGCGCCGGCGGGCGGGGCCGCACGGGGGGACCCGGGAGGATCGACGCGAGGGGCGTCACACCGCCGCGGTGCCGAGCACCTACTTGGTGCGGGCAGCCGAACGGCGACGACCCAGCCGACGGAGCCCGCGACGCTCGGAAGCGAGCGGAGGAGGAGACCATGTTCGCCGCGACCCCGAGGTGGAGGGACCGGCTAGACGCCCGGACCGTGCTGCTCGTGGCGGCCCTCGCGCTGACGGCCTTCGGGCTGGAGATGACGATCCTCGCCCGCAACGTGGCGAGCCCGCTCGGCGGGATGATCGCCGACCTCGACAGGGTCCCCCAGGTGGACGTGGGCCCGGTTCCTGCCTACGCGGAGCGGCTCCTGCTCGGGCCGGACGGGGGCCTCCGGCTGGTCCCCTTCGCTTCCCTGAACGGGCAGGAGGCGCAGTACTGCCTCGTCCACCGGTGACCCGGGTGCCGGGATGACGCCCCGAGAGCCACGAGATCCTCCCGGCGGGAGGCCCGCGCCCGCGCCTCCGCCGCCCGTCCCCCTCGCCGATCCCGACGGCGTCGCGCAGACGCTCCTCGCCGCCGGGAAGCCGCGGGCGGCGGCGGAGGAGGTCATCCGGCTTCACGGAGCTCGCGTCCGCCGGTACCTCCGCTCGGCGCTCCGGGAGCCCGATGAGGCGGACGACGCCTACTCGCTCTGGGCCGAGTGGATGGTGCGGGCCATCGACCGGTTCCGGGGGGACTCGTCCCTGCTCACGTGGTCCTTCGGCGTGGCGCGCAACGCCGCGCGCCGTGTCCGGGACGACGCCTTCCGGCGCAGGCGATGCTCGCTGCGGCGGGGGGCGATCTCCCGCGTGCCGGACGCCCGCGCCTCGTCCTCCCTCCGGCGGGTGGAGCGCGCGGCGGCGTTCCTCGAGACCGTCCGCCGCGCCCTCTCCGACGAGGAGCGGGAGATCCTCTCCCTCCGGATCGACCAGGGGCTCGCCTGGGACGACGTCGCGAACGTGCTCGCGAGCGGAGGATCGGCGGTGAGCGGCGTGGCCCTCCGCAAGCGCTTCGAGCGGATGAAGCTCCGCCTCCAGCGCCTCGCCGTGGAGATGGGCGAACTGCAGTGAGGCCCCCCCCCCGGAGGGGGCCGCGGACGCCTCGCATCCGTGTCGGCCCAGATCACGGGTCGTGACGCGCGGGCTTCTGGGAGCCGTCCCGCGAACCGCCCGTTTGACGGCCCCTCGCGGCACGTCTATAGGGACGCGATGGCGGGAGGGTCGAAGCAGAGGAAGCGCGGCGGCCCGCGGGCCCGGCGCGAGGTGCGGCCGCGCACCCGCCCGCCCGCCCTCGGGAACGACCCCTTCGAGCGCGGC
>JBBIPT010000145.1:0-9737 GCA_037442705.1 Anaeromyxobacter sp.
GTGCAGTTTCGGCCCTGCTCCTCGCGAGACCGCGCCACGCCGTGCGATTTTGGTCGCTGTGGATAAAGGTGGACATGTGGAAAAGCTGTGGACTTCGTCCGAACGGCCTACGACCGTCCGGACGATTTCCGGAGCTCCTCGAGGATCTGCCGCGCCAGAATCGGGCCGCGCGTGATGAATCCGGTGAAGTACGAGAGCGCCGTCGCGCCCGCCGCCCTCCGGACGAGCGCGACGCGGGCGCCCGCCGCCCGGGCCGAGAGCGCGGCGATCGCACCGGCCATCCCGCCGCCGAGGACGAGGACGTCCACCTCCACGGCCGCGGGTTCCCTCACGAGGCCACCTCGAGGAGGCCGGTCGCCCCGCGGACGAGCTCCTCCTGGGCGAGCTGGGCACCATCCACGATCGTCCGCCGCTCGCGCCACCCCTGGTCGAGGAGGTCGGAGAGCTCCGCCCGGATCCGGTCGGCGCTCCAGCCGAGCTCCCGCCCCGCGAGCTGCGCCGCGATCCGGGCGCAGTCCACGCCGCCGCAACCCCCGATCCCGACGCGGCACCTCCGCCGGAGATCCTGGAGGCGCCGGACGAGCTCGTGGCGCGCGCAGTGCACGACCTCGGCGGCGAGGATCGCCTCGTCCCGGCAGAGGACGAGCCCGAGGCGCGGGTCGTCCCGGACGAGCCGGAGGATCTCCCGCGCCCGGCTCCCGTGCCGGTAGACGAGCCGGGCCGCCACCGGGCGCGCGACCGGCCACTCCCGGGCGAGCGCTGCGGAGTCCGGGACCTCGTCGCCGCCCGGGAGCGGCGCCTCGTGGGTGCGGCAGGGGACGGGGGGCCGCCCGAGGAGCCGGAGGACGCGGTCGGTGACCTCCTCCGACTGGGCGCGGTAGGAGGCGAGCTTCCCGCCGACGATCGAGAGGAGCCCGGCCGCCCCGTCCTCGGCGCCGTCCAGGATCCGGTGCTCGCGGGAGAGGGCGTCCTCGTTCCGGCCCCACTCGTGGATCGTCGTGCGAAGGCCGCACCAGGCGCGGGTGACGCGCGCGCCGCGCACGCCCGGGACGAGCGAGGCGGCGCCCTCCACGAGGTACTCCACCTCGTCGTTCGTGGCTTCGACGTCGTCCGGGTCGCCGTAGTGGTCGTCGTCCGTCGTCCCCACGATCGACTCGTTCTCGTGGGGCATGAGGAACATCTGCCGGCCGTCCACGGCGGCGCAGATGATCCCGTAGTTCGAGAAGCGGCGGTCGAGGGTGAGGTGCACGCCCTTGCCCGGGCGCATGGGGACGCGGACGCCGCTCCGCCGGGCGAAGGCCGGCGACCAGGCCCCCGTCGCGTTGAAGACGACGGGCGCGATCGCCTCGCCCTCCTCCCCCGTGATCGCGTCGCGCCAGCGCACGCCGCGGACCCGGCCGCCCTCGCGGAGCACCTCGCGCGCCTCCGTCCAGGTCCGGACCTCCGCGCCGTGCGCCCGGGCGTCCACCGCGTTGAGGACGCAGAGCCGGAAGGCGTCGATCCCCCACTCGTCGAGGGTCACCGCCCCGTGGAGCCCAGGGCGCAGGCCGGGCTCCAGCCGGTAGAGCTCCTCGGAGGTCAGGCGCGTGGACGGCTTCCCGCGCTTCAGCGGCTGGTAGATGTCGTAGGTCCCGACGTAGACCTCCGTCGCGTACCAGGTCGCGCGGTCCCGGAGGGTCGCCCCCTCCGCCTTCGAGGCGAAGGGCATGAGGAAGGGGATCCGGAAGAGGAGGTGGGGCGCGATCCGCTGGATGTAGCCGGAGTCCCGGCAGGCGAGCTCGGTGACCTTCCGGTCGGTGAGCATGTAGCGGATGCCGCCGTGGATCATCCCCGAGCTGTTGCCCGAGGCCCCCACCCCGAAGTCGGTCTTCTCGAGGAGGAGGACGCGGAGCCCGCGCATCGCGCAGTCCCGCGCGACGCCCGTGCCGTTCACTCCTCCGCCGAGGACGACGACGTCGTAGCTCACGCACCCTCCTCCGGGGAGCGTACCGCGAACCGGCCCCCCGCGGCGGGAAAGGGCCCTACTTCGACGGCTCGAACGTGGACTTCACGTGGAGCTCGCGGAGCTGCTTCGCGTCCACGTCGCCCGGGGCGCCGGTCATGAGATCGGTCCCCTTCTGGGTCTTCGGCCAGGCGACGACGTCGCGGAGCGACTCCGCCCCGGTGAGGAGCATCACGAGCCGGTCCATCCCGAGGGCGATGCCGCCGTGCGGGGGGGCGCCCATCTTCAGGGCGTCGAGGAGGAAGCCGAACTTGCTCCTCGCCTCCTCCGCGGAGATCCCCATCGCCTCGAAGACCCGCTGCTGCACGTCGGGGTCGTGGAGCCGGATCGAGCCGCCGCCGATCTCGAACCCGTTGAGCACGAGGTCGTAGCGCCAGCAGTAGACGCGCCCGGGGTCGGACTCGAGGTAGGGCAGGTCCTGGTCGCGCGGGCGGGTGAAGGCGTGGTGCGCCGCCGCCCACTGGCCAGACTCCTCGTCGTACTCGAAGAGGGGCGGGTCCACGACCCAGAGGAACTGCCACTGCCCGCCGGAGCCGTACTCCGGGATGAGCCCCATCTTCTTCGCGAGGTGGACCCGGAGGTTCGCCATCACGGTGTGGACGACCGACTCCTTCCCGAACTGGAAGAGGAGGAGGTCGCCCGGCTGGGCCTCGCACGCGGCGTTGATCTCCCGGCGCAGCTCCGGGGTGATGGTCTTCGCGAAGGGCGACTGGGTCCACTCGCCGCCCTCGGCCACCTTCGCCCGGGCGAGCCCCTTCGAGCCCATCCCCCGGACGTACTCCTCGAGCTTGTCGACCTCGGTCCGGGAGAGGTTCGCCGAGGCGGGGATCCGCATCCCCTTCACGATCCCCTTCGACTTCACCGCCTCCTCGAGGAGCGGGACGCCGCCGCCCCCGTGCTTCTTCACGAGGTCGGTGAGGACGACGTGGGGCATGCCGAAGCGGAGGTCGGGCTTGTCGTTCCCGTACTTCGCCATGGACTCGTCGAAGGGCATCCGGAGGAACGGCCGCGGGATCTCGACCCCGAGCATCTCCTTCCAGAGCCGGACGACGAGCCCCTCGATCACGTCGAAGACGTCCCCCTGCTCGACGAAGCTCATCTCCACGTCGATCTGGGTGAACTCGGGCTGCCGGTCGAGCCGGAGATCCTCGTCGCGGAAGCAGCGGACGATCTGGAAGTACCTGTCGAAGCCCGCGACCATGTAGAGCTGCTTGTAGAGCTGTGGGCTCTCCGCGAGGGCGTAGAACTTCCCCGGGTTCAGGCGGGAGGGGACGAGGAAGTTCCGGGCGCCACCGGGCGTGTACTTGCCCATGAAGGGCGTCTCGAGCTCGAGGAAGCCGCTCTCCGTGAAGTAGTTCCGGGTGACGTGGTTCACCCGGGCGCGGGTCATCAGCGTCTTCTGGAGCGGCGCCCGGCGCAGGTCGAGGAAGCGGTACGCGAGCCGCTTCTCCTCGGCGGTGTCGAGCCGGTCCTCGATCTGGAACGGGGTCGGCTCGGAGCGGTTGAAGATCTCGAGCTCGGTGGCGTGGACCTCGATCTCCCCGGTCCGGAGCTTCGGGTTCACGTTCCCGCCGCGGGAGACGACCTTCCCCCGGATGCCGACGCAGTACTCGAGCCGGAGCTGCCCGGCGAGGTCGTGGACCTCGGGCCGGACGTCCTCCTCGAAGACGACCTGCGTCACCCCCTCGCGGTCGCGCAGGTCGATGAAGACCGCGCCGCCGTGATCGCGCCGGTTGTTCACCCAGCCGAAGAGGACGACCTCCTTGCCGGCGTCGGGAGTCGTGAGCTCTCCGCAGGAGTGCGTGCGCTTGATCTCGCTGATGAAGCGGGCCAAAGGGGCCTCCGGGCGTGGGGGAAGAGGGAGCTAACATCGCGGAACCTCAGGCGTCAAGGTTCCCGGGGGCGGAGCGGCCTAGACGGCCGCTCGCGACTCGTGGTCGGCCCCTGGCCTCGGGCCTCGGACCTCAGGCCTCGGGAACGGCGGCAGAGGCGCCTTTCCTGAGGCCTGAAGCCTTGGGTGTTTCCGAATCGCGCTCGGTCGTTCAGCCACGCTCCCCGGAGGCCCGCAGGTCCCGGAGCTTCAGCTGCAGCCGCCGCGCGCCGTCCCACTCGTCGAAGCCGATGGTGAAGGCCGCCTCGAGCGGCCCGGCGCAGGCGGCGAGCCGGTCCCCCATGCCGAAGCCGATCGCGTCGAGCCCGCCGAGCGCGAGCTTGAGGTGCGCGCCGCCGGCGCCGACCGTGCGCGCCCGGGCCGCGGCCCCGCGGAGCGCGAAGACCGGCTCCGGATGCCCGGCGCCGAAGGGTCCGAGCCGGGCGAGGTCCTCCGCGGCGCGAGCGGTCACGTCCCCCTCCCGGACCCAGCCGTCGATCCGGCAGCGCGGGACGAGATCCGCCGGGGAGAGGCGCGCCGAGGCCTCCGCCTCGAAGGCCGCGCGGAAGCCGTCGAGGCTCGCCCGGGCGACGGTCACGCCCGCGGCGTGCCGGTGCCCGCCGAACCGCTCGAGGTGCGGCCCGCAGGCGGCGAGCGCGTCGTAGAGATGGAAGCCCTCGATCGACCGGCCGCTCCCCTTCCCCGCCCCGTTCTCCATCGCCACGAGCACCGCCGGCCGGTGGAAGCGCTCGGCGACCCTCGCCGCGACGATGCCGACGACGCCCGGGTGCCACCCGTCCCGAGCGAGGACGAGCCCGCGCGCCCCCTCCCGCACGCGCGCCGCCGCGTCGTCCAGCGCCTCGCCGAGGATGCGCCGCTCGATCTCCTGCCGGGACTGATTCTCCCGGTCGAGCTCCTCGGCGAGGGCGCGGGCCTCGGCCTCGTCCGCGCCGAGGAGGAGCCGCACCCCCCGGCCCGCGTCGTCGAGCCGGCCCGCCGCGTTGATCCGCGGCGCGAGCCGGAAGCCGACCTGCCCGGCCGTCACCTCCGTCCCCTCCGCGATCCCGGCCACCCGCTTCAGCGCCCGGACGCCCGGGCGGCGGCTCCGCGCGAGGACCTCGAGCCCGGCGCGGACCAGGATCCGGTTCGCCCCGACGAGCGGCACGACGTCGGCGATCGTCCCGAGGGCCACGAGGTCGAGCGCGTCCTTCAGGTTCGGCTCGGGGCGCCCCTCCCCGAAGCGGCCCCGCTCCCGGAGCGCCTTCCGGAGGGCCATGACGAGGGCGAAGGTCACGCCCACCGCCGAGAGCTCCTTGGACGGGTACGGACAGCCCTCCTGGTGCGGGTTCAGGATCGCGGCCGCCGCGGGGAGCTCCACCGGGACCGTGTGGTGGTCCACGATCACGGTGTCGAGGCCGAGCGCCGACGCGGCGCGGACCTCCGGCGCGGCGGTGATCCCGCAGTCGAGCGTGACGAGGAGCCGGACCCCCTGCGCGGCGAGCCGCTCCACGGCCTCCCGGTTCAGGCCGTAACCCTCCACGAGCCGGTGCGGGACGTGGGTCACGACGTCGCCGCCCGCCGCCCGGAGAAAGCCGGCGAGGAGGACGGTCGAGGTCACGCCGTCCACGTCGTAGTCGCCGTAGCAGGCGATCCGCTCGCCCTCCTCCACCGCCCGGACGATCCGCCCGGCGGCGCCGTCCATCCCCTTCATCGAGTGCGGGTCGGGCAGGTCGGAGAGGCGCGCGGCGAGGAAGGCCTCCGCGGCGTCCGGCTCCGCGTGGCCGCGCGCGGCGAGGATCCGGGCGGCGAGGGGGTGGAGCCCGAGCGCGCCGGCGAGCCTCGACGCGCCGGCCCCGTCGCCGTCGCCCCGCGCCTCCACCCACCGCCGCCGCTCCGCACCCTGCACGGGGGGGCTCGTATCACCCGGGACTGACAGGGAGGCCGGAGGCGCGCCGCGCCCCGGAGAAGGAGAACGGGGCAGGGACCGCCGGTCCCCGCCCCGTCACCCGGGAGGCTCCTGGCTCCGTGCGGCCGCTGAACGGCCGCTCGCGATTCGTGATCGGCCCCTGGCCTCAGGCCTCGGACCTCAGGCCTCGGGAACGGCGGCGGAGATGCATTTCCTGAGGCCTGAAGCCTTGGGTGTTTCCGAATCGCGCTCGGGCGTTCAGCCCGCGGAGGCGGACGGCTTCGGCAGCGCCCCGATCTTGTCGAGGAAGAGCGCCTTCATGAACTCGCGGTTCATGCGGGCGATGAACTTCACGCTGATGCCCTTCGGGCAGGCCGCCTCGCACTCGTAGTGGTTCGAGCAGTTGCCGAACCCGTTCTCCGCCATCGCCGCCACCATCGCGGCGACGCGGTCCGGGGCCTCGACCTGGCCCTGGGGCAGGGCCGCGAGCTGCGAGACCTTCGCCCCGGCGAAGAGCATCGCCGCGCCGTTCGGGCAGGCCGCGACGCAGGCGCCGCAGCCGATGCACTCCGCCGCGTCCATCGCGTAGTCGGCTTCGCGCTTCCCCACGAGGATCGCGTTCCCGTCCGGCACGCCGCCCGTGTGGCAGGAGACGTAACCGGCCGCCTGGATGAGCTTGTCGAGGGCCCCGCGATCCACCACGAGGTCCCGCAGGATCGGGAAGGCCCGGGCCCGCCAGGGCTCGAGGTAGATGGCGTCCCCGTCCTTGAACGTCCGCATGTGGAGCTGGCAGAGCGTCGTCCGCTTCTGCCCGCCGTGCGGCACGCCGTTCACGACCGCGGAGCACATCCCGCAGATCCCCTCGCGGCAGTCGTGGTCGAAGGCGATGGGATCCTTGCCCTCCCTGATCAGGTCCTCGTTCACCACGTCGAGCATCTCCAGGAAGGAGTGGTGCTCGGTGATGTTCCTCGCCTGGTAGGTCTCGAAGCGGCCGGGATCGTTCGGCCCGGCCTGCCGCCAGACGATCAGGGTGAGGTTCATCGTCTTGTGCTCGGAAGCGTGCGCGCTCATCACTTGTAGCTCCTCACCGCGAGGTGGACGTTCTCGAACTCGAGCGGCTCCTTGTGGAGCTCGGGCTCCTTGCCGACTCCCTTGAACTCCCAGGCCGCCGAGTAGGTGAAGTTCGCGTCGTCGCGCTTCGCCTCGCCGTCCGGGTACTGGTGCTCGACGCGGAAGTGGCCGCCGCAGGACTCGTTGCGGTGGAGCGCGTCGCGCGCGAGCAGCTCGGCGAACTCGATGAAGTCCGCCGTGCGGCCCGCGTTCTCGAGCTGCTGGTTCAGCTCGGCGCCCTTCCCGGTCACCTTCACGTTCTTCCAGAAGTCCTCGCGGATGGCGGGGATCTTCCTCAGCGTCTCGCCGAGCGACTGCTCGCTCCGGGCCATCCCCACGTTGTTCCACATGAGGGTGCCGAGCTCGCGGATGAACTCGGTGACGGTCTTCTTGCCGTTCACCGAGAGGAGCTGCTCCGCGTTCGCCTTCACGTCGGCGATGGACCGGGCGCACTCGGCGGCGTCCGCCTTCACCTTGCCCGGCTTCGTCTGGGCGAGGTAGCCGGCGATCGTGTAGGGGATGACGAAGTATCCGTCGGCGAGCCCCTGCATGAGCGCGCTCGCGCCCAGGCGGTTCGCGCCGTGGACGGAGAAGTTCGCCTCGCCGATCACGAACAGGCCGGGGAGGTTGCTCATCAGGTCGTAGTCCACCCAGAGGCCGCCCATGGAGTAGTGCGGCGCCGGGTACATGCGCATCGGCCGCTGGTAGGCGTTCTCCGCGGTGATCCGCTCGTACATCTCGAAGAGGTTGCCGTACCGCTCGCGGATCACGTTCTCGCCGAGCCGCTTGATGGCCGCCCCGAAGTCGAGGTAGACGCCGCGGCCGCCGGGGCCGACGCCGCGCCCCTCGTCGCACTGCTCCTTCGCGGCGCGCGAGGCGATGTCGCGGGGCGCGAGGTTGCCGAAGGACGGGTACTTCCGCTCGAGGTAGTAGTCCCGATCCTCCTCGGGGATCTCGTTCGGCGGCTTCTTGCAGTCCTCCTTCTTCTTCGGCACCCAGATCCGGCCGTCGTTGCGGAGCGACTCGGACATGAGGGTCAGCTTGGACTGGTAGTCGCCCGCCTGCGGGATGCAGGTCGGGTGGATCTGCGTGTAGCACGGGTTCGCGAGGAAGGCGCCCCGCTTGTGGGCCTTCCAGATCGCCGTGACGCTGCAGCCCATCGCGTTCGTCGACAGGTAGAAGACGTTCACGTACCCGCCGGTGGCGAGGACCACCGCGTCGCCGACGTGGCAGCGGATCTCGCCCGTGACGAGGTCGCGGACCGTGATCCCCTTCGCCTCGCCGTCCACCACCACGAGGTCGAGCATCTCGGTGCGGGGGAACATCTTCACCGTCCCCGCCTTGATCTGGCGGGAGAGGGCGGAGTAGGCGCCGAGGAGGAGTTGCTGGCCGGTCTGGCCGCGCGCGTAGAACGTGCGGGAGACCTGGGCGCCGCCGAAGGATCGGTTGTCGAGGTAGCCGGCGTAGTCGCGGGCGAACGGGACGCCCTGCGCGACGCACTGGTCGATGATGTCGTTCGAGACCTGCGCGAGCCGCCAGACGTCGGCCTCGCGGGCCCGGAAGTCACCGCCCTTGATGGTGTCGTAGAAGAGCCGGTAGATGCTGTCGCCGTCGTTCGGGTAGTTCTTCGCGGCGTTGATGCCGCCCTGCGCGGCGATGGAGTGGGCGCGGCGGGGGCTGTCCTGGTAGCAGAACGCCTCCACGTTGTAGCCCATCTCGCCGAAGCTGGCCGCGGCCGACGCGCCGGCGAGGCCCGTGCCGACGACGAGGATCTTGTACTTCCGCTTGTTCGCGGGGTTCACCAGCTTCAGCGACTCGAAGCGGTGGGTGTCCCAGGAGTCCTGGATGCGCCCGGTGGGCGCCTTGCCGTCGAGAGTCACGATTGTCTCCTTAGTGGGAGAGGAGGCCGAGGAAGATGAGGACGGGGATCGACCCGTAGCCGACGAGGAAGAGGGCGGAGAGCCACTTGCCGCCCGCGCCGTACTTCGGGAGCAGCGCGGAGTTGCTCAGCCCGAGCGACTGGAACGTGCTCTGGATCCCGTGGGAGAGGTGGAGGAAGAGCGAGATCATCGCGACGACGTAGACCACCACCGCGACGTTGAGCCCGCGGAACGCGTCCACGACCATCCCGAAGACGTCGAAGCGCCCTTCCGCGTCGGTCCCGAGCAGGACGCCCGGCGTCGTCCGGAAGGTGAAGTGGAGCAGGTGGTAGGTGACGAAGGCGCCGATGATGAGGCCGGTCCAGATCATGTTCCGGCTGGCGAAGGTCGCCTTGAGCTGGCGGGTCTCCTTGTAGCGGATCGGCTTCGCGGCCCCGTTCTCCAGCGTGATCTGGATGGAGATCACGAGGTGGAGGATCACCGCCACGCCCATCACGACGCGGGTGCCCCAGACCACCGGGCCGAGCTCGTGGAGCCGCGCGGCGTAGGCGTTGATGCCATTCTCGCCGGCGAAGATGGTCAGGTTGCCGAGCAGGTGGCCGACGACGAACAGGACCATGAGCAGCCCCGTGACGGCCATCACGACCTTCCTGCCGATCGAGTCCGAGAACAGTTGCATTTGCGCTTCCCTCTCTCGTGGATGTGCGGCGGGCCCACCGCCGCGCATCTGGCGCTTTCCCGCCGGCTTCGGCGGGAGCGGGGGCGAAACCGGGCGGAGAGGGTACGACATCCGGGGCGCCGTGGAGAACCGGAAGCGTGGGTTTTTTTTCGGCAAAACGGAGCGCCCCGGTCCATGAAGCGGCGGGGCGCGGCCGGCGGCGGCTGCTGCCGTTGCGGGCCCGGTTGCGGTTGCGGTTGCCGTTCCGGTTGCGGTTGCCGTTCCGGTTGCGGTTGCCGTTCCGGTTGCGG
>JBBIPT010000146.1:0-9736 GCA_037442705.1 Anaeromyxobacter sp.
CGCCTCGCGACGCTCACCGCGGACGTCGCCGAGGCGAGCATCGACCAGACCCAGGCGAGCGCGGCCGGGCTCGGGCACCAGGCGGAGGCGGCGGCCTCGCAGGCGGCGGCCGCCGCCGCGCAGGTGCGGGCGGGAGAGGCGCTCGTGGAGCGCGCCCGGATCCTCGCGGGCGAGTGCGAGGTCCGCGCCCCGCGCGACGCGGAGGTCGCGACGCTGCCCCACGAGGCGGGGGAGCTCGTCGCGCCGGGGGCGATCCTCGTCCGGCTCGTCGACCTCTCCGAGGTCACGGCGACCTTCTACCTGCCGAACGCCGAGATCGGCGCGGCGAGGCCGGGGGCCGCCGCCACGGTCGTCGCGGACGCCTTCCCCGGGGAGCGGTTCGAGGCCCGCGTCCGCACCGTCGCGCTCGAGGCGGAGTTCACGCCGCGGAACATCCAGACGCGCACCGACCGCGACCGGCTCGTCTACCCGGTGGAGGTCGTCGTGAAGAACCCGGCCGGGAAGCTCCGCGCCGGGATGCCGGTGCAGGTCACGCTGGACGGGACGGGGAAGTGACCGCGACCGCCGCGACCCGCGCCGATCCCCCGGCGCCCGCCATCTCCGCGCGCGGGCTCGTCCGGCGCTTCGGCGGCGTCACCGCGCTCGACGGGCTCTCCCTGGAGATCGGCCGGGGCGAGCTCTACGGGCTCGTCGGGCCGGACGGGGCGGGGAAGACGACCGCGATCCGGGCCCTCGCCGGGCTCGTGGGGCTCGACGGCGGCGAGGTGCGCGTCCTCGGCGTGGACCCGGCCTCCGGCCGGATCCGGGAGCGGCTCGGGCTCATGCCCCAGCAGTTCAGCCTCTACCGCGACCTCACCGTGGGCGAGAACCTCCGCTTCTTCTCGCGCCTCTTCGTCCTCCCCTCCGCCGTCTTCCGGGAGCGGGCGGAGCGGCTCCTCTCCATCACGCGGCTCGGCCCCTTCGTGGACCGGCGCGCGGACGCGCTCTCCGGCGGGATGTACAAGAAGCTCGCGCTCGCCTGCGCGCTCCTCCACCAGCCGGAGGTCCTCCTCCTCGACGAGCCGACGAACGGCGTGGACCCGGTCTCGCGCCGGGAGCTCTGGGCCCTCCTCTACGAGTTCGTGCACGACGGGATGACCGTGCTCGTCTCGACCCCGTACATGGACGAGGCGGAGCGGTGCCACCGCGTCGGCCTCGTCCACCACGGGCGGCTCCTCCTCGAGGGGGAGCCGCGGGCGCTCCTCTCCTCGTTCGCGGAGGAGGCGTACGAGGTCCGCGGAGGGGACCGCGAGGCCGTGGACGCGGCGCTCGCGGGGATCCCCGCGGTCCTCGCGGCCTCGCCCGCCGGCTCGCGCCTCCGGATCGTCGCCGCCCGCGGCGCCTCGGGCGAGATCGCGCGGGCCCTCTCCCCGCTCGGCGCGGCGCTCGAGCGCGTGCCCCCCGACTTCGAGGACCTCTTCCTCGGGCGGATCCGGGAGGCGCCGTGAGCGAGCCCGCCGTCGCCGCCTCCGGGCTCACGAAGCGGTTCGGGGACTTCACCGCCGTGGACCACGTCTCCTTCGAGGTCGAGAAGGGGGAGATCTTCGGCTACCTCGGCGCGAACGGCGCGGGGAAGTCCACGACGATCCGGATGCTCACCGGCCTCCTCGCGCCCACGAGCGGGCACGGGCGCGTCGCCGGCCACGACGTCGCGACGAGCCCGGAGGCGGTGAAGGCCTCCATCGGCTACATGTCCCAGAGGTTCTCGCTCTACCTCGACCTCCCGGTCGTCGAGAACCTGCTCTTCTTCGGCGGAGCCTACGGCCTGTCGGGGACGGCCCTGCGGAGCCGGGCCGAGGAGATGATCGAGCTCACGGGGCTCCACGGCCTCGCGGACGCCACGACCGGCTCCCTCCCCGGCGGCGTCCGTCAGCGGCTCGCGCTCGCCTGCGCGCTCCTCCACCGGCCGGGCGTCGTCTTCCTCGACGAGCCGACCGCCGGGGTGGACCCGGTGGCCCGCCGCTCCTTCTGGCGGCTCATCCGCGAGCTCGCCGCGGGCGGGACCACGGTCTTCGTCACCACCCACTACCTCGACGAGGCCGAGTACTGCCGGCGGATCGGGCTCATGGTGGACGGCCGGCTCGTCGCCCTGGACACGCCGGCCGCGCTGAAGCGCGCGTTCGTGCCCGGCCTCGTCCTCGTCGCGCGCGGGCGCGACCTCGCCCGCGCCGCCCCGGCGCTCCTCGGCCGGGAGGGGATCCGGGCGGTGACCCCCTTCGGCGCCGGGCTGCACATCATGGTGGATCCCGGGCGGTGGACGGGCGAGGCGGTGGAGCGCGCCCTCGCCGGCGCCGGAGCGAGCGGCGTCCGGGTGGAATCGGCCGAGCCCTCGCTCGAGGACGTGTTCCTCGCCGTGGTGGACCGCGGCGCGAAGGAGGCGCCCGCGCCGTGAGGGAACGCCTGCGCAAAGCGCTCGTCCGCATCGGCGGGATGGCGGCGAAGGAGACGCTCCACATCCGGCGCGATCCGAGGACGCTCTACCTCGCCCTGGGCATGCCGGTGCTCATGCTCTTCCTCTTCGGCTACGGGGTCTCCTTCGACGTGGACCGGGTCCCGATCGCCGTCGCCGATCTCGACCGGACGGAGTCCTCGCGCGCGCTCGTCGACGCGTTGACCGCCTCGCGGGAGATGGTCTCCATCGGCGCGGCGAGCCCCGGCGAGGCGGAGCGGCTCTTCCGCTCCGGGGCCGCCCTCGCCGTGCTCGTCGTGCCCGAGGGGTACGCCCGCGACGTGGCGACCGGGAAGAGGACCCGCGTCCAGCTCCTCGTGGACGGGGCCGACGCCGTGATCGCGAACCAGCTCCTGGCGAAGGCCGACGGCCTCGTCCGGGCGGAGACGCGGCGCCTCGCCGGGCCGGGGCTCGCCGGCCGGGAGCCCCCGCTCCAGGTGAAGGTCTGGACCCGGTACAACCCCGGCGCCCGCTCGGCCCTCTTCATGGTCCCCGGGCTCGCCGCCTACCTCCTCGCGATCGGCGCCGTCCTCCTCACCGCCCTCACCGTGGCGGGGGAGTGGGAGCGCGGCTCCATGGAGCAGCTCTTCGCCTCGCCGGTGGGGAGGCTCCAGATCGTGCTCGGGAAGCTCCTCCCCTACCTCGTGCTCGGGATGCTCCAGCTCCTCCTCGTGCTCGCCTTCGGGGTCGTCGCCTTCGATCTCCCCATCCGCGGGGACGTCGCCCTCGTGTTCCTCGTCGGGCTCTTCTTCCTCGTCGGCATGCTCGGGCAGGGGCTCCTCATCTCGGTCGTGGCGAAGAACCAGCTCGTCGCCACGCAGGCGGGCGCGCTCTCCGCGATGCTCCCCTCCCTCCTCCTCTCCGGGATGCTCGTCCCGATCCAGAACATGCCCGTGCCCCTCCAGCTCCTCTCCCGGATCGTCCCGGCGCGCTACCTCGTGCAGGCCCTCCGCGGCGTGCTCCTGAAGGGGAACGGGCTCGACGTGCTCTGGCCGGAGCTCGCCGCGCTCGCCGCCTTCGCGGTCGTGATCCTCGGGATCGCCACGGCCCGGTTCCAGCGGAGGCTCGCGTGACGGCCCCGCCCCCCTCGCCCTCCGCCCGCGTCCAGCTCGCCGCCGTCTTCCGCAAGGAGGTCCGCCAGACGATCCGGGATCGCCGGGTGATGTTCCTCCTCATGGTGGCGCCCCTCATCCAGACGGTGGTCCTCGGGTTCGCCGTGGACTTCGAGGTGGACAGGGTCCCGGCCGTCGTCGTGGATCGCGACGGCAGCGCGGAGAGCCGGGAGCACGCCCGCCGGCTCCTCGCGGACGGGACGCTCCGCCGGGTGGGCGCCGTGGCGAGCGTCGCCGCGGCCGAGGAGGAGCTCGACGACGGGCGCGCCGCCGCGGCCGTCGTCCTGCCCGAGGGGATGGCGGCGGACCTCGCCGCCGGACGCCCGGCGGAGGTCCAGGTGATCCTCGACGGGACCGATCCCAACCGCGCGAACGTCGCCGGCGGGGCGGTGGCCCGCTACTTCGGCGAGGAGGGCGAGGAGCTCGCGCGCGCCCGCCTCGAGGCGGCCGGCGTCCGGCCGCCCTCGCAGATCGAGATCGTCCCGCGGGTCGCCTTCAACCCGAGCCTCCGGACGCCGCCCTACATGATCCCCGGCATCGCGGCGATGCTCCTCCTCATCGTCACGACGATCGTGACGGCGATGGGGCTCTCGCGGGAGCGGGAGATGGGGACGCTCGAGCAGGTCCTCGTCACGCCGATCCGGCCGCTCCTCCTCCTCGTGGGGAAGATGGCGCCCTTCGTCGTGATCGGCTTCGTGGACGTGATGCTCCTCATGGGGGCGGGGGCGTGGATCTTCGGCGTGCCGCTCCGCGGGAACCCCGCCGTCCTCGTCACGGGCACGATCCTCTACCTCATGACCACGCTCGGCATGGGGCTCCTCATCTCGACGGTCTCCTCGAGCCAGCAGCAGTCCTTCCTCGGGGGCTTCCTCTTTGCGCTGCCGGCGATCCTCCTGTCTGGGGTGATGACGCCGATCCGCTCGATGCCGGACTGGCTCCAGGCGGTGACCCTCGCGAACCCCGTCCGCTACTACGCGGAGGTCATGCGGACGACGCTCATGCGGGGGGGAGGGTTCGCGGATCTCTGGCCGCAGCTCCTCGCGCTCCTCCTCCTCGGCGGGGCGATCCTCGCGACGGCGACGCTCCGGTTCCGCAAGCGCCACGCCTGACGAGAGCCAGGGGCCTACGCCCTCCGGTCCGCCCGCGCCGCGAAGAGCGGCAGGAAGGGCCACGCGACGGCCGCGACGATCGCGAGCACCGGCACGAGGATCGTCCCGAGCACCGCGACGGCCGCCCCGAGCGCGGCCGCGCCCGCGAGCCGCTTCGCCTCCTCGGAGACGACGACGGTGAGTGGCTGCTCCACGGTGGTCGTGATCTGCATCTGCATGCTCCCTCCTGAGATCCGCCGCTTTCCGGAACGAGTTGTGACCGTTCCCGGAGAGGCGCGGGCGCGGTGCTTCGTCGCCGCGGCCACACACCGCCGCAACGCGGCGCGGCGCGAAGGGTGCGCCGGCGCGAGGAACGGTCGCGCGCAAAGCGTGCGCGGACTCGAAGAATGGGCTGCCCCCCCGGGGGGGCGGGTGGGGGCGTGTGGGGTTCTTCGCCGGACCGGGATCGGATTCCGCCCGGCGCGGGTTTATGCTACGAGCCCTCGTCGGTACCGGGCATCGTTCCACGTCTCACTCGGAGGTTCGTAGACATGCGTCGTCTCTCGGTCGTCCTGCTGGTCGCGCTGGCCGTGGCGGGATGCAAGAAGAAGGAAACTCCCCCGCAGCCCCAGCAGGCCGCCGCGCCGGGCGAGGCCGCCGCGGCCTCCGTGATGGGCAAGGTGCTCGAGAAGCTCGACGCTCCGCCCTACAGCTACCTGAAGATCAAGACCGCCGACGGCGAGGCCTGGGCGGCGGTCCCGAAGGCCGAGATCGCGGTCGGCGCCGACGTGACCGTCACCGGCGCGATGCCGATGGCCGGCTTCGAGTCGAAGACGCTCAAGCGGACCTTCGACGTCGTCTACTTCGGCACCCTCGCCGGCTCCGAGGCGGCGGCGGTTCCGGCGCCGGGCGGCATGCCCCCGATGCCCGGCATGCCGGGCGCGATGGCTGGCGGCGAGCCGAGCCCGGCGGAGATGGCGGCCCAGCACGCGGCGGCCGCGGCCGGTCCCGCCGACGCCGGCGACGTGAAGGTGGCGAAGGCGAGCGGGGCGGACGCCCGCACCGTCGCCGAGGTCTTCGCCCAGCGAGCCGCCCTGAAGGAGAAGGCGGTGACGATCCGGGGCAAGGTCGTGAAGTTCAACGAGGACATCATGGGCCGCAACTGGATCCACCTGCGCGACGGGACCGGCACGGCCGGGAAGGACAACGACATCACCGTGACGACCGCCGACCGGGTCGCCGTGGGCGACGTCGTCGTCGTGAAGGGGAAGGTCTTCGTGGACAAGGACTTCGGCCACGGCTACCGCTACCCCGTCATCGTCGAGGAAGCCAAGGTCTCGAAGTAGGCCTCGCTCCCGCGAGCCGGCGCTCGACGCGGGCGCGGTCCCCAGGGGATCGCGCCCGTTTCGCTTCCGGCGAGCGGGGCGCGTCCGGGCCGCGTCGTGGAGTGTCGGGCCGTGTCGAGCGGGGAACGAGAGCCGGCGGGCGCACGCCGCGAGATCGAGGCCGAGGTCGAGGAGATCCGGGCGCTCGTGGCGGGAGCGCCGGGTGGAGAGGGCACGCGGACGATCGCCGCCCGGATCGAGGCCCTCCGCGCGCGCTGGCGCGAGGACCCATCGCTCTTCCGCCCCCGCTCGATCGAGATCCTGCGCGCAGCGGCCGCCGCCCTCTCCCCGGAGGAGCCGCGGGCCCCCTTCCCCACCTCGGGCGCCCCCGCGCCCGCGCGGCGGGATCCGGCCGGCGTCCTCCGCGAGGTCTTCGGCCACGCGGAGTTCCGCCCCGGCCAGCGGGAGATCGTCTCCGCCGTCCTCGCGGGGCGGGACTGCATCGGGGTCATGCCGACCGGCGCGGGGAAGTCGCTCACCTACCAGATCCCCGCGCGGGTCCTCGGCGGGACGGCCCTCGTCGTCTCGCCGCTCATCGCCCTCATGAAGGACCAGGTCGACGCGATGGCGCGCGCCGGGCTGCGGGCCGCCTTCCTCGCCTCGACCCTCTCGCCGGAGGAGCGGCGGGAGCGGGTGAGGGCGCTGCGCAAGGGGGAGATCGAGCTCCTCTACGCCTCGCCCGAGGGGCTCGAGGGGTCGGTGGGCGCCCTCCTCGAGGGGACGCGCCTCTCCCTCATCGCCGTGGACGAGGCCCACTGCATCAGCCACTGGGGGCACGACTTCCGCCCCGCCTACCGGAACCTCGCCGGTCTCCGCTCCCGCTTCGACGCGCCGGTCCTCGCCCTCACCGCGACCGCCACGCCCGAGGTGGCGCGGGACATCGCCGCGCAGCTCGGGATGCGCCGCCCCCTCCTCGTGCGGGGATCGTTCTTCCGGCCGAACCTCCGGATCGAGATGGTGAAGAAGGGAGAGGGGCCGAGCGCGCGCGAGCGGGTGATCCGGATGGTGAGCGCGCGGCGCGGGGAGAGCGGGATCGTCTACGCCCTCTCGCGCCGGTCGGTGGAGGAGACGGCCGCGGCCCTGCGCGTCCACCGGATCGAGGCCGGCGCCTACCACGCCGGGCTCGAGCCGGAGGCGCGGACCCGCGTGCAGGACGCCTTCCGGTCGGGGGCGATCGACGTCGTCGTGGCCACGGTCGCGTTCGGGATGGGGATCGACAAGCCGGACGTCCGGTTCGTCGTCCACCGGGACATGCCGCGGTCCGTGGAGGCCTACTACCAGGAGATCGGGCGCGCCGGGCGCGACGGGGCGCCGGCGGATTGCGTGCTCCTCTACTCCTGGGCCGACGTGATGAGCTGGGACCGGATGCTCGGGGGCGCGGAGCCGGACGTCGCGGCCGCGCAGCGGCGGCAGGCGCGGGCGCTCTTCCGGCTCGCGGAGGCGGAGGGCTGCCGCCACCGGCTCCTCGTGGGCCACTTCGGCGAGGAGATCGAGGCCTGCGGCTCGGCGTGCGACCGGTGCGCCGGCGCGGCGGGGGCCGGGGCGGACGGCGAGAGCGGGCCCCGGCGGCGAGGCGGGCGGCGCGGCTCCCCTAGAGGTAGCTCCCCCAGTCCACGTTCACGACGAGCGAGAAGCCGACGGTGATGTCCGCGTCGAAGGCGGCGGTCCCGCTGCTCACGTAGACCTCCACGCGCACGGGGAGGGTGCCCGCGTCGAGGTAGGGGCCGAGGTCGACGTTCGCGTTCCCGGTGACGGCGATCACCGTGGGCGTCGCGCTGGGCGACGGTTTCTGGTAGCTCGCGACCACCGTCCCGGAGCCCGGGACCGCCGGATCGTGGCCCACGAGGATGAACGCGCTCTCGATGCCGGAGAGGTCCGGCGGCGCCCCGGCCTGCTGCACCGCGGAGAGCGTGATGGCGACGCGGGTGAGCCGCAGGTCGTAGGTCACGCCCTGCTCGGCGAGGGCGGGGACCTCGGCGCCGAGGTCGTAGTCGGAGGTGATGCCGAGGCACTGCGGATTCCCGGACACGGCGGGATCGCACCAGTCCGTGGGGAGGGAGGCGGCGACCGCCGGGAAGCTCTGCGACGGCAGGGTGATCCGGAGATCCGGGATCTGCACCTCGGCGAAGAGGAGCGAGCCGTCGCAGGCGGCGAGGGCGAGGGCGGAGAGGGCGGCGAGCGTGGGTCGCATGCGAGGCTCCCTAGAACCAGTACAGGACGCCGAGCTTCACCGAGGGGACGGTCCCCCGGACCCTGGGGTCCGTGAACTGGACCACGGTGCCCGAGCCGGCGTCGGTGACGGTCGCCGTCCCCCTCGCCTGGAGCGAGAGGTAGGAGAGGCCGAGCCGGAGGGAGAAGGCGAGCCCGCGCTGGCTCCCGAGCTCGAGGCCGGCGTGGACGGCGGCGTAGGTGTAGCTCACGTCCTCGAGGAGCGGCGCGATCTCCGGCGGCACCCCCTGCGACCCGTCGGCGAGGAAGGAGACGTCGGAGCCGAAGTACCTCCCCACCTCCGCGGAGAGGACGGGCGTCACCGCGAAGTGCCAGGGCACGACGGCGACGCCTCCCTGGAGGCCGAGGCCGATCCAGTTCCACGCCGGCCCCGCGAAGACCCGGATCGCCGGCACCGGGCGGAAGACCGCGCTCGCGGAGCCGCCCTGGGGGAACCCGGCGTCCACGAGGAGCCCCCAGGTCGCCTTCCCGTCCGGCGCCTCCTCCGCACGCGCGGCGGGGGCGAGGGCGAGGGACGCGAGGAGGAGGGGTAGGGCGAGTCGTCGCATGCAGGGGAGTCTAGCCGGGCGGTCGGGGGGGAAACAGGGGACGGGGTGTGCCCTGGTGTTCCGGGCGGGAATGGGGGAGAACCCCGGCCGCATGGCCCTGCCCTCGACGCTCCACCACTTCGACCTCCGGGTGACCCAGGCCGACCACGGCCTCGAGGAGGAGGCGGCTCTCAAGGTGGCCCGCCACCCTTCCGAGACGATGGAGCGGGTCTGGCTCCGCGTGCTCGCCTGGGCGTGGAAGTGGCGGGAGGGGATCGCCTTCGGGCCCGGGCTCTGCGAGCCCGACGCGCCCGACCTCCTCGCGGCGACCCCGGACGGGCGGGCGAGCCTCGTCGTCCGGGTCGGGAAGCCGGAGCCGGCGCGGGTGGAGCGCGACGTCCGCCAGAACGCCGGGGCCCGCGTGGCGGTGCTCCTCGAGTCGCCGCGGCGGCTCGAGGCGTTCCTCGAGGAGGGGCGCCGGCTCGGGCTCGCCGGGCTCGCCCAGGTGGAGATCGCCGCGGTGGACCCGGAGATCGTCGCGGCGCTCGCGGGGCGGGAGGAGCGGCGGCAGAGGTGCTCGGTGACGATCGTCGAGGATCACCTCTACGTGGAGGTGGACGGGACGACGGCGGACGGGCCGCTCCACCTCGGGTCGTACTGATGGCCGTGACCGAGCCGCGACGTTCGCCCTTCGACAGGCTCAGGGCGAACGGCTGCATGCACGATCGTTCGTGGTGACCCCTCGACAGGCTCGGGGGAACCACGCCACCGCTTCCGCGAGATCGCGCGAGCCGCCGGGCGAGGCCGCGCCACCCCTCCGCGAGACAGCGCGAGCCGCCGGGCGAGGCCGCGCCACCCCTCCGCGAGACAGCGCGAGCCGCCGGGCGAGGCCGCGCCACCCCTCCGC
>JBBIPT010000147.1:0-9589 GCA_037442705.1 Anaeromyxobacter sp.
CGTCGGGGTTGATCCCCCAGGCCGCGCGCGCCCTCGAGGCGATCGCCGCGCGGCTCGTGCCCCGCGGCCTCCACCCTCGCGCCCGGCTCGTCGCCCTGCTCGCGAACCGCGGGTTCGTCACCGAGGAGGTCGCCCTCACGAGGATGGACCTCTCCACCCTCCACGCGACGCGGATCGCCGACACCCGCGGCACGGCCACCCGGGCCGAGTTCCCCGTCCGCCGGCGAAGGCGGGCCCGCCTCGCGGTCGCCGTGGTGATCGCCGCCGCGGCGGGGCTCGCCACGTTCTTCGTCCGGCTCTGACTCGCCTTTCGCCGTTTTCGGCGCTCGGCGAAC
The DNA here is from genome assembly GCA_037442705.1 of Anaeromyxobacter sp. GTDB lineage: Bacteria > Myxococcota > Myxococcia > Myxococcales > Anaeromyxobacteraceae > Anaeromyxobacter. Next base: position 336 of record JBBIPT010000147.1, read on the forward strand.
GCTTCCGAGGCGAGTCAGAGCGATTTCCCCACCCAGAGAGTCTGAAACGGCCGCTCGCGATTCGTGATCGGCCCCTGGCCTGAGGCCTCGGACCTCAGGCCTCGGGAACGGCGGCAGAGATGCATTTCCTGAGGCCTGAAGCCTTGGAGCGGTCCGGCTCGACGCTCACTCCTCGACGCGGAACCGCGGCGCGTCGGCCCAGAGCCCCTCGAGGTCGTAGAAGCCGCGCGACTCCGGGTTCATCACGTGGGCGACGACGTCGCCGTAGTCCACGAGGATCCAGCGGCCGCTCTCGTAGCCCTCGACGCCCACCTTGCGGTGGCCGAGCTTCTTCAGCTGCTCGTCCACGTGGTCGGCGATGGCCGAGGCCTGGCGCTCCGACTCGGCCGTCATCACGACGAAGTAGTCGGCGTAGCTCGTGAGCCCGCGGACGTCGAGGACGAGGACGTCCTCCGCCTTCTTGTCCATCGCCGCCTTCGCGACCGCGATCGCGGTGGGGCGGGCCTCGTCGGGGCCGCTGCGCGCCGGCGGCGCGGACGGGGCCGGGGCGCGCTTGGGACGGGCCGGGGCCTTGGGCTTCGCCGCCTTCCGGGCCGCCGCTCCCTTCCCCGCGCCGCCCTTCTTCGCCCTGCCCGGCTTCGTCCTCGCCGCCCTCTTCGCCCCGGCCGCCTTCCTCTTCGTCTTCGCCATGGATTCCCCTAGCCCCGCACGTGCCCGTCGCCCTCCACCACGAACTTCCGGGTGGTGAGCTCCTCGAGCCCCATGGGCCCGAACGCGTGGAGCTTCGTCGTGGAGATGCCGATCTCGGCGCCGAGCCCGAGCTCGCCGCCGTCGTTGAACCGCGTGGAAGCGTTCACCATCACCGCGCTCGCCACCACCTCCCGCTCGAACCGGCGGGCGTTCCCGAGATCCCTCGTGAGGATCGCCTCGGTGTGGAGGGACCCGAAGCGCGCGATGTGCTCGAGGGCGGAGTCGAGGTCGTGGACGACGCGCACCGCGAGGATCTCGTCGAGGAACTCGTGGCCGTAGTCGTCCGGCTTCGCCGGGACGGCCGGGACCCCTGCGCGCATGAGGATCCCGAGCGCGGTCGGATCGCACCGGAGCTCCACCCCGGCGGCGGCGAGGGCCCGCCCCACCGGCGGCAGGTGGGTCTCCGCCGCGGCCCGGTGGACGAGGAGGCACTCGAGCGCGTTGCAGACCCCCGGCCGCTGCACCTTCCCGTTCATCGCGAGCGCGACCGACGGCTCGAGCGGGGCGGTCTCGTCGAGGAAGAGGTGGCAGACGCCCTGGTAGTGCTTCACGACCGGGACGCGCGAGCGCTCGGCCACGGCGCGGATGAGCGACGGGCCGCCGCGCGGGATGGCGAGGTCGACGAGGTCGTCGAGCTGGAGGAGCTCGAACGTCGCCTCCCGATCGGCCGTCGGGACGACCTGCGCGCTCGCGGGCGGCAACCCCGCCCGCTCGAGCCCCGCGGCGAAGGCCTCGCCGAGGGCGAGCGCGGAGCGGAGCGCGTCGGAGCCGGGGCGCAGGATGGCGGCGTTCCCGCTCTTCACGCAGAGCGCGGCCGCCTCGACCGTCACGTTCGGCCTCGCCTCGTAGACCATGAGGACGACGCCGAGCGGGATCCGGACCCGCTTCACGGAGAGCCCGTTCGGGCGGCGCCAGCTGTCGGTGACCTGCCCCACGGGATCGGGGAGCGCGGCGACCTCGAGGAGCGCCTTCGCGATGCCGCGGAGCCGGGCCGGATCGAGGGAGAGCCGGTCGAGGAAGGCGGCGGACTGGCCCGCCTCGCGGGCGGCCTCGACGTCCCTCGCGTTCTCCTCGAGGATCCGCCCCTCGCCCGCCCCGATCGCGTCCGCCGCGGCGCGCAGCGCCTCGTCCTTCCGGCGGGAGTCCGCGCGGCCGAGGACGCGGGAGGCGTCCCGCGCGGCCCCGGCGAGCCGCCGCATCTCCGCGGCCAGCCCCCCGGAAGCCCCGGTCTTCTTCTCTCCCAGCGCCATCACTCCCCGCCGTCCAGGACGACCATGTCGTCCCGGTGGACGATCTCGTCGAGGTACTTATACCCGAGCGCGGGCAGGATCTCGCTCGTCTTGCGGCCGGCGATGCGGCGGACCTCGTCGGCGCCGTAGCCGGCGAGCCCCCGGGCGAACGGGCGCCCGGGATCCACCGCGATGTCCACGGGATCGCCGATCCCGAACTGGCCCTCCACCCCCCGCACCCCCGAGGGCAGGAGGGAGCGCCCCTGCTCCACGAGGGCCCGCCTCGCCCCCGCGTCCACCACGATGATCCCCTTGCCGCGGGTCGCCGCGGCGAGCCAGCCCTTGCGCGAGGAGAGCCGCTCCGTCTCCGGCTCGAAGATCGTGCCGACCGGGCGGCCCGCGAGGAGATCCTCGAGGGCGCGCGGGCGGCGCCCGGAGAGGAGCGCCGTCGCCACGCCCTGCGCGGCGAGCTTCCGGGCGGCCCGCACCTTCGTCGCCATGCCGCCGACGCTCCGCTCGCTCCCCGCGCCCCCCGCCATCCGCTCGATGTCGGCGGTCACCCGGCGCACCTCGCCCACGAGCGTCGCCCCCGCGGCCGCGGGGTCGCGGTCGTAGAGCCCGTCCACGTCGGTGAGCATCGCGACGACCTCCGCCTCCACGCAGCCGGCGACGAGCGCGGCGAGGGTGTCGTTGTCCCCCACCTTGATCTCCTCGAAGGCCACCGTGTCGTTCTCGTTCACGACCGGGATCACGTCCGCCTCGAGGAGCTTCTCCAGCGTGTGGCGCGCGTTGAGGAACCGCTTGCGGGAGGCGAGGTCCTCCGCGGTGAGGAGCACCTGGGCCACCTTCCGGCCGTGCGCGCCGAGCGCGTCGCCCCAGGCCGCCATGAGGTGGGGCTGGCCCACGGCCGCGCAGGCCTGCTTCGTGGGGATGTCCCAGGGCTTCCCGCGCGTGCGGACGAGGCCGAGCCGCTCGGCGCCGAGCGCCACCGCCCCCGACGAGACGAGGACGAGCCGCCGGCCGCGGGCGATCTCGGCGATCTCCGCCGCGAGCCGGACGCAGTTCCTCCGGTCGAACCGCCCCTCGGGATCGGTGAGCGTCCCCGTCCCGACCTTCACCACGATCCTCTTCGCCCGTCCGGCTGCTTTCCTCGGCATGTCGCGGGGCATCTTACCGCGGGCTCACGATCCGGCGATCCCGCGGGCGATCTGCCAGATCCCGAAGCCGGCGAGGACGAGCCCGGAGGCGAGGCCGAGGCCGCGCTGGAAGCCCGCGCCGAGGCGCGAGGCCTGCCCGGCGACGAGCACGAGGACGGCGTTGCCCCCGACGAGGAGGAGGTAGAACCCCGCGAGGAAGGCGAGCGCCCGCGCCGGGTCCTCCCGCCAGGCGGCGGCGAGGATCGGCCCGCCGACGAGGCTCCAGAAGATCCAGGCGTTCGGGTTCGTGAAGTTCACCGCGATCGCCCGGACGAAGCCGCGCGGGGGCTCGCCCGCCGAAGGGGGGCCGGCCTCCCGCGCCGCCGCGCGCAGGGCGCCCGCGCCGAGCCAGAGGACGACGCCGCCTCCGGCGACCTGCAGGACCCGCAGGAACCCCGCCGGCACCTGGGCGAGCACGGCGAGGACGACGGCGATGACGGGCGGATCGGAGACGAGCGGCACGAGGGCCACGGGGAGGGTCCGGGAGGCGCCGTTCCTGGAGGACTGGGCGAGGAGGTAGGCCTGGAACGGCCCGGGCTGCGCGGCCGCGCCGAACCCGAGCGTCGCCCCTTTGAGGAAGAGGGCCATCGGCATGGAGGCCGAAGGAAACCACCCTTCGTGCCCGCCCGTCGAGGGGGGCGCCCGGAGGTGAGCCGCGAAACGGGCCGTCGTTCAGCGGATCGGGAGCTTCAGCCCCATCTCCACGAGGGCGAGGAGCGCCTCCGCGTTCCCCTTCGCGTCGTTCACCGGGTCGTGGTCGTGCGGCGTCTTCCGGAGGTGCTTCCAGGTCGCGTGGGCGTCCCTCACGAGCCCGCAGTAGAGGTCCCCGATCCGCCGCCCGCTCCAGCCGAAGGGGTTCCGGCCGAGGTGCTGGTGGAAGTACCAGTTCACGAACTGCCAGTCGAAGGCGAGGTTGTCCGAGAAGAGGACCGGGCGGCCGCGCGTCGTCTCCCCGATCCAGCGCTCGAACGCCGCCATGACCTCGGCCGGCTCGTCGTACCGGAGGTGTTCCTCGCGCGAGACGCCGGAGATCGCGAGCGCCTCGGGGAGCCAGGCGTCGGAGATCGGGCGGGTCCGCCCCCGGAAGGTCCGCGAGAGCCCCGGCTCCACGAGGACGGCCCCGAGGGAGACCATGGAGTACTTGCCCGGGATCGGCCCGTCGGCCTCGACGTCCACCACGTACAGGGACAAGGGTTCCTCCTCCTGGCCCACCCGGAAACTTCCGCTCGATCGCGCCGGGGCGGCCCGCTATCCTAGCGCCAGAGCGAGATGCAGGAAGTCCACGGCAACACCCTCGGCCTCAAACCCTCCCAGCTCCAGGCGCTCCGGCGGACCTACCGGCGCCGGGTGGACGCCGGCACGGTCGTCTCGCCCGAGCTCGCCCGGCACCTCTGCGAGCTCTCGGTCGAGACCCACCGGCAGATCGGCGTCCTCCTCGATCGCAAGGGGGGCGTCCAGTCCGTGGTCGTGGGCGACGCCCGGAAGCTCGAGCTCCCCGACGTGGGGCGCGCGCGCGCGGGGGAGAGCCGCCTCCGCGGGCTCCGGCTCGTCCACACCCACCTCGACGGCGAGCCGCTCACGCGGGACGACCACACCGACCTCGCCCTGCTCCGCCTCGACCTCGTCGCCGCGATCGAGGCGCGCGAGGACGGCCTCCCGGGCAGGGTCTTCTACGCGCACCTCCTCCCGGAGAACCCGCAGGGGGCGATGTGGAAGGACGAGGAGGCGCCGGGCGTCCACGCGCTCGACTACGATCCGCTCGGCGGCTCCCTCGCCCTCGAGGAGGAGTTCGCGCGGGCCCGCGCGGCGCGGCGGACCGGCGGCGCCGAGCGGGCGATCCTCGTCGGCTTCTCCGGCAAGGACCGCGGCCGGGCCCGGGCGGAGGGGTCGCTCGCGGAGCTCCGGGAGCTCGCCCGCACCGCGGGGATCGAGGTCATGGACGCCGCGCTCCAGCTCCGGCGCGACCCCGACCCGCGCTACCTCATCGGCAAGGGGAAGCTCGAGGACCTCGTGCTCCGCTCCATGCAGCGGATGGCGACGATGATCGTCTTCGACGCGGAGCTCTCTCCCTCGCAGGCGCGGCACATCGCCGAGGCGACGAGCCTCAAGATCCTCGACCGGACCCAGCTCATCCTCGACATCTTCGCGCAGCGCGCCCAGTCGGCCGACGGGAAGCTCCAGGTGGAGCTCGCGCAGCTGAAGTACCTCTACCCGCGCCTCGTCGGGCGGGACGACTCGCTCTCGCGGCTCGCCGGCGGCATCGGCGGCCGCGGCCCCGGCGAGACGAAGCTCGAGATCGACCGGCGGCGCGTCCGGGATCGGATCACCGCCCTCGAGCGCCGGATCGACGCGCTCGGCGCGGGGCGCCACCTCCGCCGCAGGCAGCGCAACGATCGCGGGCTCCCGGTCCTCTCCATCGTCGGCTACACGAACGCCGGGAAGTCGACCCTCCTCAACGCCCTCACCGACTCCCGCGTGCTCGTCGAGGACAAGCTCTTCGCCACCCTCGATCCCACGAGCCGCCGGCTCCGCTTCCCGCGCGATCGGGAGGTCATCGTCACGGACACCGTCGGCTTCATCCGCGACCTGCCGCCCGACCTCGTGAACGCCTTCCGCGCGACGCTCGAGGAGCTCGGCGACGCCGACCTCCTCCTCCACGTCGTGGACGCCTCCGATCCGCGCCAGGACGAGCAGGTCGAGGCGGTGGAGGCGATCCTCCGTGAGCTCGGCCTCGACGGGAAGCGCCGCCTCCTCGTCCTGAACAAGATCGATCGCCTCCCTCCGGGGGAAGGGGAGGCGATCGCCCACCGGACGGACGCCGTCGCGGTCTCCGCCGTGACGCGGGCCGGATTTCCCGCGCTCCTCCACGCCTGCGACCGGCTCCTCTTCGCGGACGGGCGCCTCCCGTTCTCGGAGGTGGAGGCGTCCGCGCCCCCTCCCGCGGCGCCGCCGGGCGGGGATCCCGCGCCGCGCCTCCTCCCGTCGAGCCTGCGGCGCGTGTCCTGAGAGGCCGTGAAGAGATCCGCCGTTCGAGGGCCGCCCTCGGGCTTCATTCCGGGGCGAGTCCGTTGTACGGTCGCTCGCTCCGTGGGGATCTCGCGCACCACCTCCGCCGCCGCCCTCGCCCTCGCCGCGGCGCTCCTCGCCTGCTCGCGCGCCCCCGACGCGGAGGGTCGCCGGCGGCTCCTCTCGGCGGGGGACGAGGAGGTCGCTGCCGGGCCGTTCGACTTCGCGCGCCCGGGCGCTGCGCTCCACCTCGACGCCGAGGAGGTCGCGCGGCGGCTCGGCTCCTTCGAGTGGACCGCGGCGATCGAGTGGTCGATCGCCCGGGAGGGGGACGACGCCCTCCGCGTCCGCGCCGTCGAGCGCCACCGCCTCCGCCAGTCGGTCACGGGGGACTTCGAGATCCTCGCCGAACTCGACCCGGGGCTCGGCCCCGGCTCCGAGACCGCGAAGCACGTCGTCTTCGCCGGGGGGATGACCTACGGCCGGTCGAAGTACGCCCCGTTCCGCGAGCGCCCCACCGACCGGGGACGGGACGCGCGCCGGTTCCGGGAGGAGAGCTTCGGCGCCCCCCTCGGGCTCGCGCGGCTCCACGGCGAAGGGCTCGCGATCGAGCCGGCCGGCGAGGCGACCGTCCTCGGCAGGGCGGCGAAGCGGTTCCGCCTCACGCTCGCGAACCAGGCGGCCGAACCCGCCCCCCCGCCGTCCCGGCCGGCCGGTGCGCCGGAGCCGGACGAGGACACCGCACGCCGGCGGGCCTTCCTCGAGGGGCGCGTCCCGCGCTCCGCCGAGGGGGAGTTCCTCCTCGACGCCGCGACGGGAGCGCCGCTCCGGTTCCGCCTCACGAGCGTCTTCGGCGTGAAGGACGAGCCGAAGGTGCGCGCGGCCGTCGAGATCCTCGCCCAGGTCCGCGCGCTCGGCGGGGAGGTTCCGGCGATCGTCCCGCCCGCCGGCGCGCTGCCGGACGAGCGGAAGGCGGCGGGCGTCGCCGGGGCGCTCGAGGCGGCCGGGCTCCGCAAGAAGACGGAGGAGGAGAAGCCGGCGCGGGCGGAGCCGTCCGACGAGCAGGTGCAGTGAGCCTCAGCCCGCGAGCCGCCGCCACTCCACCATGAGGCAGCGGTCCTGTACGACGAGGATCCCCTCCTTCGCGAGCGCCTCCGCGAAGGCGTCGTTCCGGATCCCCTTCTGGAGCCAGACGGCCCGCGGCCTCTTCGCCCTGATGTCCTCGAGGTGGCCGGGGAGATCGGACGGCTTTCGGAAGACGTCCACGATGTCCACCGCCCCCGGGACCTCCGCGATCTTCCGGTAGACCTGCTTGCCGAGGATCTGCCGGACGTCGGGGTAGTAGACGGGCACCGGGACGACTTCGACGCCCGCGTCGGCCAGGTACTTCGCCACGCAGAAGGCCGCCTGGTCCGCCTGGGCCTCCGTCTTCACGCCCAGCACGGCCACGCGGCTCGACGAGCGGATGAGCTCCTGGATCCGCGCGTCGTCCTCGAGGAGGTTCTCCTTCCAATCGCTCATGCCTTCACCTCTCCTCCTTCCTTAGAGCCCGTCCGGCGCGAACCGCAACGTGGACCGTGCGCGGGGCCTCCCGCCGCCTCTCCCGTCCCGGGAGAAATCGCCTGTAAGCGCAGGCGGTTCCGGTCGATCACGGCCACCCGTCGCGTTTTCGAAAAAATGGACAGCGCGCCCGCGCCGCCTACGATGGCCTCATGGTGACGAGGAAGAAGCCCGCCCCCTCCCGCGCCCGGGGCGGGTCCGCGGTCGTGACCGAGGGAGCGGCCCACGCCGCCCTTCGGCGCGGCCCGGCAGAGGAGCTCTCCCCCGAGGAAGATCACCTCATGCGGATGCGGCTCGGCGCGTCGCCGCCGAGGAGCACACCCCTCGAGCGGGCGGCAGAAGGTCATCCCGACCTCGAGATCGAGGTCCAGGCGGCGGAGATCGAGGCCTACATGCGGTGGCGCGCCCGCGAGGGCCGCGCCGACGCGAAGGTCCCTCCGGCGCGCGCCCTCCCCTCGCGGACGAAGGAGAAGATCGTCCGGGCGCTCCGGAAGAAGGGGTAGAGAGGGGCCTGCGCCCCCCTTCGCGCCCCCCTTCTGGCAGGAGCCGGGCCACGACCGGCGCTTCGAGCGATGGGCGTGACGTCGCATCGCCCCCGGGGCGCGGACGGGTTATCTTGCGTGCCGATCCGGGGGTCGCACCGGCCCCCGCGGAGGTCTTCTTGATCCGTCTCCTCGCCGCGTCCGTCCTCGTCCTCTCCCTCGGCTGCGCCGTGAAGCGCAGCCCCGCACCCCCGATGTCCTTCTACGACTCCGAGGGCAAGCTCGTGAAGTGCCGGATGGAGCGGCCGATCGGCTCCAACATCGCCCAGCGTGTATGCGAGCGCGTGCCCGACTCGAGCACGCCGCCGCCGGTCCAGCCGAACGTCGACCTCGTCCGCCCGCGGGCGTCTCCGACGACCGGCGGGTAGGCGCCGTTTCGGAGACCGGGAAGGGATTCCCTCACGGCTTCTCAGCCGCCGCCCAGCCTCGCCGCGAGCATTCCCGCGGCGAGCCCGGCGGGCGCCGGCTCCCCTTCCGGGAACCCTCCCGCGGCGAGCAGGCCGGCGAGGTGCCCCTTCGCGCGCGGGTTCCTCCACCAGTCCTCGTCGAGCGTCTCCCGGATCCGCAGGCGGAGCCGCTCCCCCTCCGCGGCGCCGCGCACGCGCGCCGCGAGCCGGTCCGCGCACGCGTCCCGGGAAGCCCGCACGCCTTCCCACGCCGCCCCGGTCGCCGACCCGAGCGCCTCGCGGTGCGCCTCCCGCCAGGCGGCGCCGGAGAGCCCCCGCTCGACCTCCGCCGCCACGCGCAGCGCGGCCGCGTCGGCCCGGAGCTGGAGGAGCCGGCGGAGCGCGAGTTCCCGGACGAGGTCCTCCTCGTCCCTGCGCTCCACTTCCGCGCGCGCCGCGAGCCAGCGGGGCTCGAGGAGGAGCGAGCCGAGGAGCCACCCGGCGCCGAGCGCGATGAGCCCGGCCGCCAACGGGTTGCCCTGGGCCTGTGACTTCGCGGTCTGCGGAGCGCTGCCGATCGAGCTG
>JBBIPT010000148.1:0-9468 GCA_037442705.1 Anaeromyxobacter sp.
GCCCCGGCCGACCGTGAAGCGTTCACCCGCGTCGAGGACGGCCCGCTCCCCGGCGGAGCGGGGGCGCCGCCGGGGCGTGCGGAAGAAGAGGGGGGCGGCGACGGCCGCCGCCGCGGACGGGGAGACGGCGGAGAGGGCGGAGACGCCCGCCCGGACGAGGGCGAGGGCGGCGGGGGCGTGCTCGGGCCGAACGTTCGTGCTCTTTCTGCGGGGCATCGGTGCTTCCTTCCTTGTCCTCCGGGGCTCCTTCAGCGCCGGGCGCGCGCGACGAGGGACTCGAAGGCGGCGCGCGCGCGCTCCTCTGCCTTCGGATCGCGGAGCAGGCGCGCCGCGTGGTGCCAGGCGAGCATGATCCCGTGGAGCTCGTAGGCGACCTGGACCGGATCCACGCCGGCGCGGAAGTGCCCCTCTTCCACCGCCGTCCGGACGACGGTCGCGATCGCGTCGAGGAAGTCCTTCTGGAGGCGGACGATGAGGTCCCGCGCAGGGCCGGGCTGGTCGTCGAACTCCACCGCCGCCTGCACGAAGAAGCAGCCGCCCGGCAGGCCGCTCTCCTTCGGCCAGCGGCGCCAGCGCTCGAAGAGCGCGCGGAGGCGCGGCTCGCCCCGCGGGGCGGCGAGGGCGGGGCTCAGCACGACCTCGGCGAAGCGCCGGCCGGCGTGCTCGAGCACCTGGACTTGCAGCGCCTCCTTCGAGCGGAAGTGGGCGAAGAGGCCGCTCTTCGAGAGGTCGAGGTCGTCGGCGAGCTTGCCGATGGTGAGCCCCTCGAGCCCGACCCGGCTCGCGAGCCCGGCGGCGTGCTCGAGGATCTCGTGACGGGTGGCCTCGCCCTTGCGCATGCGGCGAGAAAATAGAACGCTCGTGCGGTTTCGTAAAGCCCCCGGTGGGGCTCTCTCCCCTTCGGCCCGTGCGGGCCGCCGCGCGGCGCAGGCTCGCGGCAAGGTGGGCTCCCCGTTCCGGGCCTCGAGCCCCTGCGCGGGTCCCCGCGGATGGCGACAGGACGGGAGGGGGACGCGTTGCTAGTGTTCGCGGCATGGCGCAGCGCCGGGGGGCTGGGCGGGGATCGCCCCGCGTCGGAGTGGTCGCGATCGGGAGGAACGAGGGCGCCCGGCTCGAGCGGTGCCTCTCCTCCGCGCTGCGCGACGGCGCCCCGGTGGTCTACGTGGACTCGGGCTCCACCGACGGCAGCGGCGGGCTCGCGCGGAGGCTCGGGGCGAACGTCGTGGAGGTCGACCCCGCGGCGCCGTTCACCGCGGCCCGCGCGCGGAACGAGGGGTTCGCCGAGCTCGGGAGGCTCGCGCCGGACGTCGAGCTCGTGCAGCTCGTGGACGGGGACTGCGAGCTCGTGGCGGGGTGGGTGGCTCGCGGCGCGGCGGCCCTCGAGGCCGATCCGCGGCTCGCCCTCGTCTGCGGCGGGGTCCGCGAGCGGGAGCCGGAGCGCTCGGTCTACAACCTGCTCTGCGACGTCGAGTGGAGGGCGCTCGCGGAGGACGGGCGGAGCTGCGGCGGGAACGCGATGGTGCGGGCCGAGGCCTTCCGCGACGCGGGCGGCTTCCGGGCGGGGCTCATCGCCGGGGAGGAGGCCGACCTCTGCCTCCGCCTGCGCGAGCGGGGCTGGCGGACCGCCCGCCTCCCCGACGAGATGGTCCTCCACGACGCCTCGATGCTCCGGTTCGGGCAGTGGTGGCGGCGCTCGCTCCGCTCGGGGTGGTCCTACGCGGAGGGGGCGACGCTCCGCGAGGGCTCCCGCGAGCGCCCGGCGCTCCGCGAGAACGCGAGCATCCTGTTCTGGGGCGTCCTGCTCCCCGCGGCGGCGCTCCTCTTCGCCTGGCCGACCCGCGGGGCGAGCCTCCTCCTCCTCGGCGGGCACGTGGCCCTCGCCGCGCGGATCCACGCCCGGTCGATCCGGGCGGGGCTTCCCCGGCGGGCGGCCCGGCCCTACGCGTTCTTCACGGTGCTCGGGAAGCTCCCGCAGGCGATCGGGCAGGCTCGGTTCGTCCTCTTGCGGGCGGCGGGGCGGCGGCGCGGCGCGATGGACTGGAGGGTGGGGGCGTGAGCGGGCACCCGCGGGTCCTCGTCCTCGCGGAGGCGGCCAACCCCGAGTGGGCGAGCGTGCCGCTCGAGGGGTGGAGCCTGGCGAAGGCGCTCGCGGGGGTGGTGGACGCGCACGTCGTCACGCAGGTCCGCAACCGGGAGGCGATCGAGCGGGCCGGCTGGCGCGAGGGGAGGGAGTTCACGGCGATCGACTCGGAGGCGATCGCCCGCCCGGTCTTCCGGTTCGGCGAGGCGCTGCGCCGGGCGACGGGGCTCGGGTGGACCACGACGACGGCCCTGGAGTCGATCCCCTACTACTGGTTCGAGCGCCTCGTCTGGCGGAGGTTCGGCCGGGAGCTCCGCGCCGGGCGCTGGGACGTGGTCCACCGGGTGACGCCGCTCAGCCCGACGATCCCGAGCACGATCGTGGGGCGCTGCCGCGCGGCGGGGGTTCCCTTCGTGTGGGGGCCGATGAACGGCGGCGTCGCGTGGCCGCGGGAGTTCACCGGAGTCCGCCGCGCGGAAGGGGAGTGGCTCTCCTACGTCCGCGGCGCCCATCGCCTGCTGCCGGGCTACGGGAGCTCGCGGGCCCGCGCCGCGGCGCTCGTGGCGGGCTCGCGCGCCACCTGGGACCAGATCGAGCGGCACCACGACCGGACCGTCTACATCCCGGAGAACGGCGTGGACCCGGCGCGCTTCCCGGAGGCCCCCGGGCCGCGCCCGGGGCCGCTCCGCGTGGGGTTCGTGGGACGGCTCGTCCCCTACAAGGGCGCGGACATGCTCGTCGAGGCCGCCGCCCCCCACGTCCGCGAAGGGCGCATGGTGCTCGACATCGTCGGGGACGGGCCGCAGAGGGCCGCCCTCGAGCGGATCGTGGCGGCGGCGGGGGTCGCCGGCGGGGTCGCGCTCCACGGCTGGGTCCCCCACGACCAGGTCCAGGCGCTGCTCGCGCGCTGTCACCTGCTCGGCTTCCCCAGCGTCCGGGAGTTCGGCGGGGCCGTGGTGCTCGAGGCCATGGCGCTCGGGGTCGTCCCCGTCGTCGTGGACTACGCGGGCCCCGGCGAGCACGTCACCGGGTCGACCGGCTTCCGGATCCCGCTCGGCTCCCGGGGAGAGATCGTCGAGCGGCTCCGCCGCGTCCTGGGGGACGTCGCCGCGAGGCCGGCGCAGCTCGCGCCCCTCGCCGGGGCCGCCCGCGAGCGGGTCCGCTCGCTCTACACCTGGGACGCCAAGGCGAGGCAGCTCCTGGAGGTCTACCGATGGGTGCTCGGGGAGGCCCCGAAGCCCGACTTCGGGATGCCGCTCCCCGACGCACCGGCCCGCCCGGGTCCGCTCTCCAGCGTGGAGGTCCTCTCGTCGTGAAGAACGCGCTCTCCGAAGTGCCCGTCTTCGTCCTGTGCGGTGGTCTCGGCACCCGGCTTCGCGAGGAGACCGAGGTGCGGCCCAAGCCGATGGTGCCCGTCGGCAACCGGCCCATCCTCTGGCACATCCTGCGCGCCTACGCCCACCACGGCTTCCGCCGGTTCGTCCTCTGCCTCGGCTACAAGGCCGACGTGATCAAGGGCTACTTCCTGAACTACGCGTCGATGAACGCGGACTTCACGGTGGAGCTCAAGACGAACGCGGTCACCGTCCACTCGATCGACCACGACCAGGACTGGCAGGTGACCCTCGCCGACACCGGGGAGCTCACGATGACCGGCGCCCGGGTCGCCCGGGCCGCGGCGCGCTACCTCGGGGACGCTCCGCGGTTCGCGGTCACTTACGGAGACGGGCTCACCGACGCGAACCTCGCCGAGGAGTTCCGCTTCCACGTCGAGGAGCGGCGGCTCGGCACGGTGCTGGGGGTGAACCCGCCCTCGCGGTTCGGCGAGCTCGAGGTGGACGGCGCGCGGGTGGAGCGCTTCGCGGAGAAGCCGGTCTTCGCCGAGGAGTGGATCAACGGCGGCTACTTCTTCTTCGAGCGGGGCTTCCTCGAGTACCTCACGGCGGAGGAGAGCTGCGTCCTCGAGCGGGAGCCGCTCGTGCGGCTCGCCGACGACGGGCAGCTCACGATCTTCCGCCACCGGGGCTTCTGGGCCTGCATGGACACGCAGCGCGACCGCGAGACGCTCGACAGGATCTGGGCCTCGGGGAAGGCCCCCTGGGCCCCGGGCGGCCGATAGCTAGCCGGGGCGGTAGTAGGCGGCGAGCTCGTCCCAGGCGGCGGCCTCGCTCCAGCCCAGGGCGGCGTGGTCGGGCACGTCGGTGTTGATCCGGACCCGGGGCTCGGGGAACGCCTCCTGGGCGGCGAGCTCGACCTCGCAGGGGAGGCCGAGCCTGCGGCGCATCTCCTCGGCCACCCTGCGGGTGAAGGCCCCCTGGCTCTCCGCGTAGCCGCTCGGATGAAGGCTCGAGAAGCCGGGGGTGCCGGGTAGCCCCTCCGCGAACCGGACCCAGGCCCTCGCGAGCAGGGAGACGTGGATGTTGTCCCGGACGTAGGCGGGGGTGGCGCACCGGGCCGTGCCGCCGGCGAGCCAGGTCTTCAGGAGGTACGAGGTGTAGCGCGGCTCCTCGAACGGGCCGAAGGGGTTCGGGACGACGAGCTTTCCGAGGTGCAGGCCCGCGCCGCGGCAGTGGTGGGCGAAGACCTGCGCGGTGAGCCCCTTGGAGAGCCCGTAGGCGGAGAACGCGGGCAGAGCCTCGGAGCCGGCGCCCTCGCCCGGCTCGAAGACCGACCCGGTGAGGAGCACCCGCCGGCAGCCCCGGCGGGCCGCGGCCTCGAGGACGGCCCGGAGGTTCCGCGTGTTCTCGGCGGCCGCCCCGACGGCGTCGAAGTCCGGGCTCTTGTAGTCCGTCACCCGCGCGGCGTGATGGGCGAGGAGGTCGAACTCCCCGCCCTCGAGGAGCGCGAGGAAGGCGGGGTCGCCGAAGGCGGGGCCGTAGACCGGGCGGCAGTGCCCGGCGGCGAGGGCGACCCGGCGCCGCCGGAGCTCGTCCGGGTAGGCGGCGGGCTCCTGCCGGAAGGTGGCCGTGACCTCGTGCCCCGCGGCGGCGAGCTCCCGGACGAACCAGAGGCCGGTGAAGGAGCTGGCGCCGGTGAAGAGGACCCTCATGGGCGATGGCCTCCCTCACCCGCCGAGGTGCCACGCGGGGTCGAAGTCCCGGTGGGCCCGGTCCTTGTCGGAGACGACGACGGGCTCCATCGGCCACTCGATCCGGAAGCGGGGATCGTTCCAGCGGATCCCGCGCTCCTGCTCCGGCGAGTAGAACTCGTCGACGAGGTAGAGCGCCTCGGTGTCGTCCGCGAGCGTCAGGAGGCCGTGGGCCACGCCCTTCGGGACGTACATCATCCGCCGGTTCTCCGCCGTGAGCTCCGCCCCGAAGCTCCGTCCGAACGTCGGCGAGCCCGCGCGCAGGTCGAGGATCACGTCGAGGAGCGCGCCGCGCACGCACCGGACGAGCTTCGTCTCGGCGCGGGGAGGGAGCTGGTAGTGCATGCCGCGGAGCGTCCCCTTCTGCGCGCTGAGCGAGTCGTTCATCTGGACGAAGCGCGTCACGAGGCCGTGGTCCGCGAACTCGCGCTCGCAGAACGCCCGGGCGAAGAAGCCGCGCTCGTCGCCGCGGCGCTCGAGGTCAATGACGAAGACGCCCCGGACGGGGCTTTCCTGGAAGATCATCGGCGCTCCCCCCCGAGGCTCACGTCCGAATCGTAGCCAGGCGCTCCGCTTCGCGCAGTCCTCCGTCTCGGGTACTCTCGCGCAGGGACGGGCCGCCGGCGCCGCCGGGAACCTGCCGGAGCGGCCGCGGCGCGAACCCGAGGCTGCTCGATGAGGGGAAACGCACTCGCGTGGACGGCCCTGTATGCGTGGCCGGCGGTCGTGCTCCTCGTGTACGCGGCTCGCCGCGGCCGGGCCAGGCCGGCCCGCACCACGGCCTGGATGATCCTGCTCCCGGTGATGTTCCTGCCGGCGCTGCTCGATCTCCCCTTCGCCGGGCTCGGCAAGCACCGGATCGCGTTCCTGTCGGCCGGGGTGGCGCTCGTCCTCTTCCATCGCGCCGAGCTCCGCGGAAGGGGGCGCTTCTCGCACTTTCCGCTCGCCCTCCTCGTCCTGGCCGGCCTGGGCGGCGTGCGGACGGTCCTCACGAACGGCGACTCGCTCTCCTTCGGGCCGCTCCGCCTGCCGGGGCTGGGCGATCGGGACGCGATCTGGATCGTCTACGCGTTCTTCGTGGACACCTACCTGCCGTTCGTGATCGGGCAGCGCGTGTTCAGGACCGAGCGCGACCTGCGCGACCTCCTCGAGGTGCTGAGCCTCTGCGGGCTCCTCTACGTGCCGCTCTGCCTCGTGGAGATCCGGCTGAGCCCCCAGCTGTCGAACTGGGTTTACGGGTACTTCCCCCACTCCTTCGCGCAGACGCGGCGGGCGGAGGGCTTCCGGCCGGTCGTGTTCATGAACCACGGCCTGAGCGTGGCGATGTTCCTCTTCACCGCGTTCGGCGCCGCGCTCGCACTCCGGCGCGCCCGGGCGGCGGCCGGCCTGCGGCCCCCGAGGCGCGCGTGGATCATCGGCGGCGTCCTCCTGCTCGGGCGGAGCCTCGCCTCGATCCTCTACTCCGCGGCGGCGACGGTGCTCCTCGCCTGGGGATCGAGCAAGGCGGCGGCGCGGGTCGCCGTGCTGGCGGTCGCGGTCGTCGCGGCCTACCCGGCGGTGCGCGCGACCGGGCTCGTGTCGGCCGAGCGCGTGGGGGGGCTGTTCGAGGGGGCGAGCCCGGAGCGGAGGGAGTCGCTCCTCTTCCGGCTCACGAACGAGGACCGGCTGATCGAGCGGGCCATGGAGCGGCCGCTCTGGGGCTGGGGAGGCTGGGGCCGGAACCGGACCTACATCCACTGGTACGACGGCTGGGCGGACGTCACCGTCACCGACGGCACCTGGATCATCGTGCTGGGCTCCACGGGCGTCGCCGGTCTCGCCGCGCTGTTCGCCGTCCTGCTCGTGCCGCTCGCGAGGTGCGCGTGGTCCCTGCCGTCGGTTCCGCCGCCCGCGCGGGAGCTCCTCGCCGGGCTCGCGCTGATCGTCGCCTTCTCGTCGTTCGACCTGCTCCCGAACTCGCAGTCGGACTTCCTGCCCATCGTGTACGCAGGGGCGCTCTTCACCCTCTCGGAGCGGCTCGCGCGAGGCCGGGGCACGGAGCCCGCCGCCGCGGGGGGCGCGGGCGGGCGGGGCCCCGGCGGCTGAGCCGGGGGCTCAGCGCTCGACGGCGCCGATGTCCGGGGATGCGTCCCTGGGCTTGGCGAGGGCGGTGGGGCTCCAGGCCGGCGTGCCGATGGCGGTCGGGGAGGAGCACGCCCTGCCGGGTGTGCCGAGGATCGTGCAACTGGCGGACGTGGAGGCCCCTCCGACGAGCGGCGAGCCCGCCTGGGGAGTGAAGTCGCCGGCGGCGGGATCGGTGAAGAGCGGCGCCGAGGTGATGGAGGCGGCGTCGAAGCCGGTGGCGGTTCGCCAGCCCGCGAGCGAGGTGCCGCCGTTCCAGGACGCGAACCCCGTGCAGTGGTTGTTGTTCATGAACAGGACGTCGCCGCTGGTCGCGACGGCGAAGCACGCTCCCGGCGTGCCGGTGAACGTGATCGAGTTCCCCGTGAGGTTCACGTCGGCCGCCGCGGCGTCGATCCAGAAGCCGGCCGTGGCGGGACCCGTCGCGGCGACGTGGACGGTGTTGTTCCGGAAGGTGCCCGAGAAGGACTCCCCCCGCTGGGTCCCGATGATCTCGTAGTCCCGTCCGGGATCGGCGGCGCCCGAGACGCGCACGATGTTGTCCTCGATCAGCGCGTGCTGGACCTTCCCCAGGGCGATCGCCCGCCCGTTGTTGGTGAGGACCCGGTTCCGGCGGATCACCGGGCGCACCTGCTGCTGCGTGTTCCAGGATCCGAGGGCGATGGCCTCCAGCCAGTTGCTGGCGGTGTTCCCGCAGGCGATGGAGAAGCAGGACGGCGTCATGTCCACGAGGTTGTTCTCGATGACGAGGTCCGTGCTGGAGGGGGAGCTCTTCACCGCGGACGACGTGACGCCGCCGTTGTGGAAGGCGTTCCGGCGGATCTCGTTGTTGACGAACCTGTTGTTGGAGGCGTTGCACTCGGAGGCCATGTACCAGGTGTGCGTCTTGGGCCCGTCCGCGCGGATGTGGGCGTAGCCGTTGCAGGTGTCGTGGCCGTTGTTGTCGAAGGTGTTCCCGTCCCACTCGGAGTCGTGCTCCTCGACGAGGGCTCCGTCCGTGCAGTTGTTCACGATGCGGTTGCCGCGGTAGTAGCGCCGGCGGCCGTTGCCTCCGTTCGCGCAGCCCTGGCGGAACTCCGAGTAGACGCCGAGCGACCAGCCGTCGACGACGCAGTTGCAGACCTCCACGTCGTTGACCCTGTCGTTGAACTGGAGGCCCGCGCCGGATCCGCTCGCCCCGCCGGAGGTGTGGACGAAGGCGAGGTTGAGGAAGCGGAAGCCGGCGACGGTCACGGACGACGACCAGTTCCCGAGGATGAGACCGTTCACCCCGGAACCGGAGAAGGCGATCGTGGGACGCCCCTCGTCTCCGCTCGCCCACGGCGGCTCGTAGTCGCGCATGTCGCACGTGGAGCCCGCCGTGCACCGGGTGTTCTCGATCCCGTAGATCTGGCTCGAGTTCCCGTCGAACCGTCCCCCCTTGCAGAGCGCGACGGTGTCCCCCGCCGCCATCGCCGAGAAGCGGGACACGGCGGCGGACCAGGTGCGGCGCGGGGCGCTCGGGCTCGTCCCGGCGTTGGCGTCGTTGCCCGGAACGCAGCCGGCGTCCGCGCCCGCCTGGCAGTCGCAGAAGTACTGGAACGTGCCGGTCGTCCGGAGCGGCTCGGTCGCACAGCGCAGGCCCCATCCCGAGGTGGGGGGCGACGGCTGGGCGGTCACCGTGACCGTGGCGGTGGCGCTCTTCGTGGAGTCGGCCCGGCTGCGCGCGACCACCCGGCAGGTCGCGGCGGCGGCAGGCGCGGAGTAGAGCCCCGCCTGCGTGACCGAGCCGCAGTCGGCGGACCAGGTCACGGCCGTGTCGGCCGTGCCGGTCACCTGCGCCTGGAACTGGAGGGACAGGCCCAGGCCGAGCGATGCGCTCGGGGGCTGGACGTCGACGGCGATGGAGGAGGCACCGTCCTCGGTGACGACCGTGGCGTCACAGGCGGCGAGGAGGGCGGTCAGCAGAGCGGCGGCGGCTCCAGGCATCCTTGCTGCTTGCATCTTCACCTTTCGTGATTTCTGCACGTCCCGTGATCGAGGGACGGCGCGAGAATGCATCGAACCTCGCGACGTCACTAGGCCCATAGGAGGCAGCGCGCGAGTGGGGAAAGAGGTGACATGCTGCGCTCCGTGGAAGATCGCGTGATCGCCGAAGGCGAACCGGCGGAGAGGAGCGTCGCGGCGGCTCCGGGGCGCC
>JBBIPT010000149.1:0-9441 GCA_037442705.1 Anaeromyxobacter sp.
AGCGGGCGCGGGCCCTCCTCCTGCGCGGGACGATCCTCGCGCGGCGGACCGCCTCGCGGGCCGAGGCGGCGAAGGCCCTCGAGGGGGCCGTGGCGGCCGACCCCCGCCTCCTCGCGGCGCGCATCGAGCTCGCCCGCTTCCGGATCCGGATCTTCGACCACGCCGGCGCGGTCGCGGCCCTCGACCCGGTCGCCCAGGCGGCCGCGGCGACCCCCGCCCTCGCGGCGATCCGGATCCGCGCGCTCGCCCTCGCAGGGCGCGCCCTCGACGCCTCGAGCCTCGCGGACCAGGCGCTCCAGAGGACGCCCGGGGATCCGGCGCTCCTCCTCGCCAAGGCGGGCGCGCTCGAGGCCGCGGGGAAGGCACCGGAGGCCGCGAAGGTCTACGAGGACGCCGCGGCGCGGAACCCCGCCGCGTGGGAGCCCCGCCTCGCGCTCGGGCGGCTCGCCCTCGCCCGGAAGGACCTCGCGAAGGCCGCGGAGGAGATCGCCGCCGCGGTGGAGAAGGGACCGCGCTCCCCCGCCGTCCAGGCGGCGCTCGGCGATCTGTCGGCCGAGCGGGGGGAGGGAGGGAAGGCGGAGGCGGCCTACGAGGCGGCGCTCGAGCTCGACCCGGAGTTCGTGCCCGCGGAGATCGGGCTCGCCCGCCTCGCCCTCGCGCGGGGGGACTCCGCCGGGGCGAAGGCCCGCCTCGAGCGCGCGCTCTCCGCCGATCCGCGGAACGTGGAGGGGCAGCTCGCCCACGGCACCCTCCTCTGGAAGGCGCGCGATCTCGCCGGCGCGGAGAAGGCGTTCCAGGCGGCGGTGGACCTCCAGCCGCTCCACGCGACGGCGCTCCTGAGCCTCGGCGCGGTGAAGCTCGAGCGGGACGAGGACGTGGCCGGCGCCGTCCAGCGGCTCACCGCCGCGACGAACGAGGCGCCGGCCTCCGCCGAGGCGCGGCGCTGGCTCGGCCGGGCGCTCCTCCGCAAGGGCGAGACGCCGACCGCGATCGCGCAGTTCCGCAAGGCGGTGGAGCTCGAGCGCGGCAACGCGGAGAACCACGTCCAGCTCGGCATCGCCCTCGAGCGCTCGGGGGCGCTCGTCGAGGCGGTGGAGGCCTACCGGGCCGGCGCGGCCGCCGAGCCGGGCAACTCCGAGGCCCACGAGCGGGTCGGCGTCCTCTTCGCGGCGAGCGGCCGGTGCGACGAGGCCGTCCCCGCCTTCGAGAAGGCGATCGCGGCCGCGCCCCGCGTCCCCCGGATCCGGCTCGCGCTCGGCGACTGCAAGCACAAGCTCCGCAAGTTCGACGAGGCCGCGAAGATCTTCCGCGAGGTCCTCCGCGCGAGCCCGGGGACGGCCGAGGTCCACTACAGGCTCGCCCGGGCCATCCACGAGATCGAGGGGGCGAAGGCCGCGCTTCCGTGGTACGAGCGGGCGGCGAGGGAGGAGGCGGCGAACCCGATGCCGCACTACTACCTCGGCTACCTGTACAAGGAGCGCGGGCAGAAGGCGAGGGCCGTGGGGGAGTTCAAGCGGTTCCTCGCCCTGAAGCCGGACGCAGAGGAGCGGAAGGACATCGAGGCGGAGATCGAGGATCTGGGCGGCGTGGTTCCTCACCGGGCGCCCTGAGAGGCCGTGAAGAAATCCCCTCCCATCGCCGGTTCGGCCGATGCGCTGCGCATCGCTGCGTTGCGCCTCCCTCACCTATCGGCGGGATATGCTCGGTCGGCACGTCTCGCGCTGCTTGCACCTCGACCGCCCGGCTCGGTCCGGGGATTCCCTCACGGCCTCTGACGGGCCGGGCGGGGGCCGGCCACCTCCCGGGAGCCCCGGGCCGGCCGAGACACGACACCGGGCCGTCCTCGCGAGGACGGCAGGAGGAAGCATGTTCCCGTTCACCGCGGCATCCATCGCCCTGGCGCTCGCGCAGGCACCCACGGCTCCGCCGCTGGCGGCCGGGGCGGAGGCGACTCCGCCAGCGGTGCTCTCCCTCGACGACGCCCTCAGGCTCGCCTCGGAGCGGAACCTCGACCTCCAGGCGGCGAGGGCAGCGCTCCGGCAGGCCGAGCAGCAGACCTGGAAGGCCTGGGCGGGGCAGCTGCCCTGGGTCTCCGCCTCCGGGGCCTACACCGTGAACGAGACGGCCTCGGAGATCCCGGCGGGCGTCTTCGGTCCGGGGAGTCCCGCCGTCACGATCGTCGCGAAGGAGCAGCTGGCCGGCCAGGTGGAGGCGAACCAGGTCCTCTTCTCGCCGAGCCTCTGGTTCGGGATCCGGGCGGCCTCGCAGGCGGAGGACGCGACCCGCCTCCAGGTGGAAGCCGTTCGCCGCGACATCCTCTTCTTCGCCGCCCAGGCCTACTACGGCGTCGCCGCGCTGAAGCGCGGCATCGAGGTCTCCGAGCGGCTCCTCGAGATCGCCCGCCGCCAGGAGGAGGACGCGCGCGTGCGGTTCCAGGCGGGGACGATCGCCAAGGTGGGACGGCTCCGGGCGGAGATCGACCGCGCCCGGGCGGAGCAGGACGTGCTCCGCGCGCGGAACGCGTACGAGTCGGCGCGCCTCGCCCTCGCGACCCTGCTCGACCGGCCGGCCGACTTCGCGATCGCGGATCCGCCGGAGCCGGCCCTGCCGGAGGGGCCGGCGGGCCTCGAGGAGGCCGCGGCGCGCGCGCGGCCGGACGTGGCCGCTGCCCGGAGGGCGGTGGACGCGGCGCGCTCGGCCCGCGCCTCGGCCGCCGGCCGTTACCTCCCCGACGTCGCCGCCTTCGCCCGCTGGCAGCTCCAGAACGCGGCCGGGTTCACCGGCCAGAAGGACCAGTGGGCGGTGGGGGCCGGCGCGAGGTGGCAGCTCCTCGACGGCGGGCTCCGCGAGGCGGAGCTCCGCGAGGCGAACGCCGGGATCGACCGTGCCGAGGCCCTCGCCGCGTCGGCGGAGGCGAGGGCGCGGCTCGAGGTCCGCCAGGCGCTCCTCGACCTCGAGTCGGCGCGCGCGAACGCGGTGAAGGCGAGGGAGCAGCGCGAGCTCGCCGCCGAGAACCAGCGGCTCGTGGACGTCGCCTTCAGGGCCGGCGCCGCCACCGCGGTGGAGCAGGCCGACGCGACCGCCCAGCTCCGGACGGCGGAGATCGCGGCGACCGCCGAGGGGCTCGCGGCCCAGCTCGCCGTGCTCCGCGCCCGCAAGGTGGCGGGGCTCCCGCTGCGCTGAACGGAGCGCCGCGCTCGCCCGGATGATCGAGCGTCGATCCCTGACGTTCGTGGTTCGACAGGCTCACCACGAACGGTCTTGCACGCAGCCGTTCGCCCTGAGCCTGTCGAAGGGCGAGCGGCGTGGCTCGATCCGAGCGCTCTTCAGCCCTTCTTCTCGCGAGGGGGGAGCGGGACCGCCACGACGCGGTTCCGGCCGTCCTGCTTCGCGAGGTAGAGGGCCCGGTCGGCCGCCTCGAGGAGCTCCCGGTCGCTCTTGCCCGGGACGTGCTCGGCGAGGCCGGTGGAGACGGTGACGCCGACGCTCACGGTCACGCCGATGTCGGCACCCTGCCAGGCGCAGCGGCTCTTCTCCACGGCCCGGCGCACGCGCTCGGCGAGGGCCTTCGCGCCGTCGAGCGGCGTCTCCCGCGCCACGACGACGAACTCCTCGCCGCCGTAGCGGGCGATGACGTCCTCCCGGCGCACCGCACCGCGCAGGACGAAGGAGACCATCTTCAGCGCCTCGTCGCCGGCGAGGTGGCCGTGGCGGTCGTTCACCTCCTTGAAGTGATCGACGTCGCACATGAGGAGGGCGAGCGGCCGTCCGTGGCGCACGGCGGCGGCGAGCTCGGAGGAGAGCCGCTCCTCGAGGTGCCGCCGGTTGTAGAGCCCCGTGAGGGCGTCCTGCAGGGCTCCCTCGGCGAGCCGCATCTGGTAGCGGGCCTCGAGCTCGTCGGCCCAGATGAACTTCAGGGTGGTCTGGCCGCCGACGTGGACCCGCGCGCCGTCCGCGAGCCGGGCGCGCGGCGTGCGCTTGCCGTCCACGTAGGTCCCGTTCGCGCTCCCGAGGTCCCGCAGGAGCGCCCCCTCGCCCTCCACGGTGAGCCCCGCGTGGCGGCGCGAGACCCCGTCGTCCCGGATCTGGACGTCCGCGTCTCCCCGCCGGCCGATGATCACCTCGCGCCCGGCGAAGACGGGGAAGATCTCGCCGAACTGCGGCCCCGAGAGGACGAGGAGGAACGCGTGCTTCTCGCCGCCCGAGGGCAGCCGGGGCACCGCGGTCCAGGTCTGCTCGTGCTTCTCGGGGTCGAGATCCCGGGTGGGGGCATCGACCTTGGACGTCCTGCGCTTCGCCATTTCGGGGGCCCCCGAACCTCCAGGATACTACTCCGCGTGCCGGACGGACGCGACGGGACCCGCCGGACCTCCGGGTGATGCGCTGGGAACCCAGGGCCCGCTTTGCGCCGTGGCTGCCCTCCGGGATAAGTGCATCGCTGCAAGGAGGGCGAGAGCGTGATCCGCTACGGGCCGGCGGGCTGGGAGTACCCGGACTGGGCGGGTGTGGTCTACCCGCGGCGCCCTCCGCGCGGCTTCGACCGGCTCGCGCACCTCGCCCGCTTCTTCGGTACGGTGGAGGTGAACGCGAGCTTCTACCGGCCCTTCCCGGCCTCCGTCGCGGCCCGCTGGTGCGAGCGTGTGGCCGATCGGGAGGGGTTCCGGTTCGGCGCGAAGGTCTGGCGCCGCTTCACGCACGAGCGCGAGACGCCCTTCGGCGCGGCCGACGTGGCGGCGGGGAGGGAGGCGCTCGACCGGCTCCAGGCGGAGGGGAGGCTCGGGGCGGCGCTCCTGCAGTTCCCCTGGTCGTTCCGCCGGAGCGAGGCGGCGGAGGAGTGGCTGCGCTCGCTCTTCCGCGCCTTCGCGGGGCTGCCCCTCGTCGTGGAGGTCCGGCACGCCTCGTGGGACTCGCCGGAGGTGCTCGCGGAGCTCGGCGAGGCGGGGGTCGGCATCGTGAACGTGGACCAGCCGCTCCACCGCGGCTCGATCCGGCCGGGGGCGAGGATCACGTCGGCGGTCGCGTACGTCCGCGTGCACGGGCGGAACTTCCGCGACTGGTTCCGGCCGGGCGCGGGGCGGGACGCGAGGTACGACTACCTGTACTCCGCCGGAGAGCTCGAGCCCTGGGCGGCCCGGGTCCGCGAGCTCGCCGCCGGCCGCGGGGAGGGAGCGAGCGCCGTCCGCCTCGCCGCGCCGCCCGAGGTCCACGTCGTGACGAACAACCACTTCCGCGGCCAGGCCGTCGCGAACGCGAAGATGCTCGAGGCGATGGTCGGGGGACGATCCGTCGCCGCGCCGCCGGAGCTCCTCCAGGCCTTCCCGGACGCGCTCCGCCCCTACGCCGTCGCGGCCCCGCCGGAAGCCGGGCAGGCGAAGCTCCTCTAGACTCGCTCTCGTGCTGCGTCAGGGCGGGCCCGCCGGCCATACCCGGCCGGGGCGTCCGGGGTGGCTGTCGGTCCGTGTGGCATGAGACTCGAAGTGAAGCGTACTCCGATAGCGCACCGGCGCCCACGTCCGCGCCTCCTCCGCGACGGGGCGCGGTCTCCGAGAATCGCCTTCGCCATACTAGAATCACCGGCACGAGGCCGCCCGGCCCCGGGGGGGGAGGGACGCAGCGCGTGACTGTCACGGTCAAGGAGACGACGGAGCCCGGCGTCCACTCCTTCGAGGTCACCCCGGACTGGGGCGACGTGAAGGCGGCATGGGATCCGAGCCGGGCCGCGCTCGTCGAGGCCGGGCTCGGACCGGACGAGGCATACCAGCTCGCGATGGTCGCGCAGGAGCTGCTCGAGAACGCCGTGAAGTACGGCGCGTTCGAGTTGGGCGACCGGATCGCGCTCGACCTGCGGGTGACGGACGAGGAGGTCACGGTGGAGGTGCGGAGCCGCGTCGGCGTGGACGACGGAAACCTCCGGCGCTTCGACCAGATGATCCAGTGGATCCGCGGCTACCAGGATCCGTTCGAGGCGTACGTCGAGCGGATGAAGGTGGTCTCCACGAGGCCCTACTCCGACGGCGAGAGCCGCCTCGGCCTCACCCGGATCGCCTACGAGGGACGGAGCGTGATCGACTTCTACGTGAACGAGGAGAACGTGCTCGCGGTCTCCGCGGTTCACCGGCGAGAGGCGGAGGGACCATGGCCGAAGCCGTGAAGAGGTGGGAGCAGGGCGAGCTCGCGCTCGAGCTCTCGGCCGGGCCGGCCGAGGTCCGGCTCACGTGGCTCGGGAAGAGCTCGGAGCGGGACCCCACGCGCTTCCTCGCGCCGGTCCTGTCCGATGCCCTCGAACGTGCGCGCCGGGCGGGGGTGCCCCTCGTGATGGACTTCACCTCCCTCGCCTACATGAACTCCTCCACCTTCACGCCCATCGTGAAGTCGCTCGACGAGTCGCGCCGGATCTCCGTCCCCGTGGTCCTCGAGTACAGCCAGGATCGGAAGTGGCAGGCCCTCTCCTTCAGCGCCCTACGAACGTTCGAGACCCTGGATGGCCGGATCAAGGTCCACGGCAAGTGAGCTGACGCCGGCGGCGGAGCCGCGGCGGCAGGGGCGCGTCCTCCGCGAGGGGCGCGCGCTGCCGATCTCCGCCGCCTGCGCGAGCCGGCTCGCCCTGCGCGTGGAGCTCGAGGGCGGACCCGTCGTGAACGGGACGCTCTTCGACGAGGTGGAGATCGACCTCGAGCACGGGCCCGCCCGGCTCGGCCGGTGCCGCTTCTCGGCCGAGGGCGGCGCGGCGCGCGCGGCGCGCGGCCACCTCGTCTTCCTCGACGACGTCTACGATTGCCGGGCGCTCGTCCACGAGGGGAAGCTCATCGACCTCCGCGGCTTCTTCCAGAACGTGCCGCTCGTCATGGCGCAGCGGGACCAGATCCGCCCGGAGTTCCGGGAGCACTGCGCGAACCTCGTCTACGACGTCTCGGTCTACAAGCGGTTCTTCGACGAGCAGGACCGCATCATCGCCGAGGAGCCGGACGACGTCGCCCACGCCACGCGGGAGTCGCTCCTGCGGACCGAGGGGCGGCGGTTCATGGACTTCCTCGACGAGAAGGTCGGCGGCCTCAACGCCCTCGTCGCGGGGTTCACGCCGGAGGAGCACGAGCGGCACGGCTTCTACCTGCGCCGGGTGATGTGGCCGTACCTCATGGCCTCCGAGTTCCTGAAGCGCACGAACCTGAAGCCCCGCGGTTACGCAGGCGACGCGGAGCTCATGCTCATGCTCTACGAGAACGCCTACCAGGGGACCTGGCTCTTCAACATGCTCATGCACAAGCACCCGGTGGAGACCCGGGCGGCCGACGCCGTCCGCTCCCGCCGCGCGCTGATCCCCCGGGTGCTGCGCGAGCTCCTCGCGCGCCGGACCGGGGGGGCGGCCCCCTTCCGGTTCCTCTCCCTCGCGTGCGGCCCGGCCTCGGAGCTCGCGAGCATCGTCCGCGATCGCGCCGACGCGGATCGCATCGAGGTCACGCTCCTCGACCAGGACCCCTTCGCCCTCGACCTCGCGCGGGAGACGGTGCGGAGAGTGGAGGTGGAGCGCGGGGTGCGGCTCCGGGCCCGCTACGTGCAGGACTCGGTCCGCACGATGCTCCGCTCCCGCGACCTCGGCGGCGAGGTCGGACGGCACGACTTCGTCTACTCCATGGGGCTCTTCGACTACCTCACGACCCCCGTCGCGCGGGCGGTGCTCGCGAAGGCCTACGGAGTCCTCGACCCCGGCGGGACGCTCCTCGTCGGGAACTACCACGTGGCGACGCCGACCCGCTGGCACATGGCCTACTGGGCCGACTGGGCCCTCGTCTACCGGACGGAGGAGGCCTTCCTCGCGCTCGGCGAACGCCTCGACCCGGCGCCGGCCGCCCGCTCCATCGAGTTCGACGACAGCCGCTGCCAGATGTTCATGAGGATCGAGAAGCCCCGGTGAGCGAAGCCACGCACGGCGCGGCCTCCGTGCCGCCGCGGGAGCTCGAGGCCCGCTTCGAGAGCCACCTCCACGGCCTCGTCCACTCCTGGTCGGGCACGGTCGTCATGCTCGGGGTGGTCCTCGTCCCGCTCTTCGTCGTCCTCGACTGGTACACGCTCCCGCGGGAGATGTTCGGCCGGTTCGCGACGTACCGCGCGGCCGTCACGGCGCTCATCTTCGCCCAGTGGCTCGTCATCCGCTCGACCCGCCCCTCGCGCTGGTCGAGCGTCCACGGCTACGTCTTCACGATCCTCGTGGGTGGCGTCATCGTCCGGATGACCGTGGACCTCGGCGGGTTCGACACCTCGTACTACGCCGGGCTGAACCTCGTCATCATGGCGAACCTGCTCCTCCCCTGGCGGGCGACCCACGCGTTCCTGAACAGCATGACGACCCTCCTCATGTACGTCGTCGCGAACGCGATCTGGGGGGGGACGTTCGCGCCGGGCTCGCTCGTGAACAACCTCTTCTTCATGGGCGGCACGATCGTGATCGCGGTCGCGACCGCCGCCGCGAAGCACCAGCTCATCGTGAAGGAGTTCCGGGCGGCGACGGACCTGCAGGACGCGAACTCGAGCCTCGAGCGCTCCCGGGCGGAGCTCAAGGCGGCGCGCGACGCCCTCTGGGGAGAGATGGAGGTCGCGAAGCGGATCCAGACCTCCCTCCTGCCCGAGAACCGCCGCGTCGGGGTCTACGACGTCGCCGCGAGGATGATGCCGGCCGCGGAGGTCGGCGGCGACTACTACGACATCATCGAGGCGGGGGGCGGCGAGGACTGGGTGGCGATCGGGGACGTCTCGGGGCACGGCGTCGAGTCTGGCCTCGTGATGATGATGACCCAGACGAGCATCCTCTCGCTCGTCCAGGAGAACCCGCGGCTCGGCCCCTCCGACGTCTTCCACGCCGTGAACGACGTGCTCCTCGAGAACATCTCCCGCCTCCAGGCCGCCCGCTACATGACCCTGAACGTCGTGCGGCTCTCCCGCGACCGGCTCACCCTCGCGGGGAAGCACCAGGACGTCCTCGTCTGGCGGGCCGCGACGCGCCGGGTGGAGATGGTGTCGAACGAGGGCTGCTGGATCGGCGTCGTGGACGACACGCGCGGCCACGTCGCCGATCAGGAGATCCCGATGGCGGAGGGCGACCTCGCCCTCTTCTTCACCGACGGCGCCACCGAGGCGATGAACGCCTCGGGGGAGATGTACGGCGAGGCCCGGCTCGCGGAGGGGCTCGCGAGGGTGGCGGCGCTCCCGCTCCCGGAGGCGCTCGACGCCCTCTTCGCGGGGATCGCGTCGTTCCGGTCGGTGCAGGACGACGACGTGACGATGATGCTCCTGCGGAGGTCGGCGGGGGGCGCGGAGGCGCGGGTCACCTCGGACGGGCGGGAGGAGATCCGTTCGCCCTGAGCCCGTCGAACGGACGCCACGGACGGAAGGGAGTCCGTTCGCCCCGAGCCTGTCGAGGGGACGCCACGGACGGAAGGGAGTCCG
>JBBIPT010000150.1:0-9426 GCA_037442705.1 Anaeromyxobacter sp.
GATCGGCACCCAGCGCGCGGTCGAGACCTCCTGCTCGATCAGCGCCATCGGGAACAGCGGCGCGAGGTCCTGCGGCCCGATCGGCTTCAGCGTGCCGGGGTGGATCACCGGCGCGAGCGGCCCGGGGCCCACGCGGGGCGGATCCGGCGGCCGCGAGGCGCGGCGGAGCGGGGCGCGGGATCGCGCTACGCCGGCAGCACCGTCTCGCCGTAGGAGAGGAACCGGTCCACCGCCTGGGCCGCCTGCCGCCCCTCCTTGATCGCCCAGACGACGAGCGACTGGCCGCGCGACATGTCCCCTGCGGCGAAGACGCCCGGGACGCTCGTCATCCGGGTCTCGTCGGTCCAGACGTTCCCGCGATCGTCGAGCTTCACGCCGAGCTGCTCGATCATCGGCGTCTCCGGACCGGCGAACCCGAGCGCGAGGAGGACGAGGTCGGCGTCGATCCGCCGCGCGGTCCCGGGGACCTCCCTCGGGCCGAGGCGGCCGTCCGGCCCCTTCGTCCACTCCACCGTCACGACCTCGAGCGCGGCGACGTTCCCCTTTCCGTCATCGACGAACCGCTTCGTGAGCACCTGGAACTCGCGCGGGTCCTTCCCGGAGAGGGCCTTCGCCTCCTCCTGGCCGTAGTCGGTCTTCAGGGTCTTCGGCCACTGCGGCCAGGGGTTGTCCGCCGCGCGCTCGTCCGGCGGGCGCGGGAGGATCTCGAGCTGCAGGACGCTCTTCGCCCCGTGCCGCAGCGAGGTCCCCAAGCAGTCGGTCCCGGTGTCCCCTCCCCCGATCACGACGACCCGCTTCCCCTTCGCCGAGACGTACTTCCCGTCCGCGAGCCTGGAGTCGAGGAGGGAGCGCGTGTTCGCGGTGAGGAACTCCATCGCGAGGTGGATCCCCGCGAGGCCGCGCCCTTCCACGGGCAGGTCCCGCGCGCGGGTGGCGCCCCCGCAGAGGACCACCGCCTCGTACTCCTTCACGAGCCGGTCCGCCGGGATGTGCTTCCCGATCTCGGTCCGCGGCATGAAGCGCACGCCCTCGTCCGCGAGGAGCCGGACCCGGCGCTCCACGATCCCCTTGTCGAGCTTCATGTTCGGGATGCCGTAGACGAGGAGGCCGCCGATCCGGTCGGCCCGCTCGAAGACGGTCACGGTGTGCCCGGCCCTGTTGAGCTGCTGGGCGGCGGCGAGCCCCGCCGGCCCCGACCCCACGACCGCGACGCGCTTCCCGGTCCGCGCCCGGGGCGGCCGGGGGACGACCCAACCCTCGCGGAAGGCCCGGTCCACGATCTCGCACTCGATGAGCTTGATCGTCACGGGCGGATCGTGGATGCCGAGCGTGCAACTCCCCTCGCAGGGCGCGGGGCAGACCCGCCCGGTGAACTCTGGGAAGTTGTTCGTCTTCGCGAGCCGGATGTAGGCCTCGCGCCACTGCCCCTGGTAGACGAGGTCGTTCCACTCCGGGACGAGGTTGTTCACCGGGCACCCGGAGGCCATCCCGGCGATGAGCTTGCCCGTGTGGCAGAAGGGGACGCCGCAGTCCATGCACCGCGCGCCCTGCTGGCGGAGGGTCGCCTCGGCGTAGGGCGGGTGCTCCTCGCTCCAGTCCTTCACGCGCTCGGCGGGCGGACGCTCGTGCTTCGGCTCGCGGCCGTACTCCATGAAACCGGTCGGCTTTCCCATGTGCCCTTCTTCTTCCTCCGGACCCCGCGCCCCGCGAGGAGCCTAGTTCCCGCCCGCCCGCGCCTCGTCCCGCGTGTTCTGCTCGAAGGCGGCCATCTCCGCCTCCTCCGCGCCGAGCCCGCTCGCCCGCATCCGCGCCTGGGCCTCCACGACGCGCCGGTAGTCGTGCGGGAGCACCCGGACGAACTTCGAGACCATCTCGTCCCAGCGCGCGAGGATGCCCGCCGCCTTCGCGCTCTGCGTCCAGCGCGCGTGGCGCTCGAGCATCCCCCGGACGCCGGCGATCTCGCCGGGGTCCTCCAGGACGGAGAGCCCCACCATCTCCTCGTTGCAGCGCCCCACGAACTCGCCGTCCGGGTCGAGCACCCAGGCGACGCCACCCGACATCCCCGCCGCGAAGTTGCGGCCGGTGGGGCCGAGCACGACGACGCGCCCCCCGGTCATGTACTCGCAGCCGTGGTCCCCGAGCCCCTCCACGACGGCGTGGACGCCGGAGTTCCGGACGCAGAAGCGCTCGCCGGCCACTCCGCGGACGTAGGCCTCTCCGCCGGTCGCGCCGTAGAAGGCGACGTTGCCGATGACCACGTTCTCCTCGGCGACGAAGGTCGACTCCCGCGGCGGGAAGACGACGATCTTCCCGCCGGAGAGCCCCTTGCCGACGTAGTCGTTCGCGTCGCCCTCGAGGACGAGGGTCATCCCCTTCGGGACGAACGCGCCGAACGACTGCCCGGCCGAGCCCTGGAAGTGGAGCTCGATCGTGTCCTCGGGGAGGCCGGCCGCCCCGTACCGGCGCGTGATCTCGCTCCCGGTCATCGTCCCGACGACGCGCATCGTGTTCCGGATGGGGAGCGTCGCCCTGACCGGCTCGCACTCCTCGATGGCGGGCCTGACGAGGGGGAGGATCGTCGTCGCGTCGAGGGTCCCGGCGATGCCGTGATCCTGCGCGATCTGGCTCGTCCGCCCGTAGTGCTTCGGCACGGTCGGCTTGTGGAGGATGCGGGAGAAGTCGAGGCTGCGAGCCTTCCAGTGGGCCACCGCCCGGCGCATCTCGAGCCGCTCGGACCGGCCGACCATCTCGTCCACCGTCCGGAAGCCGAGCTCGGCCATGTACTCGCGGACCTCCTGCGCGACGAAGCGCATGAAGTTCACGACGTGGGCCGGATCGCCGGTGAACTTCGCGCGGAGCCTCGGGTCCTGCGTGGCGACCCCCACCGGGCAGGTGTTGAGGTGGCAGGCCCGCATCATGACGCAGCCGAGGACGACGAGCGGCGCGGTGGCGAAGCCGAACTCCTCGGCGCCGAGGAGCGCGCCGACGACGACGTCGCGCCCCGTCTTGAGCTGGCCGTCCACCTCCACCGCGATGCGGGAGCGGAGGTCGTTCATGAGGAGGACCTGGTGGGTCTCGGCGAGGCCGAGCTCCCAGGGGATCCCCGCGTGCTTGATCGAGGTGAGCGGCGAGGCGCCGGTCCCGCCGTCGTGGCCGGAGATGAGGACGACGTCGGCGTGGGCCTTCGCCACGCCCGCCGCGATCGTCCCGACCCCGACCTCCGCCACGAGCTTCACGCTCACCCGCGCGTGGTGGTTCGCGTTCTTCAGGTCGTGGATGAGCTGGGCGAGGTCCTCGATGGAGTAGATGTCGTGGTGGGGCGGCGGGGAGATGAGCCCCACGCCCGGGGTCGCGTGGCGCGTCTTCGCGATCCAGGGGTAGACCTTCGAGCCGGGGAGCTGGCCTCCCTCGCCGGGCTTCGCCCCCTGCGCCATCTTGATCTGCAGCTCCTGGGCGTTCACGAGGTACTCGCTCGTCACGCCGAACCGGCCCGAGGCGACCTGCTTGATGGCGGAGTTCTTCGAGTCGCCGTTCCCCTCCCGCACGTAGCGGGCGGGGTCCTCGCCGCCCTCGCCGGTGTTCGACTTCCCGCCGACGCGGTTCATCGCGACGGCGAGCGCCTCGTGGGCCTCCTTCGAGATCGAGCCGTAGCTCATCGCGCCCGACTTGAAGCGGCGGAGGATCGACTCCACCGGCTCCACCTCGTCGATCGCGACCGGCTTCGCGGGCGGCACGAAGTCCATGAGGCCGCGCAGCGTGCAGAGGTTGCGCGCCTGGTCGTCCACGAGCGCCGTGTACTCCTTGAAGATCCCGTAGTCGCCGGCGCGGCAGGCGTACTGGAGCTGGTGGATCGTCTCCGGGTTGAAGAGGTGGTGCTCCCCCGTGGCGCGGTACTTGTACTGGCCCCCGGCGGGCAGGCTCGTGTGGAAGACGGGGCGCTTCGGCGGGTAGGCCCGCTCGTTCCGGAGCCGCGCCTCCTTCGCGACGACGTCGATGCCGACGCCGCCGATGCGCGTCGCCGTCCAGGTGAAGTACTCGTCGATGAAGTCCTGGTTGAGCCCGATGGCCTCGAACACCTGGGCGCCGTGGTAGCTCTGGATCGTGGAGATCCCCATCTTCGAGATCACCTTCACGATCCCCTTGTTCACCGCCTTCACGTACCTCTTCTCGGCGTCCTCCGCCGGGCCCGGGATGAGCCCCAGTTTCACCTGGTCGTGGATCGTCTCGAAGGCGAGGTAGGGGTCGATCGCCGAGGCGCCGTACCCCATGAGCAGCGCGAAGTGGTGGACCTCGCGCGGCTCGCCCGTCTCGAGCACGAGCCCGATGCGCGTGCGCGTCCCCTCCCGGATGAGGTGGTGGTGGACGGCCGCGGTGGCGAGGAGCGACGGGATCGGCGCGTCGTCCCCGTCGTGCCCGCGGTCGGAGAGGACGATGATGTCGTACCCCTCGGCGATGCACTCGGAGGCCTTCCAGCGCAGGTCCTCGATCGCCTTGCGGAGCCCGGCGCCGCCGTCCTTCGCCCGGAAGAGGATGGGGAGGGTGATCGCCTTCAGGCCCCGGGAGGCGGTGCTCCCGTCGAGGCCGCGGATCTTCTCCAGCTCCTCGTTGCGCAGCACGGGCGTCGGGAGGGCGAGCTGGCGGCAGGCCTCCGGGCCGGGCTCGAGGAGGTTCCCCTCCGGCCCGACGGCGGTCTCGACCGCCATGACGATCTCCTCCCGGATGGCGTCGACCGGCGGGTTCGTCACCTGCGCGAAGAGCTGCTTGAAGTAGTTGAAGAGCGGCTGCGGCTTCTCCGAGAGGACGGCGAGCGGCGTGTCGGTGCCCATCGACCCGATCGGCTCGGTGCCGTCGGTCGCCATGGGCCCGATGATCATCTTCACGTCCTCGGCGGTGTAGCCGAAGACCTCCTGCCGCCGGAGCACCGTCTCGTGGTCCGGCTCGTGGACGCTCACCGGCTTCCCGAGAAGGCGCAGGTGGACCGAGTACCGCTCGAGCCACTCGCGGTACGGGTGCTGCTTCGCGATCCGCTCCTTCAGCTCCTCGTCCCCGACGATCCGCCCCTCCGACGTGTCCACGAGGAACATCCGGCCCGGCTGGAGCCTCCCCTTCCTGAGGACCCGCTCGGGCGGGATGTCGAGGACGCCGACCTCGGAGGCCATGACGACGAGATCGTCCTTCGTCACGTAGTACCGGGACGGGCGCAGGCCGTTCCGGTCGAGGGTCGCGCCGACGCGGACGCCGTCGGTGAAGGCGATCGAGGCGGGGCCGTCCCACGGCTCCATGAGGCAGGAGTGGAACTCGTAGAACCCCTTCTTCGCCGCGCTCATCGACTCGTGCCGGTTCCACGGCTCCGGCACCATCATCATCATCGCGTGCGGCAGCTCCCGCCCGGCGAGCGTGAGGAGCTCGAGGACGTTGTCGAACATCGCCGAGTCGGACCCGCCGGTGTCCACGACGGTGAGGATCTTCTGGAGGTCCTCGCCGAAGAGGGACGACCTCATCATCGACTGGCGCGCGTGCATCCAGTTGACGTTGCCCCGCAGCGTGTTGATCTCGCCGTTGTGCGAGATGTAGCGGTACGGGTGGGCGCGCGACCAGGACGGGAACGTGTTCGTCGAGAACCGCGAGTGGACCATCGCGATCGCGGAGGCGAGCCCCGGGTCGGCGAGGTCGCGGTAGAACTGCCTGAGCTGGGGGGCGTTGAGCATCCCCTTGTAGACGATGGTCTTGAACGAGAGGCTCGGGACGTAGAAGTGGGTCCGCCCGGGGATGGCGGAGCGGGAGACGCGTTTCTCCACGAGCCGCCGGATCACGTAGAGCTTCCGCTCGAAGCTCATCGCGTCCGGGCAGTTCGACCCGCGCCCGACGAAGATCTGGCGGATCGTGGGCTGCGAGGCCCGGGCGGTCGGGCCCAGGGTGGCGTCGTCCACCGGGACGTCCCGCCAGCCGAGGACCGCCTGCCCCTCCTCCGCGACGACCTCCTCGAAGATCCGGGTGCAGGCCTCGCGCCCCGCGTCGTTCGGGGGCAGGAAGACCATCCCCGCCGCGTAGTGGGTCGGCTTCGGGAGCTTCACCCCGAGCTTCGCGGCCTCCGTCTCGAGGAAGGCGTGCGGCTTCTGGAGGAGGACCCCCGCGCCGTCTCCGGTGTCCTTCTCCGCGCCGACCGCGCCGCGGTGCTCGAGGTTCACGAGCACGGTGAGCGCCTTCGCGACGATGTCGTGGGAGGCCCGGCCGCGGATGTCCGCGACGAAGCCGAAGCCGCAGGCGTCGTGCTCGTTCGCGGGGTCGTAGAGCCCCTGGCGCGCTGGATGGCCGGTCTCGTTCGTCATTTCGCCCTTCGTTTCGGTGGACCCGGGAGTGTCCGCGAACGGAGCCGCGGGCGTCAAGGGTGCATGACTGCTCACCTTTTGGGCATATGCCCGGATCCCGGGCAGGGCCGCGGAGCCGCTGCCGCGAGAATCGGCGGGCGCCGGGAAGGCCCCCCCAGGGCCGCGCGTTCGGAGACGATCGGAAGGCGCACCGGGGCGTCACGAAAGGGTAATCCGGTAGTTCACGGCGCGCAGCGTTTGCGCTGATCCAGGACAAGATCGCCTTTCCTGCGGGCCCAAGGCCTCTTGGAGGGACGAATTGCTCTAGATCACGCGGGAAAATTTCGACGCGCCCGGGGCACGCGGATTGCTCGACAGGGCGCAACGCATCCACGGAGGCAACCTCGAGCATGACGACGACCACGACTTCCACGGCCGCCGCCCCCCCGCTGGGAACCGCCGCCCGGCCCACCGCCGAGCGCGAGGTCAGGTTCATCACCTACCTCGTAGTCGGAGCCCTCCTCGCCGGAGCGGTCCTCCAGACCTTCATCCCTCCAGGAGGGCTCGCGCTCGTCGCGGCCGCCGGCCTCGCCGGAGCCGTCACCCTCGCGGTCTCCTTCCTGGCCCCCGGCCGCGTCCGCGAGACCCTCGCGGGCTTCCGCTTCGTCGCGACCCTGCTCTTCGTCCTCGCGGCCTTCGCGGCCCTCGGGACCCTCGTCCTGCAGGGGCAGTCGGCGGGCTTCTACGTGGACCGGTACGGCTTCCTCGGCAAGCTCATCGTCGCCCTGCGGCTCGACATCATCTTCAAGGGGCTGCCGTTCGCGCTCGTCATGGCGCTCTTCGGCGCCTCCGTGATCGCCTCCGCCACGCTGCGGTGGCCGATCAGCCTGAAGCGCTCGGGCTTCTTCGTCTGCCACGTCGGCCTCCTCACCACGCTCGCCGGCGGCGCGGCCTCGGCGGTCTTCGCGATCCGCGGCCGGATCGACCTCCACGCGGGCGGCGAGCACGCGACCCACGTGCGCGTGACGAGCGGGGGCGCGCCCACGGGCGACTACGCCGAACTCGGCTTCGACCTGCGGCTCGACCGCTTCGAGCTCGTGAACTACGAGACCGAGTACCGGGTCGGCTACTACGAGCAGACCCGGGTGAAGGACCAGAACGGCGAGCGGGACCAGTGGAGGCTCAAGGCGAGCTTCGACCCCGACCTCGCGAAGCGCCGCCTGCCGAACGGCGACTCCTTCCGCCTCAAGGCCGTCTACCCGGACTACGCCCCCGTCGCGACGGCGGTCCCGGCGAAGCAGGGCCCGCCCGCGCTCGAGGCGACGCTCGAGGGCCGGACCCGCTGGCTCGGACCGGGGGAGTCGCTCGCGACGCCCGACCGGCGCGCCGCCATCGTCTTCGGCTGGGACCGGCCCTCGCCGCCCCCGGGGATCCAGACCGCCTTCCTCGTCTCCGGCGCCGAGCGCAAGGTGATCGTCCACCGCGCCGATGGCCAGATGGAGCTGCCCCTGCAGGAGGGGGCCGCCCTCGCCGGCGGCCTCGTGCGGTTCGGCGCGCTCCTCCCGAACGCGACCCGCACCTTCGAGCCCGCGACCGCCTCGCAGGACTGGAAGAACCCCGCCGCGGTGATCGAGGTCCGCCAGCAGGGGCTGCCGAAGGAGCAGCTCATGCTGGCGAACAAGCCCTCAGGCTTCTTCCTCACCCCCACCCGCGCCCTCGTCTTCGAAAAGCGGGACAAGGAGGTGAAGGCGTTCATCTCCCACGTCACCGCCACCCAGGGCTCGGACGCGGCGCAGCGCTCGATCGCGGTGAACGACCCGTTCACCTACGCGGGCTGGACGCTCTACCAGGTGAACTACAACCCCGAGGACCCGAGCTACTCCGGCCTCGAGGCCGTCTACGACCCGGGGGTCTTCTGGGTCTTCACCGGCTTCGCGCTGATCGGTCTCGGCGTCCTCCAGATGTTCTACGTCGAGCCCCGGCTGCGCGGGAAGAAGGCCCCGGCCGCCTCGCACGCCTGACCCGAACGGAGAGCCACGGACATGTTCCAGTACATCGTCATCGAGCACCCGTACTACTTCGTCACCGGCGCGCTGTACGCGGCCTCGGCCGCCCTCTACACCGCGGCCTGGAAGTCGACGAAGGCGATCGTCGCGCGGCTCGGCAGCGCCCTCATGCTCGCCGCGCTCGTGGCGAACACGGGGCTCGTCCTCTTGCGCTGGCACGAGGCGGGGCGCGCGCCGTTCAAGTCGCTCTTCGAGTCCCTCGTCTTCTTCGCCCTCTGCATCGCGATCGTCTACGCGTTCTTCGAGCTCATCTACAAGACGCGCGTCTTCGGCGTGCCGGCGACGCTCCTCGCCCTCGGCACCCTCGTCTACGCGGTGGTGAAGTGGGACGCGGAGATCGTGAAGCTCCCGCCGGCGCTCCAGTCCGGCTGGTTCGTCCCCCACGTGATGCTCTACTTCGTGGGGTACGCGGCCGTCGCGATCGCCTTCATCCTCGCGGTCGTCCAGCTCCTCGCGCCGCGGGTCCCGTTCGTCGCCAAGATGCTCACGGCGCGGGCGGGGACGATCCTCACCGGCCAGCCGCTCGACGTGGAGAAGATGTCCTACGATCTCGTCCGCTTCGGGTTCGTCATGATCACCGCCGGGCTGCTCGTCGGCTCGGTCTGGGCCGCGAGCGCCTGGGGGACCTACTGGGGCTGGGACCCCAAGGAGAACTGGTCGCTGGTCACCTGGCTCATCTACGGCGGCTACCTCCACCTGCGGCGCGTCCGCGGTTGGCGCGGCGACAAGGGCGCCTGGCTCCTCATCATCGGCTTCGCGGTGGTCATGTTCACCTACCTGGGGATGAACATGCTTCCGACCGCGGAGACGTCGGCGCACGTCTATACATCTTGAGCGGGGGGGCTTCCCCCCGCGCCTGCGCGCGGGGCTCTGGCCCCCCCGAACCCCCCGGTGCTCGCTCGGGGCGGCCTCCTCCGGCCGCCCCTCCGCTCGAGTGCTTGGCCCCGGTCACCGTCTCCTTCGGTGCCGATCGGCGGGGGGCTTCCCCCCGCGCCTGCGCGCGGGGCTCTGGCCCCCCCGAACCCCCCGGTGCTCGCTCGGGGCGGCCTCCT
>JBBIPT010000151.1:0-9368 GCA_037442705.1 Anaeromyxobacter sp.
GTGAGGCCGGCGCGGCGCGGGCGGCCGCCGGCTCCGCGGGGCGCGGCGAAGGGGAGTCGCGGCGCTCGCCCGGGCAGGCGAGGGTGAGGCTCGCGAGGACGGCGACCGGGAAGAGAGGACGCATCGCCGTTCTCCTCAGGGGTACTTCACGCGGAGGTCGGCGAGCCGGACGAGCTTGCCGTCGAGGTCGGGGAGGGCGAAGTCGGGGGCCGGGCCGAGGTCCGCGGCGAGGGCCGGGACCGCGAGGAGTGCCGAGGCGAGGAGGAGCGCGCGCATGGCCGGGACCCTAACGCGCCGGCCCCCGCCTTGCCACGGGGACGCATGGCGAGGACCCCCGGCCGGTCCGGCGTCAGCCGTTCGCGCGGATCCGCGACGTTCGTGGTTCGACAGGCTCACCACGAACGGATGGAAAGGAGTCCGTTCGCCCCGGGCCAGCCGAGGGGTCGAGACGAACGGTCGTGCTTGCACGCGAGCGCGATGCGCGCAACCGTTCGCCCCGAGCCTGTCGAGGGGTCACCACGAACGGTCTCGCTTGCAGGCGAGCAGCCTGCTCGCAGACGTTCGCCCCGAGCCTGTCGAGGGGCGGACGCCGCGGCTCGATCTTCGGCCGTCAGATCCGCACGAGCTCCCGCTGGATCTTCGAGAAGACCTTCGGCCCCTCGGCGGACAGGAAGACGTCGATCTCGGTCCGGACGCCCATCCCCTCCTCCGGCAGGTAGATCCCCGGCTCGATGGAGAAGAGGAGCCCCGGGACGAGCGGCCGCGTGTCGTGGGTCTCGAGGTCGTCGAGGTTCGCGCCGTCGCCGTGGACGCGCGTCTCGATGGAGTGGCCGGTCCGGTGGACGAACCGGTCGCCGAGCCCCTCGCGGGCGATCACGTCCCGCACGGCGCGGTCCACCTCGAAGCCGGCGAGCGTGCGCCCCTCGCGGTGGGCGCGCTCGAGGGCGTCGAGCCCGGCGTCGCGGGCCTCCGCCGCGATCCGGAAGATCCGCTCGAGCTTCTCGGGCGGGCGGTCGCCGCAGAAGCCGACCCAGGTGATGTCGGCGTAGGCGTCCCTCGGCCCCGTCCCCCGGGCCCAGAGGTCGATGAGGACCAGGTCGCCCTTCCGGACGGGGGTCGGGGTCGCCGCGGAGGGGGCGTAGTGGGGATCCCCCGCGTGGCCGTTCACCGCGACGATGGGCGGGTGGTCCGTCTCGAGGCCGGCCTCGCGGAAGCGCGCGAGGAGCCCCGCCTGCACGTCCGTCTCCAGGACCGTCTCGCCCCGCCGCTGGGCCTCGCCGATCCGGGCGAAGGCCTCGTCCTTCGCGGCGTCGAGCACCCCGAGGGCGCGGCGGTGGCTCTCCACCTGGGCGGCGTCGAGGACGCAGAGGAAGCGCTGCACGAGGCCGGCGGAGGAGACGACCTCGACCCCGTGGGACCGGACGAGCTCGAGCGTCCCGGCGTCCACGCGGGACAGGGTGGGGATGCCCCCGCCCGGGAAGTACTCCATCGCGATCCGCGCCCCCTTCGGCAGGGCGCCGAGCATCCGGGCGAGCCCCTCCCGGAGCGAGCCCCAGGAGGCGTAGACCTCCCGGCGCCCGGGGACCCCGGGCGGGAACTGGGAGTGCTCGATGGCGTGGACGAGGAGGACGGGCTCCCCCTCGCGCGGGACGAGGTGGAAGAAGCGGCGGGTGAGCATCTCCCCGCCCATCCCGAGCACGTGGAGGGCGGTGGGGTTCTGGCCGTGGAAGTCGTAGAGGAGCCAGCCGTCGAGGCCGAGCTCGCCGAGGGCCTTCTGCAGGGCAGGGACGTCCATGGCTGGAACCTTAGCGCGCCCCGGATCCGTTCGCCCTTCGACAGGCTCAGGGCGAACGGATCCCCTCCTGTCCGCTCGTGGTGAGCCTGTCGAACCACGAGCGAGCCTGGATCGATCGAAGCGGCAACGCCCATCAGATCGGCACGCGGTAGCGCTGCGCCGGGCCTCGCTCGGAGGGGTGCGTGATCTCGTGCAGCCGGATGGAGTTCGTCTGGCCGGGGACCCCGAGCGGAGAGCCGTGCACGAGGACGATCCGGTCGCCGGGCGCGGCGAACCCCTCCTCGAGGAGCCGGTCGGAGACCATCTCGGTGACGAGGTCCGCGTTCTTCACCGGCTCCATCACCCGCGGGACGACGCCCCAGTAGAGCGCGAGCCTCCGCCGGATGGACTGGTCGGGGGAGAAGGCGACGATGGGGACGTTCGGCCGGAAGCGGGCGAGGAGGCGGGCCGTCGTCCCGCGGAGCGTGAAGCAGGTCACCGCGGCCGCTCCGGAGGCCGCCGCCGCCTCGCAGGCGGCCGCGGCGACGACCTCGTTCACGGGGGCGTCGCCCCCGGGCGCGAAGGCGGAGAGGCTCACCGCCCGCGGCGGCACCCCGCTCTCCGCCTCCCGGACGATCCGGTCCATCATCTGCACCGCCGCGAGCGGGAACTTGCCGCTCGCGGTCTCGCCCGAGAGCATCACCGCGTCCGCGCCGTCCCAGACGGCGTTCGCGACGTCGTTCGCCTCGGCGCGCGTGGGGCGCGGGTGCTCCATCATCGAGTTCAGCATCTGCGTCGCGATGATCACCGGCTTCCCGAGGGCGTTCGCCTTCCGGCAGATCTCCTTCTGGAGGAGGGGGACGCGCTCGGGGAGGATCTCCACGCCGAGGTCCCCGCGCGCCACCATCACGCCGTCGGCGGCGGAGAGGATCGCGTCGAGCCGGTCGAGCGCCTCCGGCTTCTCGATCTTCGCGATCACCGGGACGATCCGCCCGGCCCGCTCCATCTCCGCCCGGCAGAGCTCCACGTCCTCGGGCGAGCGGACGAAGGAGAGCGCGACGAAGTCCACGCCGTGGGCGATGCCGAAGGCGACGTCGGCCTTGTCCTTCTCCGAGAGGGCGACCGCCCGGAGGGCCACCCCGGGGAGGTTCAGCCCCTTGTGCTCGCCGAGGATCCCGCCCTCCACCACCTGGGTCCGGGCGCGGACGCCGTCCGTGGAGAGGACGCGGAGCTCGAGGAGCCCGTCGTCCACGAGGAGCCGGTCGCCCGGGCGGACGTCCTCGGCGAGGTGGGGATAGGTGGTCGAGACCAGCCGCTCGTCGCCGGCGAGCTCCCCCTCGGTCGTGAGGACGAGCTCGGAGCCCGGCTCGAGCCGGACGCCCGCCTTCCCCGCGCGGAGCGGGCCGGTCCGGATCTTCGGCCCCTGGAGGTCCTGGAGGACGGCGACCGCCTTCCCGAGGTGGCGCGAGGCGGCCCGGATCCGGTCGAGGACCTGGGCGTGGTCCGCGTGGCTCCCGTGGGAGAAGTTGAGCCGCGCGACGTCCACCCCCTGGCCGATGAGCTTCTCGAGGACGGACGGGTCGGAACAGGAGGGGCCGATGGTGGCGACGATCTTCGCGCGGCGCATGCCGGCTCACTCCTACCCGCTCCTGCCGGGGGCCGTCCACGGTTCTCGCGGGGAGAGCGACGGAGACGGCACCCGCCCGCGAGGAAGGAATCCGTTCGCACCGTCCCTCCGGAGGCCATCCACGGTTCTCGCGGGGAGAGCGACGGAGACGGCACCCGCCCGCGAGGAAGGAATCCGTTCGCACCGCCCCTCCGGAGGCCGTCCACGGTTCTCGCGGTGAGAGCGACGGAGACGGCACCCGCCCGCGAGGAAGGAATCCGTTCGCACCGCCCCTCCGGAGGCCGTCCACGGTTCTCGCGGGGAGAGCGACGGAGACGGCACCCGCCCGCGAGGAAGGAATCCGTTCGCCCTGAGCCTGTCGAAGGGCGAACGCCACGAGCGGTCGCGGCCATCACCCTCCGGTGGAGAGCCGGCGGACCCGGTCCCGGAGGTCGCTCGCCCGGAACGGCTTCACGAGCACGTCGCCGCCGCGCTCGGCGAAGTCGACGACCGAGGGCTCGGCGGGGAAGCCCGTGAGGAGGAGGACGCGGCAGGCGGGGTGCCGCCGGCGGACCCCCGCGACGAGCGCGGGGCCGGAGAGCCTCCCCATGACCGCATCCGTCACGAGGAGATCGATCGGCCCCTCGCTCTCCTCCGAGGCCTGGAGCGCGTCCTCGCCCGTCGCGCGGGCGAGCACGGCGAAGCCGGCCTGCCGGAGCACCCGCGCGACGAGCATCCGGACGGCCTCGTCGTCCTCGGCGACGAGGGCGGTGCCGCCGCCCGGGTCCTCCGCCGCGGGGATGGGAACGGGCTCCACCTCCTCCTCCACGCCGGCCTCCGCCCTGGGGAAGAGGACCTTCACGATGGTGCCCCGGCCCGGGGCGGAGTCCACCACGATCGTCCCGCCCGCCTGGTGGACGATGCCGTGGCAGATGGAGAGGCCGAGGCCGGTCCCCTTCCCCGCGGCCTTCGTCGTGAAGAAGGGCTCGAAGATCCGGTCGAGGACCTCCGGCGTCATCCCGCTCCCCTCGTCCTCCACCGAGAAGCGGACGAGCGGTCCCGGGGGGAGCCCGTCCTGCTCGCGATCCTCCGGGGGGACGTTCTCCGTCCGCAGGACGATCCGGCCCCCGTCCGGCATCGCGTCGCGGGCGTTCAGGACGAGGTTCAGCGCCACCTGGCCGAAGCGGTTGGGGTCGACGAGCACCGGCCAGAGCCCGGGGGCGAGCCGCGTCTCGAGCACGTACTGCCCGCCGAGGCTCCGCCGGAGGAAGCCGTCCATCCCCTCCACGGTCGCGCCGAGGGAGACGACGGTGGGCGAGGCGGGGGCCTTGCGGGCGAGGGTCATCATCTGACGCACGAGCCAGGTGGCCCGGTTCGCGGCCTCCTGGATCGCGTCGAGAGACTCCCGGTCCTCGGGTCCCGCGCGGGCGGAGAGCTCCTCCGCGTAGCTCAGGATCACGGCGAACTTGTTCGCGAGGTCGTGCCCGATCCCGCCGGCGAGCCGGCCGAGGGCGTCCATCTTCTGCGACTGCCGGAGCTGCTGCTCCACCTGCCGGCGCGACTCGAGGAGCCGCTCCCGCTCGGAGAGGTCGCGGAAGGTGATCGCCCGCACGGGGCGGCCGCCGAGCTCGAGGTCGACGGAGCGGAGCTCCGCCGGGAAGGCCTCGCCGTTCGCCCCGGCGCAGCGCACGGTCTTCGGGGACTTCGGCGCGGCGGGCGCCGCGAGCCACGGGGGCGGCTCGACGAAGAGCGAGGCGGCCGGCCGGTCGAGGAAGGCGTCGCGCGGGACGCCGAAGCGGGCGGCGGCGGCCGGGTTCGCCTCGCGGACGCGGCAGTCCCTGAGGTCGAACGCGACGACCGGATCCGGCGCCGACTCGAAGAGGCGGCGGTAGCGCGCCTCGCTCTCGGCGAGCCGGTCGGCGAGCGCCTTGCGCTCCCGGCGGAGCCGGACCCGCTCGAAGGCGTTCCCGATCCGGAGCCGCAGGGCGTCGAAGTCGTCGATGGGCTTCGTCACGTAGTCGTACACGCCGGCCTGGAAGGCCTCGACCGCGGAGTCGGTGGAGGCGTAGGCGGTGACGAGGACGACCTCCGTCTCGTGGAGGTTCCGGAGCTCGCGGGCGAGGGCGAGCCCGGAGCCGGAGTCGAGGTAGCGGTCCACGATCGCCACGTCCACGGGCCCCCGCTCCTGGGCGACCCGCATGGCCTCCGCGGCGGTCGCGCAGGTGAGGACGGTCCGGCTCGCGACCCAGAGCATCCGGGAGAGGACCTCGGCCACGGTGGGGTCGTTCTCGGCGATGAGGAGGACGGGCACGTTCACTCCGGGAGCGTGAAGAGGCGGGACGGCCCCGCGCCGTTCCCCGCGAGCACGAAGAGGGAGGTGCCTCCCGCGCCGGAGGAGACCTCGGCGTCGAGGAAGCGGGTGAAGGCGGCCGGATCGCCGAACCCGTTCCCGCCGAGCCCCTCGCAGCCGGGGGTTCCCGCCGCGCAGCCGTCCCTCCCGCGGAGGTCGGTCGGCACCGACGGCACCCGGTCCGTCCGGTAGAGCTGGACGCCGGTCACGGCGTTGTCGAAGCCGACGTAGAGGTAGCGCGGCGTCGCGACGAGGACCGAGATCGCCCCGTTCGCCGGATCCTCGAGCTGGGTGAGCGTGGCGTCGAGGGACTCGTTCGGCGCCACGAGGGTCCAGTCCGCGGGGTCGCAGCGGACGGGGTCCCCCGCGGCCGCGGGGTCGCACTTCCAGAGCTGGGGGACGACCGCCGGCGAGGTCCCGGTCACGTTCCGCGCGGCGAAGAGGCAGGGGCCCCCGCCGCAGGAGCCGAAGGCGGCGAGGGCGGGGAAGGCTCGGTCGGCCGGCCCGAGACCGGCGGTGCGGGTGCTCTCCAGCGAGGCTCGCGCCGCGTAGGGGGCCGCGCCGGGCGTGGCGACCGACCAGTCCCCGGGATTCCCGAAGTAGGGACGGGGCTCGGGCACAGTGGAGCGCATGATGCCCCCGTTGTTCGCGACGTAGAGGGTTCCCGAGGACCGGAAGACCACGTCGACGCGGGGGCTCGACGTGAGGTTCGGCGGAGCGCCCCCGCCGCCGAGCGACGGCATGATGTCGGCGCGCAGGTCCACCACGTGGGTTCCGGCCGCGGCCTCGAGCCCCGCGGCGGGAGGGAGCGAGGTCAGGGCAAGGAGGACCGGGGAGCCGTTGCCGGAGAGCCCCGAGAACCCCGCGTAGAGCCGGTCGATACCTCCCCCCTCCGTGGGCGCGAAGAGGGCCGCGGAGGGCGCGACCATCTTCGGCGCGGAGACGCGTCCGAGGTCGACGTAGCGGAAGGCGACGGGATCCCCGAGCGACGGGGCGAGATAGAGGTACTGCCCGCCCGAGGCCGCCGGGGCCCCGGCGAGGAGGAGCCACTCCGCTCCGCCCATCGTCCCCGCGGCGAGCACTCCCAGACCCCGCTCGTCGTTCGGTCCGCAGGCGAGCGTCCTGGAGACGCAGCCGGCCGCCCCGATCGTCGTGGCGGCCGAACCGGGCCACAGCGAGTAGTTCGCGGCGCGGTTGGGTGTGGTCACGTCCACCCCGATGGCGATACCGAGCGTGGTGTCGTTCCCCGGCGAAGCTGGATCGTCGGCCCAGAAGCGCGCGCCGTTCAGGCTCGGGCCCCAGTGGAGCCTGCCACGAAAGAGCGCGAGCGAGCCCGCCGCGAGCCCGTCGCCGAAGGGGTCCGAAGGCCCCGCGACGACCTCGAGCGTCTGGCCCGAGGCGTTGGACTCGACCACCCCGGTCGCGACGGGCCACCCGCCGTTCGCGTCCGTCCCCTCGGCCGACGTGGTGAGGACGAGCCTGCCCGGGCCGAGGAGCGTGCAGGGCCAGGTGAAGGTCTGCGACCCGCCGCCCGGGATCGTCGCGGACGGCGGGGTGGGCC
The DNA here is from genome assembly GCA_037442705.1 of Anaeromyxobacter sp. GTDB lineage: Bacteria > Myxococcota > Myxococcia > Myxococcales > Anaeromyxobacteraceae > Anaeromyxobacter. The sequence continues at coordinate 7,292 of JBBIPT010000151.1, forward strand.
CGCCGTCCACGGAGAAGAGGGCCACGTTTCCGGCGGAGGCGCCGAGCGCGGCGGGGGCGACCGCGACGGCCGCGGCCTCCCCCTCGTTCGTGACGAGGAGCGTCGCCGCGAAGGTGGTGACCGGAGAGAGCGTCGAGGGGAGGGAGAGCGTCCCGCGGAGCACCGCGGCCCGCTCGACGAGGATCGGCCCCGCGGAGGCGGAGGCGGAGAGGAGCCGCCCGGTGAAGGCCTCGGTGCCCCTCGCCTCGACCGAGAAGGAGACGTCCCCGGACCCCTCGGCGAGGAACGGGAGGGTGACGGTCCGCCGCTCGCCGGGGGCGAGGTCGACGGGGTCCGGCGGCGGGAGGGCGCTCGCCGCGCCCGTCCCCGAGGTCGCGATCTCCGGCGCGACGCCGAGGACGGCGGCGCCGCCGGGATTCGTCACGGTGACCTCGACGGAGATCGTCTGACCCGTGCTCGCGATCGCCGGAGCGGCGGTCGCCGTGGCGGCGAGCGAGGTGGGCACGATCACGGTGAACGCTCCCTCGAGTCGCCCCCGCCTCCCGAGCGCGTTCTCCACGGTGAGGGAGTGGGGGCCGAGGGCGAGCCCGGCGGGGACGGTGGCGCGCAGCGTGAACGCGTCCACCCAGGTCACGTCCGCGAGCTCGAGCGTGTCGTCGAGCCAGGCCCGGTGGGTGGAGTCGGCGGAGGAGATCCCGCCCGCGCCGTCCTGGACGGCGCGGGCGTGGAAGCCCGTCCCCCGGATCACGACCGGCGTCGGGGCCGCCCCGTCGCTCCCCGCCGGCTCGAGGGAGACCGGCCGCGGATCGAGCTCCGGCCTCCGCTCGCAGCCCGCGGCCGCCAGGGCGATGGCCAGCAGGGCGGCGAGCGGGAGTCCGCGGAGGACGGCCGGCGAGCCCTTCCCGGCCCGGCTCCGCGAACGTCGAGGCTCGCTCCGAGTGTTCACCGCCATCAGGCTCTCGTTCGGTCGCCTAGAGCGCATCGAGCCGGTACCCCGCGAGGAGCGAGAGAGGAGAGACGGGGCGGGAGAGGGAGCCGAGGCCGGGGTCGCTCACCCAGGCGGCACGGGCCTCGAGGAAGGCGACCCCCCGTCCGGCCCGCCGCCCGATCGCGAGGGAGGCTCCCGCCGCGGGCGTCCACGACGACTCGGGGATGGAGGGCGAGCCTCCGAGCGAGACGAGGCTCACGACCCGGGCGAGCCCCGCGCCGGCGGAGACGGCGAGGGAGGAGCGCCCCCGGCGCGCCCGGAAGGCCGGGGAGAGGAGGAGGACGGCCTCGCGCACCTCGCTCCGGAACGGGGAGGGCGCGGCGCCCACCGGCGTCTCCCCCTCGTCCCGGAAGAGGAAGAGCGAGGCGGAGAGGGCGAGCCCCAGCTCGCGCCCGCGCAGCCAGCGCCAGGTGGACGCCTCGGCCGTGGCCGCGGGCCCGGCGCCGCCGCCCCGCGGGCGGAGCGCGAGCCCCGCGCCCGCCGAGAGGGCGAGGGAGGGGAGCCGGGGACGGAGACCGAGCGTGGTCCGCGCGGAGAGGCCGCTCGCTTCGAGCCGGACCACGATTTCCTCGGAGCCGGGGACGGGGGAGCGCGCGGGGACGTGCTCGAGCCGGTAGGTCCCCGGCTTCCCCGGCACCGCGGAGGCCTTCTCCCCCGTGGAGACGCGCAGGCGCTCGGCGGGGAGGTCCACGGGATTCCCGTGCGCGTCCGCGACGTGGATCCGGAGCGTCGCCGGCGTGCGGCCGTCCGCCGTGACCTTCGCGTCGTCCGGGACGAGCTCGAGGCGGGCCGGAGGGCCGGGGTCGAGCCCGAGCGCCGTCACGGCCGCGAGCGTACCCGCGCGGGCGGCGACGTCGACCCGCCCGTCCTCGGGGATGCGGCGCGGGATCGCCACCGTCGCCTCGAAGCTCCCAGTCCCCGTCCGCACCGGCGCGCCGACGGAGGCGCCGCGGGCCTCCACGGAGACCTCGCCGTCGCTCGGATTCCCGGCCGCGTCGTGGAGGCGCAGCGTGAGCCGCGCCGGATCGTCGTCGCCGGCGACGGCCCGCGCGCGGTCGAGCGCCGCGGCGAGCGTGGCGGGAGAGCCCG
>JBBIPT010000152.1:0-9329 GCA_037442705.1 Anaeromyxobacter sp.
GGGAGTCGCGCGCGCGCGCCGCCTCGTAGGCGAGGAGCGCGCTCGCCCGGTCGAAGCCGGGGCCGTGGTAGCGGCCCACCGCGTCGTGCTCGAGGACGTAGCCGAGGACCCGGTGTGCCCAGGCCCGGTCCGGCTCGAGCTGGATGGCGCGCCGCGCCTCGGCCGCGGCCTCCCCGGCGAAGCCGAGCTGGAGGAGGGAGATGGCGAGGTGGAGGCGGTGCATCGCCTCCCGGGGATGGGCCGCGACGAGCCGCCGGATCTCGGCGAGCCCCTCCGTCACGCGGCCGGAGGCGAGCAGGGCCGCGGCGGTCCGCTCGAAGGCGACCCGCGGCCCCTGCCCCCTCAGGATGGCGCGAACCCGGCGGCCGAGCTCGTCCGCGTCCTTCGCGGCGAGGCGCCTCGCGCCGAGGTCGAAGCGGAAGCTGGCCGTCACGGAGCCGTCCGGCTCCAGGGCGTAGGCCTGCGCGTAGGACGCGGGGCCGAACCGCTCCGTCCCGCCGGCGGGGAGGGGGCGGGCGCGGAAGCCGTCCGGCGGGAAGACGCGGTAGACGATCTCCCAGCGGTAGGGGATCGGGAGGAAGAGCTCCCGGCCGCGGGCGGGCGGATCTCCCTCCTGGAGGCGTCCGTCCTCGCCCCGGCCCACGAGGAAGCGCGGCAGCGGCTCGAAGATCGGGTCGGGGGTCACCGGGACCACCGCCTCGTCGTCGCCGGTGAGGACGACCGCGCTCTGGTCGGCCTCCACCCGGATCCGGATCGGCCGGGACGGGTCGTCCTCGTCCTCCACCTTCGCCCCGAGGAAGGTCTCGGCGCGGAACACCTCCCGGGCCTGGCGCTCCTCGATCGCGTCCCGGTCCCGGGCCGGCACCCGGGCCCGGAACGACCGCTCCGCCGCCGCGAGGGCGCCGGAGAGCGTGCGCGTCTCCACGATCCGTCCGGGGCCGAGCTCGGCGAGCCGGACCTCGCGGACCGTCGTCGCGGCGTTCTCCGCCGATCCGGCCTCCGGCGTCCGGACGAGCCCTCCCGTCCCGGGGCCGGTGACGAGCGCGAGCCTGCCCTGGGCCTCCGGGGGGAGGACGCCGGGAGGGGAGAAGGGATCGGTGGGGTCGATCCAGACGGGCTCCTTCCCCTCGACCCGGACGATCGCGTGGTCGACCTGCCCGAGCCCGGGGAGCTCCTGGGAGAGCTCCTGCCAGCCGGTGCGGAGGAGGGCGACCCGGGCCTCGATCCCCGCCTCGGCGAGGAGGGCGACGACGAGGAGGGAGAGGTCCTTGCAGTCGCCGTGGCCGCGCCGCAGGGTCTCCGCGGGCGGCGCCGGGACGATGGACGCGTCGCCGAGCTCGAGCCCGGTGTAGCGGACCTTCCTCTGGACGAAGGACGCGACCCGGCGGATCGCCTCCTCCCGCGACGGCTTCCCGCCGAGCGCCTCGCGGGCCGCCGCGCGGACGTCCCCCTCCGCGAGCCGGCCCCGCGCGATCGCGCCGTACCGCTCCGCGACCTCGGACCAGGACTTGCCCCACCCGAAGTGGACGACGGGCCCGGGCCAGACGTCGCGCGGCGCGAGCGGATCGATCGGCTGGAGGGCGGGGATCCCGCGCGCCTCCCAGACGGCCGTCCGCACGCCGCCCTCCACCTTCTCCCGCGGGGAGGCGTCGACGCCGTTCGCGACGAAGCGGAGCGGGAGGGACTCGGGCGCCTCGACGCGGAGCCGCACGAGCCGGACGGGGTGCGGCCCGGCGAGGTGGAAGCGGTGGACGACGCCGGCGTCGAAGAGCGGCGCGCGGTCGCGGACCACCGTCAGCTCCTCCACGACGGCCCCCGGACGGACGCCCGGCACCGGGCCCGTGAGCACGCGCCGGTCCGTCCAGACTCCCTCTTCCCGGCCCCCGGCGCCCTGCTCCACGAGGCTCCGCGGGTCGAGCTCGACGACCTCGCCGCGGGGGGAGACCACGCGCGCGCGGATCTCCGGCCGATCCTGGTGCCAGGGCGCCCAGGTCCGCTCGACGCCCCCCCACTGGCGAGCCGCCTCGGGCGTCACGGGACGGTAGACGAGCCGGTAGGAGAAGGTGACGGCGCCGCGCTCGTCGAAGCGGAAGACCCCCTCCTCGAGGAGGACGTCCACGGCGGCCCCGCGGGGCGGGCCGAGGACCTCCGCCGCCGCCGCGATGGCCCGGGGCTCGCCGGAGAAGGGAGCTCCCTCCCAGGGCGAGGTGGCGCGCGCGGGCGCCGCCAGGGCGAGCGCGAGCGGCACGAGGGTGGCGAGGCGGACGTTCATGGACTCCCCCGGGTGAGGGGCCATTCTGGAGGAGAGGTCCCGCAGGCGCCAGCGTCCATTCCTCCTCGGGTTCCGCCCGTGCTAATGGCAGTGGCCGGCTGGATCGAGCCGTGCCCGTTCGTGGTTCGACAGGCTCACCACGAACGGATCGAGAACGAGCCGTTCGCCCTTCGAGAGGCTCGGGGGAACCACGAACGAGCGAGATCGGTCCAGGGGCGCCATGCCACGAGAGGCCGCATCCCGGAGGAGTCCCATGGACTGGAAGCTCTTCGCCACGACGTTCGCCGCCATCTTCCTCGCCGAGATGGGGGACAAGACGCAGCTCGCCACGATGTCCCTCTCCGCCGGGAGTTCGCGCTGGGTCGTATTCCTCGCCGCGGCGGCGGCGCTCGTCACCACCTCCGCCGTGGCGGTGCTCGCCGGCGAGGCCGTCGCGCGGATCGTCCCGCCGATCTGGGTGAAGCGCGGCGCGGGCGTCCTCTTCCTCGTCATCGGCGCGGTCTTCCTGTTCGGGCGCGGCGAGTGATCGTGAAGGGGCGCTCCCTCGCGCTCGTCCTGCTCGCGTGCGCCGCCGGCTTCGCGCCCGGGGCCGCCCGGGCGCGCGGGAAGGAGACGCCGGGGCGAGGGGCGGTGGTCCTCGACGGAGAGCGCGTCCCCGTCCGGTGGACCGACGGCGACAGCTTCCGGATCCTGGGGGGCAGGTTCGCGGGGAGCGCGGCCCGCCTCGGCGGCGTGAACGCCCTCGAGACCTACGGTCCGGTCCACCGGATCGCCGGGCTCGACGGACGCGCCCTCCACGCCCTCGCGAGGAAGACCGCCACCCTCGCCGCGGGAGGGGAGTGGTCCTGCACCGCCGCCGGCGATCGGGACCGTTACCGGAGGCTCCTCGTCCACTGCCCGGAGGCGGCCCTCGCCCTCGTCCGGGCCGGGCACGCGATGGTCTTCTCCCTCGACGGGCCCGCCGGCGAGGAGCTCCTCGCCGCCCAGCGCGACGCGCAGGGCGCCCGCCGTGGGATCTGGGCGGGGGGCGTTCCGCCGCTCGTCCCCACGAGCCTCCACTCCGCGGACGAGCCGGACCTCGGCGCGCGGGGGGCCTACGACCGGATCGCCGACACGCGCACCGGTGAGGCCGCCGCGCGCTCGCACGAGCGGCGCTACCGCCCGTGCGAGGAGGTCTGCCTGGGCGAGGGGGAGGGAAAGGCCTGCATGACCTACGTCCCCTACGAGCGGAGGTACCGGCGGAAGCCGGCCTGCTTGCGCTAGCGGGGCTCGCGGGCGGGGCGTTGCGGCGGGCGCCGGGCGCGGGGCATCATCGCGGTCCATCTCCCGAGGAGGATCCGATGGACGCCGCCACGCTCGCCGGACACTTGGAGAAGCACCTCCGGGTCGCCACCTTCCCCGTCGGCATCCGCTCGCTCGCGCCGGGCGAGGAGGCCCCGAGGAAGGCGAAGCGCCCGTCGAAGGACCTCGGCGTGAAGGTCGCCATCTGCCAGGCGATCGGGTTCGCCCGGCGCCACGGCTGGACCCTCGCCTTCTCCGGGGAGGACCTCTCCTGCCCCATCGCGAAGGCGGTCTTCGGCTTCGCCGACCGGAACGAGTACTACGCCTCGGGGGCCCTCGCGGACGGGATGTACGCCTCCTGCCGGGAGGCGGGCGAGCGGTTCGAGGACGCGCTGCCGAAGTTCGATCGGAACGAGGTCTCGGGCGTCGTCGCCGGTCCGCTCGGCCGGATCGACTTCGCGCCGGAGACGGTGCTCGTCTACGGGAACTCCGCCCAGGTCCTGCGGCTCGTGAACGCCTGCCTCTTCGACAAGGGCGGATCGATGAAGGCGGAGACGACCGGGCGCGGGGACTGCGCGGACATCGTGATCCGGGGGAAGAAGACCGGCGAGCCGCAGCTCGTCCTCCCCTGTTACGGCGACCGGATCTTCGGGATGACCGCCGACGACGAGATGGCGTTCACCTTCCCCTTCGCGAGGGCGGAGGAGGTCGTGAAGGGGCTCGAGGGGACGCACGCGGGCGGAGTCCGCTACCCGATCCCGGTCCATCTGCGCTATGAGGCGGAGTTCCCGAAGACGTACCAGGAGCTGGAGAGGCTCTGGAACGAGGGCAAGTGACCCGGAGGAAGCGGTGGATCTCCCCTTCTCGAACCTGACGTCGTCGATCGGCCTGCTCGTGCTGTCGATCTTCGTCGCCGTGAACGGCGGCAAGATCGCCGCGCACCGGCTGCTCTCGACGCGGCTCGTCACGCTGCGGGGCGCCCCGGCCCTCGCGCTCGGGGCCGTCATGCTCGCCGCCGGGCTCTCGGGCGTCGCCTACTCCTGGTACGTCGGCCTGCGCCTCGGCGAATGAGGGATTCCGGCCCGGCACCCGCCCGGGCCCTTGCCCCGGACGGGCACGCCGGCAAGGAGACCGCCGGACGCCGGAGTGGACATGCCCGAGCCCCACGCCTGGAACGAGAAGCTCGACCTCGCCCATGAGGCGATGGACCACGAGCACCACGTCCAGATCGCCCTCGTCTCCGCCTTCATCGAGGCGGTGGAGCAGCGGCGGCCCTGGCTCGCCCGCAGGCTCGCCGGCCAGATCCTCCAGTACACGACGGTCCACTTCGGCAGCGAGGAGCTCCTCATGGAGGCGAGCGGCTTCGCCGAGCGCGAGGCGCACACCGCCGAGCACGCCGAGTTCCTCGTGCACATCCGCCAGGTGGAGACTCTCCTCGAAGGCGGCGACGACCCCGTGGCCCTCGAGGCCGCGCTCGACCTCCGGCAGAGCCTCGCCGCCCACATGAACGGCGCGGACCGGCGGCTCGCGGAGCACGCGCGGGGCAGCGCGGCGGGACCGGGCGGGAAGTGATCCGGGGCGGGCGGGCCGCTCGTGCCCGGCCGGTGCGGCGGCGGCTCCTGGCCGCGCGGCGGATCCGGAGGTCGACCGGCGGGCCGTCAGGACAGCCGGGGGGAAGCGGGTGAGGGCACTGCGCCGGGGGGAGCGGCGCCCGACTCGCCCGGGACCTTCGGGGGGACGCGGGCGCCAGGCCCCGTCGCGAGCCAGGAGCCGGCGAGGATGAGGACGAACCCGGCCGCCGTACCGGCCGTGAACGGCTCGCCGAGGAGCGCCACGCCGGCGAGGACCGCCACCGCCGGGTTCACGTAGGTGATGACGGTGGCCCGGACCGGGCCGATCTCCGCGATGAGCCGGAAGAAGAGGAGGAAGGCGATCGCCGTGCAGGCCACGCCGAGCACCGCCACGGAGAGGACGACGTCCCAGGCCGGCCAGGCGGGCGGGAGCTGGGCGAGGCCGGCCGGGGCGTAGGCGACCGCGCAGAGCGCGAGGGAGACGGCGACGACGTCGAGGACGGGGAGGTCCCCGAGCCGCCGCGCGATGATCATGGGGCCGATCGCGTAGCCGAGGGCGACGATGGCGAGCTCGAGGACGGCGACGAGGTCGCCGCGTCCGAGGTCGAGCCCGAGGAGGGCGACGACGCCGGCGAGGCCGACCGCGAGGCCGGCGGCGCCCCGGAGGCCGAGGGCCTCCTGGCGCCCCGTGGCGCGGGCGAGAACGGCGCCGGCGAGCGGGACGCTCGCCATGAAGAGGCCGGCGAGCGAGCTCGTGACGCGCCGTTCGGCGTGGGCGAGGAGGAACCAGGGGATCGCCATCTCGACGACGGTGAAGAGGGCGATCGGCCGCCACCGCGCGAGGAGGGCGCGCGCGTTCCCGCGGGCGAGGACGACGGGGAGGAGGATCGCGGCGCCGAGCGCGGTGCGCAGGAAGACGAGGCTCGCCGGGGTGAGCTCGCGCACGGCGACCTTGATGAGAAGGTAGGGGATCCCCCAGATCACTCCGAGCGAGAGGAAGAGCAGCAAGCCTCGGCGGGTCACGCGGTGCGTCCTTTCGCGCTCGAGGGACGCGGAGTGCGGCCCGAGCGCGGGGGAACCTAGCATGGGGGGTGCCCCCGCCAGCCCTCACCCCCGCGGCCCGGTCCAGACCTTCCCGCAGAGGAGCCAGTCGAGCCGATGGGGCGCGCGGCCGGTGACCCTGAGCCAGCCCTCGTGGATGCCGCGTAGGTGATGGAAGGAGCTCGAGGAGGACCCGGTCGTCGGGGGGGAGGCGGAGGTCGAGCCTGTGCCAGGGCTCGCCCTTCGACAGGCTCAGGGCGAACGGGTCCATTCCCGCCCGCTCGTGTTGACCCCGCCAGGGCTCGCCCTTCGACAGGCTCAGGGCGAACGGGTCCGTTCCCGCCCGCTCGTGGTGAGCTCCCCGGACCGCCTCCTGGAGGGCGCGGACGGAGAGGCGGGAGGCCCGCTCCACCCACTCCGCCTCCTGCTCTCCGGCCGCGACGGGGAGGACGGTCTGGGCGGCGCGGAGCCGGACCCGTCCGGCGCGGAGGGCCTCGCGGAGGAGGGGGCGGGAGGGGAGCTCCCGGCCGAGCCGGGCGAGGTCCATGGCGGCGCGGCGGCCGAGGTCGAGGACCTCGCGGGCGTAGTCGTCGAGGTGGCAGCCGAGGGCGGCGAGCCGGTCTCCCTTGCGGAGGGCGTGGAGCCCCTCGGCGAGGGAGACGTCGAGGACGCCGCGGGCGCGGGAGGCGAAGGCGAGGAGGGCCTCGAGGTCGTCCACGTCGAGGAGCCCCTCTCGGAAGGCCCGGCGGAGCTCGGCGGGGGAGAAGGAGGGGAGGTCGAGCCGGGGTGGGGCGTGGCCGCGGAGGGCGTGGGCGACGGGGTCGGCGGGCGGGAGAGACCGCGGGCCGTCAGGAGGCGGCGGCGCGAGCGGGAGCACGGGCGGAGGCCGCGGGGGCTTCGGGCCGGTGTCGGGCACGCGATCCATCGGGCGGAGGATCGCACGAGGGTCTGACACCGGCGGTCAATCAAACGCCAATCGACTTCCGTGATCTGAAACGGCCGCAATCCGATCAGGAAAGGAGAAACAATCCACTCGGACCGCGGGGTTCGGAGCCGGGCCTGATCGCAACCGGGGCGATTCCGATCGGAAACCGACCTGCCCGGCGCCGGAATGCCGGAAGCCATGGACCCCCCAAGGCGAGCCGCGCTGACGAAGCGCCACCGGATGGATCGTTTTCGCCCCCCGCGCGTTGCACCTGCATCGGCGCCGGCGCGCCGGGGAGGCACACATGAACGCGATGGCCATCGGGCTGGCGCTGCTCCTCGCAGCGCCCGGCAGGGCGGGCTCGTCCGCAGAGCCCCGGGATCCGGAGAGGTTCGGCGACGACGTCCAGGTGGGCGCGCCCATCACGCGGGGGAACCTCACGGTCTACCCGCTCACGCCCCGGACGCCCGCCCCGTCCAGGGGCGAGCATCTCCTCCTCGACGAGGCGATCGCGAAGAAGCAGCTCGCCATCACGGAGGTCTCCGCGAGCGGCACGGTGAACGCGCTCCGGGTCGAGAACCGGGGGGACGCGCCGGTCGTCCTCGTCGCCGGGGAGCTCCTCCTCGGCGGCAAGCAGGACCGGATCGTGGCCCGCTCGCTCGTGCTCGGGCCGCGCTCCTCGCAGCAAGTAACGGTCTTCTGCGTCGAGCGGGGCCGCTGGGGCGAGGCGGGCGCGTTCGAGAGCGGAGGGGCGCTCGCGCACCCGGAGCTCCGCAAGACCGCGCTCGCGGGGGACCAGGGGAAGGTCTGGTCGGAGGTCGCGCGCTCGAACGCGCGGCTCGGGACGACGACCGCGTCGGACACCTACCGCGCCGCGGCGCGGAAGATCGGGGCGGACGTCTCCGCGACGGCGCGCGAGATCGCGGCGGCGCTGGCGAAGGAGCGGGACGCGGCCGGGCTCGCGGTGGCCATCGACGGCGAGGTGATCGCGGTGGAGTGGTTCGCCTCGCCGGACCTCTTCGCGCGGATCCGCGGGAAGCTCGTGGAGTCCTACGTCGCCCAGGCACAGGCGAGCGGCGGGGGCTCCCCTCCGGCCGCGGCGCCGGCGGCGGCGGCGGTGGCAGACTTCGCCGCGAAGGCGGAGCGCGGCGAGGCGGTGGTCGAGCGGGTGAGGGATCCGAAGGGCGGCAAGGCCGTCCAGACGACGTACCTCAAGAAGTGAGCGCTCGCCCTCACACCCGCAGCAGGCGCCGCAGGCCGGCGCAGGCGAGCCCGAAGACGAGCCCGGACGGGAACCCGGCCGCCGCCGCTCCCTTCCCGCGCCGTCGTGATACACGGAGAGGCGTACGCCCGAGGGGGCGGACGGGGGCGCCTTGTTCTTCATCCCGGTGGGGCTGGACGAGACCCGCATCAGCCGGCTGCCGATCGTCTCGATCGCGATCCTCGCGCTCAACGTCGCCGTCTTCGCCGGGATGGCGCTCGCCGGGGGCGGGGACGAGGTCGAGGGCCGCTTCCGGGAGGTGGTCGAGTACTGGCGCGACCGGCCCTGGCTCGAGCTCCCGGAGGAGCTGACGGAGCGGTTCGGGCTCGACCGCGAGGAGCTCGCGCGGGCGACCGGCACGCGCCTCCCCGCGGCAGCCCCCGACGGCGCGGCGGCGCAGCAGGAGACGCTCGACGCCCTCGCCGCCGAGCTCGTCGCCGCCGTGGACGACCTGCCCGCCCGGCGCTGGTCGCTCGTCCCCGCGCGGGGGCTCCTGCAGCCAGGCTGGATCACGCACCAGTTCCTGCACGGCGGGTTCGGCCACCTCCTCGGGAACATGCTCGTCTTCTTCCTCGTGGTCGGGCCGTTCCTCGAGGACGCCTGGGGCCGGACGTTCTTCGCCGCCTTCTACCTCGCGGGCGGCGTCCTCGCGGGCGCGGCCCAGGCGCTGCCGATGGGCGACTCGCAGATCGGCATCCTGGGCGCCTCGGGGGCGATCTCCGCCTGTCTCGGCGCCTTCGCGCTGCGCCTCGCCCACCGCCGCGTGCGGATCTTCTACTGGGTGTTCTTCTTCTTCCGCGGGACGTTCTTCGTGCCGGCGTGGCTCTACGCCTTCTTCGGCCTCGGGCTCGATCTCCTCAATCTCCAGGCGTCCGGCACGGAGGGGGGCGTCGCCTACGCCGCGCACGTCGGCGGGTTCCTCTTCGGCCTCGGCGCGGTCCTCGCGATCCGGGCGACCAGGCTCGAGGACCGGATCGC
>JBBIPT010000153.1:0-9223 GCA_037442705.1 Anaeromyxobacter sp.
CGCCTCGATCGCGGCCTTCGTCGCCCCCGCCGCCTACGCTCCACCGCCCCCCGCCCGGCGCGCCCCGGAGATCGCGGTGGAGCTCCGGGCCCGCGTCGCCGCCCCGGGCGCCACCGGGCCGCTCGCGCGCCTCCTCCGGCTCCTCTCGCCCTGGCTCGAGCCCCTCTTCCCCTCGGACCTCTCCCGGCGCGGCGTCTCCCAGGCCGACCGGCTCGACTCCGGCCGCGCCCCCGCCCTCGCCGCCGCCCTCGACGCCGCCGCGCGGGCGCTCTGGTCGCGGCCGAACGGCGTCTTCCTCGCCGACCGGCCGGGCGTCGAGGTGGCGATCGAGAACACCTCGCCGCCGTCCGTCGTCGTGACCCGCGCCGTGGCGGAGCTGCCGGACGCGGCCCTCGCCTTCCTCGCCGCGCGGACGCTCGATCTCCTCGACCACGGCTGGGCCCTCGCCGGGAAGTTCGCCCCGAAGGACGTGGGCATCCTGCTCGAGCTCGCCTGCCGCTTCGCGGGCGGCGCCCCGCCGTCCCTCGGCCTCCCCGCCGAGCGCGCCGGGGCCTTCCTCGCCGTCCTCGAGTTCGAGGTGCCGAAGGGGGCGCGGGACTCGGCGCTCGAGCTGGGCGAGGCGGCGTCGCACGAGCTCGCCGAGACCGACCCCCGCGCCTTCGCCGCCGCGGTCCGCCGGACCGCGAACCGGGTGGGGCTCCTCCACGCGGGCGATCCCGGCGCGGCGCTCCACGCCCTCGCGCTCCTCGACCGCCGGCTCGACGCGGGCCCCCTGCAGCCGGCCCAGGCCCTCGCGCTCCCCGACCTCCGCGACCTCGCCCTCTTCGCGCTCTCCGATCCGTTCCTCGAGCTCCGTTCCTCGGTGATCGGCTGACGAGCGGTCCGCGCTCGACTACATTCCCGCCGTGCGGCTCGCCCCGGTCCTCGCCCCCGCCCTCGCCGCCCTGGCCACCCTCGCCGCCTGCGACGAGGGGGGGGCGGACTGCCCGGGCGACGAGGCCGCCGAGCTCGCCTTCTCCGGGACGAGGGTCCCGAGCGGCGATCCGTCCCTCACCGGGCTCGATCCCGATCCTTCCCTGCCGGACTGCGAGGCGGCGGTGGGCCACCCGGACCTCCTCCCGTCCTTCCCCGGGACGATCTCCTTCGGCCCCTCCGCGCAGGCCGTCACCCTCTGCCGGGCCGGGGCCCGCCCGATGTTCGGGCTGCGCAGCGGGGACCGGATCGACGTGGAGACGGCGACCGACGGGGCGGTCCTCAGGGATTGCGGCGGCTGCCCCGCCCGGCTCCGGCTCGTCGCCGCCGGGGACCTCCTCCCGGGAGGCGCCGCGCCCCCGGCCGGATTCGACGGCGCGCTCGTCGAGATCCTCTCCTCCGCGGACGGCCCCTGCGGCGCCTGCGTCCTCCCCTGCGCGGCCCGCTACGCGATCACGGGAGGCGTTCCTTGAGGGAGCTGCCCGTTTGGATTCATCCACGATCCGTGAGGGAGTCGTTCTCCCCGAGCCTGTCGCGAGGTCGCCACGAACGATCTTGCCTGCCGTTCGCCCCGAGCCTGTCGAAGGGTTGCCGCGATCGGCCCGAGGGAGATCCGTTCGCCCCGAGCCTGTCGAAGGGTTGCCGCGATCGGCCCGAGGGAGATCCGTTCGCCCTGAGCCTGTCGAAGGGTTGCCGCGATCGGCCCGAGGGAGATCCGTTCGCCCTGAGCCTGTCGAAGGGTTGCCGCGATCGGCCCGAGGGAGATCCGTTCGCCCTGAGCCTGTCGAAGGGCGAGCCTTGCGGCCGAGCATTGCCGTGAAGGGAGTCCCGGCGATGGCCCGGCGCAGGCGGGCGGTGGTGCTCCTCTCCGGCGGGCTCGACTCCACGACCTGCCTCGCCGTGGCGCTCCGCGACGGCTTCGAGCCCCACTGCCTCTCCGTGGACTACGGGCAGCGCCACCGCGGCGAGCTCGCCCGGGCCCGCCGCCTCGCGAGGGAGATGGGCGCCGCGAGCCACCGGATCGTCCGGGTGGACCTCTCCGCCTTCGGCGGCTCGGCTCTCACCGACCCCGGCATCGCCGTCCCGAAGGGGCGGAGCGCCGCGCGGATGGCCCGGGAGATCCCGGTGACCTACGTGCCGGCGCGGAACACGGTGATGCTCGCCCTCGCGCTCGCCCACGCCGAGACGATCGGCGCGGAGGACGTCTTCCTCGGCGTGAACGCGATCGACTACTCCGGCTACCCCGACTGCCGGCCCGGGTTCCTCCGGGCCTTCGAGAAGCTCGCCCGGGTCGCGACGAAGGCGGGCGTCTCCGGACGGCCGCTCCGGATCCACGCCCCGCTCCTCCGGCTCTCGAAGGCGGGGATCGTCCGGCTCGGGACCCGGCTCGGCGTCCCCTACGGCCTGACCCAGTCGTGCTACGACCCCGTGCGCGGCAGGGCCTGCGGGCGGTGCGACGCCTGCGTGCTCCGCCGCAAGGGCTTCGAGGAGGCGGGGGTTGAAGATCCCACCCGCTACGTGCGAGGGAAGTGACGAGGAGAGAGGGACCGATGCCGCAGATCAAGAGGAAGTATCCGGGGAAGAAGGCGGGCGAGATCTACGCCCGGGTGGACGCGGTCATGGGGCGGATCGCGGAGAAGCTCTCCCTCGACTACGAGAAGGACGCGGCCGCGAAGGCCGGGAAGGTCTCGAAGATGGGGATCTCCGGGGCCTACGCGGTGCGGGACGAGGAGGTCACCGTGGACCTCGAGTTCCCGTTCCTCGTCCCGGGCTCGATGAAGAAGCGGGTGCAGGACGACATCGAGAAGAAGCTCGACGAGCTGTTCGCCTGAGGGCGGCGCGGCGCTACGGCTCGACCCGTTCGCCCCCGAGCCTGCCCTGGGCTCGTCGCCCGGCAGCCATCCGTTCGCCCTGACCCTGAGCCTGTCGTACCGGTCTGCTGGACGTTCGGTGTGTCCGGCGCCCGCCGCGCGGGTGGATCACGCGCTGGTCAAATGATAATCAAAACGCAATAGGCCCCCCGTAGAGGGGTTAACTCAGTACGAAGTATATCCTCAGTTGCTGTAGTGATAGTTCCATCGCATAATGCAGCCTGATGGTAGGCAAGATGCATACGAACAGCCACGGGGCGCTGGAACAGCAGAAGACGCTCGGCCCCCAGGCGGCCAGGCTCCTCGCGGTGCTCCACGAGAAGCGTCGAACCATCTTCACCGTCGGCGATGTCCAGAAGGTCACGGGCCTCGGGCCCAAGTCCACGCGGAACTTCGTCGGGAAGCTCGTCCAGCGGGGGGTGGCGACTCGCCTCAAACCCGGCCTGTTCATTCTCGTCCCGTTCGAGCTTGGGCGTGAACGCGAGTACCTCGGCAACCCGTACCTCGTCGCGCGCGCTCTCGCGGGCGGCCGCGACTACTACCTGTCGCACGCCTCGGCCATGGACGCGCACCGGATGGTCACGCAGCCACAGTTCGTCGTCTACGTGACGAGCCCCCTCCCGCTTCGTGGGCGAACGATCCTCGGCGCCGAGTTCCGTTTCGTCCGATGTAAACCGGAGCACCTGTTCGGCGTCGCCGAGCACTGGGTGGACAAGACCGAGAAGGTCCTCATCAGCGATCCTGAGCGCACGGTCATCGACGGCCTCAAGCAGCCCGAGTACTGCGGCGGCATCGTCGAGGTGGCCAAGGGCTTCTGGATGCGCAGGGGCGACATGAACATCGGGCGGCTCGTCGCCTACGCGCTCCGTCTCGACGTCGGCGCCGTCATCCGCCGGCTCGGCTTCCTACTCGAAACCTGCGGAGTCGATGAGCCAGCAGCCCTCGAACGACTGCGCGCGCGACTCACCGCCACGTACCACCTGCTCGATCCCACGCTGCCGGTGGAGGGTCATCGCGTGGCCCGCTGGCGACTCCGCCTCAACGTGAGCCCCGAGGAGCTCGAGGCAGTGCGGAGCACGTGAGCCGATGATCCCCCAGCGAAACATCTCCCTTCTGTCCAACCGCCTCGCGCGCGACGGCGGCCGGCGAATCCCGGAGGCCGTGCTCGAGCGGGACTACTGTTTGGCGTGGTTCCTCGTGGGCCTGTCGCGTGCGCCGCTTCGGGAGCGGCTCGCGTTCAAGGGCGGGACGGCCCTCAAGCGCTGCTACTTCGGCGACTACCGCTTCTCCGAGGATCTCGATTTCACGGCGACGGAGGAGCTCTCCTTCGAGACTCTCCGCGCCGAGCTCGAGCCTGTCTTCGAGGAGGTGCAGCGCGCCTCCGGCATCCCGTTCCGGTTCGAGCGCGAGGATCGCCAGCAACACTCCAACAGCCACACCTTCTACCTGGCCTACGAGGGGCCGCTCCCGGCGCGAACCGCGAGCGAGGTCAAGGTCGACGTCACCATCCGAGAACAGCTGGTCCTGCCGCTCGAGCAGCGGCCCGTGGTTCGCGGCTACGACGAGTTTGAGGACCTCCCCGAGGCTGCGACCGTGCGCGCCTATTCGCTCGGAGAAATCGTCGTGGAGAAGGTCGTCGCGCTCGGCGATCGCGCGCGCAACGAGCCTCGCGATCTCTACGACGCGTGGCGGCTCACGAGCGAAGGGCACGTCGACCTCGACCACCTGAAGGCCGAGGTGGAAAGCAAGCTCGGATTCCGTGGCCGCGCCCTGGCAACGCTTGGCGAGGAGTTCCAGAAGAAGGAAGCCCGTCTCGAGAGGCTCTGGACAGCCCGTCTCGCCGCGCAGATGGCCGAGCTGCCCGAGTTCGATGGCGTCTTCCGCGCCGTACACCGAAGTCTGCGGCAAGCTGGTCTCGCTGGGTGAGACGATGCTGAAGGCGTACGCGATGAGCTTCGATGGCGCGTTGCTTGCGCGCGGGTTCTGGCTCTACGTCTGGCGCATCACGAACGACGATCGGAACGTCCTCTACGTGGGACGCACGGGCGACAGCTCCTCGCCCAACGCCTCGTCGCCGTTCAAGCGCATCGGCCAGCATCTCGACGCTGGACCGAACGCGAAGGGCAACGCCCTCGCGCGTCAGCTCAACCGGGCCGGGCTCACGCCGGAGGCCTGTACCTTCGAGATGGTGGCCGTGGGGCCGCTGTTCCCCGAGCAGGAGGACATGGAGCAGCACCGGGCCGTCCGCGATAGCGCCGCCGCGCTCGAGCGAGCCCTCGCCGATCACCTTCGGGCCGCCGGACACCGCGTCCTCGGCGACCATCCACGCGCGGCGGCGTGCGACGAGGCGCTCTGTGGAGAGGTCTGCCGGCTCGTTGACGAGAGGCTGGCCGCCCTGGCACGGCGGTGACGTCCCGATACCCGAGCTCGTCGCCCGGCAGGTCCGCAGCCATCCGTTCGCCCCGACCCTGAGCCTGTCGAAGGGTCGAAGGGCGAGCTCGCTGCTTCAGTCGATCGGCACCACGATCGCGCCCGCGCGCTCGTTCATCCGCTCCACCGCGGCGTAGATCGCCTGGAGCGGGGAGTCGCCGACGCCCGAGGCCGACCGGGGCGCCGCCTTGCGCGGCTTCGCGGAGGGGCCCGCCACGATCCGCGCGCCGGCCCGGCCCTTCATCGCGTCCGGCCAGACCCGGACCTGCATGCCCGCGCGGTAGAGCGCGAGCAGGACCCGGCCCATCTCCGCGGCGACGCGTTCGTCGGTGTAGGTCATCTCGTGGTCCGTCGGGGGCCGCTCGGGGCGCCTGCGTCGCATGAGGGCGATCCTCGCCGATCCGCGACGACTCCGCATCCTAGCCGCGGCCTCCGACAGCGCCAGTTTCCGGGATTCCTCGCGTAAGCCTTGCGTCCCGCGCGCGTGGGGAACGGGTTCTGGGCGCAGGGCCCCCCGCGAGCGTGGCTTGGGGAGGGCCGATACGGGGCGTTACTCTGTAACGCATGGGACGTACCAAGAAGGGAACCGGGGCGGTGACGGTCCGGATGGACCCCGGGACCAGGCGCAAGGTGGACGCGGCGGCGAGGAAGCGAGGCCTCACCACGTGCGCGCTCCTCCGGTCTCTCGCCGTGGAGGCGGCCGAGCGGGACAGGGCGGCCGAGCGGCTCCTCCGGCAGCTCGAGGAGCTCGACCCGGACGACGCGAGCGACGCGCCATGAGTCCCGCCCGCGTCTTCGACGCGTCGGTGTTCATCGCCGCCCAGCGGGGAAGCAGGAGCGCGCTCGACGCGAGCCGTCTGGGATGGCTCCGAAGGTGCCGACGAACTGCGCCGGCCGCCAGCGCCGCCGGCTCGTCGAGGTCCAGCAACTCGGCGCCGGCCAGCAGGGCGGCGACGGCCTTACGGCGCTTCGGCGTGAAGGCTCCGTCCCACAGCTCGGCCAGGTTGACCGTGGTCGTTGCCATGGTGCTGGCCTCCAGGTGGCCGCGCACGATGCCCGCCCACGGCGCCCGGCCGCGCAGCGCCTCGACCAGGATCGACGTGTCCACCACGACCATCATCGGTCGCGCACCACGTCGAGCATGGACTCTGCTTCCTCGTCGGAGAGCGAGCCGATGGCGGCGATGGCGCGCTTGACCCGCTCGGCCCGCTCCTTCTTGCGGTCGGCCTCCGTGCGAACCGTCAGGGCGAGCTGGCGCAGGTAGGCGGCGAGCGTGAACCCTTCCTCCTTCGCCTTGGTCTTGGCGATGGCCAGCTCCTCGGCCGTCCACCGGATTCGGGTCATCTTCTTGCGGACCTTCGTTGCCATGGGTCTAGCGTCGGCCTCCCGGTACCACGCTGGCAAGTGGGGGTGCCGCACCCGGCCGGACCGCTCGCCGGGGGCCGGTGCGCCAGAACCGACCCCTTCCGACGCACCCGGGCCGATCCCCGCGTGCGCGGGGGAGCCCGGCGTGACCCGCGCCAACACCCTCACCCCGAGTTCTGCCGCCGGTCCACTGTCGTCTCGGGGGGCCGGCGGTGCCGTTTCGGGCGCTCGGAACCTGTCGGTATTGGCGCAGGAGGGGGTTGAGGTCTCGCCCGCGTGTGAGTCACGCTGTAGGCATGGGCACACACAAGAAAGCGCGCAAGGGGGACGCAATCACCGTTCGGCTCGAGCCGAAGCTCAGGGCGAAGCTCGAGGCGCTCGCGGCGCGGCAGGGGATGAAGCTCGGACCGCTCCTCCGGCGGCTCGCGGTCGAGGAGCTCGGCCACGCGGACCTGATGGCGGAGCTCCGCGAGCTCGAGCCGGACGACGGGGACGACCGGTGAGTCGCCGCGTGGACGCTGCCGGCCGGTACCACCCCCGGCACTCCGTGCATCGCCTCCGGCAACCGCTCCGTCCGTCAATCGCCGCACGGTCGCGCGGCATGGCCGCCCGGGCGAACTCGCGGTCGTGGATCACGATCCCGCCGCCGGCCCTCGTCCGCGGGCGGCGCCGCGTGGATCTTTCCGCCACTGGGTGGACCACGGGGAGCGCGCCGCTGAAGCGGGACGGCGGCGGCTCGGCGTCCGGTCCCGCGAGCGGCTCATCCCCGCGCGCGCGGGGAACGGCGTGGTCGCCGCAACGTTTACCGGCGTGCTGCCGGCTCATCCCCGCTTGCGCGGGGGAGCCCCGAGTTGCCGGTGCGTCAGGATGCAGGGGTCGGGCCGATCCCCGCGTGCGCGGGGGAGCCACCCACCCACGGAGATGCAGACCCCGATGCCGGGGCCGATCCCCGCGTGCGCGGGGGAGCCGTGAACCAGGACGTCGCGACCATCCTCGCCCGGGGCCGATCCCCGCGTGCGCGGGGGAGCCCTCCTCGCCGAGGACCCGGAGCGGGCCCGCCGGGGCCGATCCCCGCGTGCGCGGGGGAGCCGGGACGTTGAGGAGGCCGATGAGCCCCTCCCCGGGCCGATCCCCGCGTGCGCGGGGGAGCCCTGAGAGTAGGGTAGGGGTTGTCTCCCCCAGCGGGCCGATCCCCGCGTGCGCGGGGGAGCCGGCTCCCGGACGCGGTGTGGGATGCGGTTCTCGGGCCGATCCCCGCGTGCGCGGGGGAGCCAAACTGATCAAGCGCATGGAGGCGCACCCCGACGGCCGATCCCCGCGTGCGCGGGGGAGCCTCCTGCTGGATGAACCCGACGTCCTCGGGGCTGGGCCGATCCCCGCGTGCGCGGGGGAGCCTCGCGCAGGAAGCCCACGATGAGGTCGGGGGCGGGCCGATCCCCGCGTGCGCGGGGGAGCCGACACGCTCCTCCCTGGCGTGAACGAGGTCGAGGGCCGATCCCCGCGTGCGCGGGGGAGCCTCGCACCCCGGGTACACGGAGAACGTGTCACCGGGCCGATCCCCGCGTGCGCGGGGGAGCCCGTGGTCGTTCGTGCGACTTCAGCCGCTCGACAGGCCGATCCCTGCGTGCGCGGGGGAGCCGGCGCCCCCCGCGTCACGAGGTCGGGCCCCTCGGGCCGATCCCCGCGTGCGCGGGGGAGCCGTCAGGGCCAACGTGGGGTTCCCGTGCGAGTGAGGCCGATCCCCGCGTGCGCGGGGGAGCCATCCTGGCGCTCTGGACCCTGGAGTGGAGGGGGGGCCGATCCCCGCGTGCGCGGGGGAGCCGACGGGGCCCCCAGGAAATCACTCGCGGGGAAGGGCCGATCCCCGCGTGCGCGGGGGAGCCTCGAGCGCGTCGGCCCCCGACTCGGACGCGAAGGGCCGATCCCCGCGTGCGCGGGGGAGCCGTCGTGCGGTGGACCCTAGCGAACCCGAGGTGGGGCCGATCCCCGCGTGCGCGGGGGAGCCCGAGCTCCTCTGGGACTCCGCCTACGAGGCCTGGGCCGATCCCCGCGTGCGCGGGGGAGCCCACTCGTCCAGGCGACCGGCCTTGGCAGCGAGGGGCCGATCCCCGCGTGCGCGGGGGAGCCGACGAGCACGCCAAGGACCGCGGGCACCGCTGGGGCCGATCCCCGCGTGCGCGGGGGAGCCGGGGTCCTGATGGACTAGGGGACCAAGGGATGAGGCCGATCCCCGCGTGCGCGGGGGAGCCTGGTCCCCTTGGTCCCCTGCCGTGGCAGCGCGAGGCCGATCCCCGCGTGCGCGGGGGAGCCTTCGCGTGGGGGCGCGCGACTCGTCACGAGGCAGGCCGATCCCCGCGTGCGCGGGGGAGCCCGCTCCTACAAACACGTCAGCTGCGCGGTCCCGGGCCGATCCCCGCGTGCGCGGGGGAGCCTTTGCTCGACAGCCGGCGGCCGTTTGCCGGACGGGCCGATCCCCGCGTGCGCGGGGGAGCCTGGGGAGGCATCTCGTAGGGGAAACTGGTCTCGGGCCGATCCCCGCGTGCGCGGGGGAGCCGGCTGCCCCGCCTGCGCGCCGCTCCCGCCGG
>JBBIPT010000154.1:0-9187 GCA_037442705.1 Anaeromyxobacter sp.
CGCCGCGGCGGCGGGCGCGGGCGCGACGACCTCCACCGGGGCGGCGACGGGCGGCGGCGCGGGCTCCACCGGCTGGGCGGCCGCGAGGGCGGGAGCGAGGGCGAGGGCGGCGAAGAAGGTCCTCATGGTGTCGTTCCCCCTTAGCAGCCGCTCGAGACGACCGTCAGGCCGTCGGGTGTACAGGAAGGGGCGCCGTCCGGGAGGCAGACCCAGTCCGCGCCGTTCGGGAGGCAGGTGCCGAATCCGCTCGGGCATCGGACGCACGAGGCGGAGCACCGGGCGACCGCCTCCACCGCCGAGCCGCAGAAGGGGACGCGCGGGGAGGCGACCGGCGGTGGGGTCCACCCCACGCAGGCCCCGCCGCTGCAGATCCCGGGCGCGCAGTCGGCGTCCTGGACGCAGAAGACGGACTCGGCGATGGCGACGGAGTCGGACACCGCGTAGACCGTCCCGAGGTCGGTGGTCTGGGCGGCGCCGACGACGACGGTCCGCTGGGGAGGGGGCTGGAGGAACGTGGGCTGGGTGCCCGGGGGGTGATCGACGAAGGGGGGCGAGATGTCGAGGGTGTAGAGCCCCTCCGGAAGATCGACCTCGACGAGGCCGGTGGAGTCCGGGGTGAGGTTCGCGGTCGGGGGCGGCGGCGGCGACAGGAAGACGGAGGCGGACGAGGGGTCCACCGCCCCGGCGCCCACCGCGGCGATCCGGAACCGGAGCTTCCCGGGGGTCGCGGCGGCGCGCTGCAGCGGCACCGGGTTCATCGTGAGGACCTGCCCCTCGCTCGTCTCCGCCACCGTGATGGAGAGGGGGCCGCCGATGTAGGTGACCGGCACCGATCCGAGGATCGGGTCGAGGAGGGTGCCCGAGACGGCGAACCGGATCCGGTGTGGGCCCACCGGGAGGCCGAAGAAGGTCCAGGCGACCTGCCCCGCTGCCGGACCCGAGGCCAGGGCGGCGACGGCGCCGGTGACCTCGTCCTCGACCCGCCAGGTGGCGGTGGCCCCGTCGAACGCCCCTCCCGCGGGCGGGGCGGGGAGGGTGAAGGTTCCCTGGAGCGTGACCGTGAGCCGGAGCCGGACGTCCCCGAGGAAGACCCCCTCCGGCTGGCCGTCCGGCCCGTAGAACACGTCCACGTCCCGCTGCAGGGCGAGGCTCGCGCCCTGCCGGAACAGGACGGTGTGGCGCCCGGCGGGGAGGCCGAGGAGGGTGAACCGGCCCGTCTCCCGGGTCACCTGGTCGAAGGGGCTGTTCTGGAGGGCGACGCCCACCCCGGGGGCGGCGACGAAGGTCGAGCCGCCCCCCGAGGCGATGACGGTCCGCCCGGTGATCTGGCCCGCACCGAGTGAATCCGCGGGGTTCGTGAAGTCGTAGCTGCAGGCGGCCAGGACGAGGGCCGCGACCGACGCCAAGATGTTCTTCATCCACCCTCCCATGTCGGGCAACGGGAACCGGGACATCTTGCCAGGGACCGCGACGGAGCGCGCTCCCTCGTTCTCGGGGCGCACGGCCCCTCGCCGCGCGGGGCTACCGCCGCGCCGCGTCCGCGCGCGCGAGCACGACGACGGCTGCGAGGATGAGCGCGCCGCCGAGGAGGCGCCCCGGGCCGGGCCGCTCGCCGAGGAAGATCGCCGCGAGGAGGATCGTGAAGACCGGCTCGAGGGTCGAGTAGATCGAGGCCCGCACGGGCCCGAGCCGCTCGAGCCCCTCGAGGAAGAAGGCGATCGCCATCGCCGTGCTCGCGACGGCGATCCCGAGGACGGCGAGCCAGCCCGCCGCGGTGGCGGGGAGGGTGAGGCCGCGGGCGAGGGCGATGCCGCCGTAGACCACCGCGGCGGCCGTGATCACCACCGTGGCGGACGCCGTCGGCGCCACGGTCGCGGGGAGGCGGCTCCCGGTCAGGATGTACCCGGCGTAGATGAGCGCGGCGAGCACGCCGAAGAGGACGCCGGCCACCGTGCCGTCCACCGCCCGGCCGATCGTGAGCGCGCTCCCGAGGAGGGCCATGGCGATCGCGCCGAGCTGCGCGGCGGAGAGGACGTGCCTCAGGACGATCCGGGAGAGGAGCGCGACGAGGGAGGGGTAGAGGTAGAGGAGGAGGGCGGCGAGCCCGGCCGAGCCGAGGGTGAGGGCGGTGAAGAAGGCGAAGGCCTGCCCCGCGTAGCCGAGGGCGCCCATGCCGGCGAGGACGAGGAGCGGCCGGCCCCGCGGGATAGGGACGCGGCGAGCGAACAGCACCACCCACAGGATCGCCCCGCCGATCCCGAAGCGGAGGAGCAGGAGAGTGGAGGTATCGACCCCCGACGCGTAGGCCCACCGCGCGAGGACGGCGATGCTGCCGAAGCCGAGGGCGGAGAGGGCGATGTAGGCGATGCCCGAGGCGGTCCGGGCGGGCGGCCGGCCGGGGGCCGGCGCCGCGCTGGCGCCCGGGGCGATTCGGTTGTATGGACGCCGCATGGGCTTCTGGGAGCTCCTCGTCCTGCTCTTCATCGTCCTGCTCTTCTTCGGGGCCGGGAAGCTGCCGGCGCTCGGCGACGGGCTCGGGAAGGCGGTGCGCGGCTTCCGGGAGGCCGGCCGGGCGAAGAACCCGCCGGGGCCGCCCGGCGAGGCGAAGCCGGGTGCGACGGAGGCGAAGACCGGGCGGGATCCAGGCTAGCCGCCGTGGAAAGGCTTCAGGCCTCAGGCTTCAGGCCTCAGGAAATGCATCTCTGCCGCCGTTCCCGAGGCCTGAGGTCCGAGGCCCGAGGCCAGGGGCCGATCACGAGTCGCGAGCGGCCGTTCATCCCCTCGGCCGGTAGAAGATGATGATCGAGAGGCAGTGGAACTCGTTGTCCGAGGACTGCCGCACGACGCGGTCCACGACCTCGAGGTCGGCGTTGGAGGCGAGCCAGCGCGTCACGTGCTCTCCGAGCTCCTCGCGCTCCTTCGCCTTCGTCGCGGAGAAGACCTTCACCCCCGTGAACTGCATCGCGCTCTCCCTGTCGTCGGCCACGCTCGACCTCCGGCGCGCAAACCCGGCGAGAGTATCCCCGCCCGGTCACTCGGTGTCAAACAACCGGCCGCGCCAACCCCCCAGGCCTCCTCGCGGTTTTCCCGGGGGCCCTGACGAGGCTCCCCACCCCGGAGGAAGCCGCGATCCCGCGCCCGGACGCTTCCGCGGGCCGCCCCGGCCGTGCTAATCAGCGGGCCGGAACCCCGACGGGAAGGCGCATGCTCATCGACCTGCACGTCCACAGCCACCACACCCGCGGCTGCACCCTCTCGCCGCGCGACGTCGTCCGCCGCGCCCGGGAGGCGGGGCTCGACGGCGTCGCCTTCACCGACCTCAACACCCTCGACGGGCTCGAGGAGATCCGGGCGGCCGGCCGCGAGGAGGGCTTCCTCGCGCTCTGCGGCCTCGAGGTCGCGACGGACCGCGGGCACTACCTCTGCTTCTTCCCCGACCCGGCGAAGGTCCCGGCGCCGCCCCAGGTCTTCGGGTCGGCGACGCCCTGGCCCGTCCGCGAGGTCCTCGCCAAGGTCCGCGAGCTCGGCGGGGTCGCGGTCGCGGCCCACCCCTACGACAAGAGCGTGGAGCGGCCGAGCGGCGACTTCATCTTCACGCTCGACGGCCTCGCGGCGATCGAGGGGCTGAACGTCGCCCGCAAGGGGCCGGCGAACGACCTCGCGGTGGAGGCGGCGGACCACATGAGCCTCCCCTGCACGGCCGGCTCCGGCGCGAACGGGTCGCTCGAACCCGTCGGCAAGGCGGCCACCCTCTTCAAGGAGCCGGTGGCCTCCGAGGAGGACCTCGTCCGGCAGCTCCGCGCGGGCGGCGTCTTCGCCGTCGCGATCGGCGTGACCCCCTCCCCGGCGGGCGACCGAGGGGACCGGCGGCGCGGCGAAGGGCGCGGGGAGCGGCGCGACGGGAGGGGCGATCGGGAGGGGCGGAGTGACGGAGGACGGCGGCGCGGCGGGAGGGGCCGCGGCGGCCGGGAGCGGTAGGAACCGATGCAGCGGTACATCGGCCTCGACGTCGGCGCGGAGACGGTGAAGCTCGTGGAGCTCCTCCAGGAGGAGCCCGGCCGGCTTCGCTGGACGCGTCGGGCGCGCGTCGACCACCAGAAGGACCCGGCCGCCGCCCTCGCGGGGACGCTGCGCGAGTGGGGGTGGGAGGGGGCCGCCGGCGCCTGCGCCACCGGGCGGCTCGGCCGCGCCCTCGCGGTGGAGCGGATCCCCGGCAAGCAGGCGCGGATCGCCGGCCACCACTTCCTGCGGGGGAACGGCAAGGCCGCCGCGGTGATCGACATCGGGGCGCACGGCTTCTCCGTCCTCGCGCTGGAGGCCGACGGGCGCGACACCTACCGGGAGAACCCGCGCTGCTCCCAGGGGACCGGGAACTTCCTGCGGCAGCTCGTGGAGCGCTTCGGGCTCTCGCCGGAGGAGGCGGACGCCGTCGCGAACGGGGCGGAGGCCGCCCCGCTCTCCGGCCGCTGCCCCGTGATCCTGAAGACCGACATGACCCACCTCGCCAACAAGGGCGAGGACCGGGGGCGGATCCTCGCCGGCCTCTTCGACGCGATCTGCGAGAACGTCCAGGTCCTCGTGAAGGCGAGGGGAGGGCGCGAGGTCGTCCTCGCGGGCGGCGTGGGCCAGTCCGCCCGGGTCCGGGCCACGTTCGGCGAGTGGCTCGGCGCGCGGGGGATGTCCCTCGTGGAGACGGGGGAGGAGGCGCTCTTCCTCGACGCGCTCGGCTGCGCCGTCCTCGCCGCGGAGCGGCCCGCCGCGCCGCCGCCGATGGGGCGGCTCTTCCGGTCCGTCGAGCACGGCGCCCTCGACCGCCTCCCGCCGCTCTCCGCCGCCCTCGGGAAGGTCCGGCGACTGCCGGCCCCGCCCGTCGAGACGGGTGAGGGGCCGGTCCTCCTCGGCCTCGACATCGGGTCCACGGGATCGAAGGCGGTCGCCCTCGACGTCGCGACCCGCCGGCCCGCCTGGGAGTCCTACGTCCGGACCGCCGGCGATCCCGTCGCGGCGGCGCAGGCGCTCGTGCGGGCGTTCGTCGAGGGGCCCTGCGGCCGCCGCCCGGTCGCGGGGGCGGGGGTCACCGGATCGGGGCGCGAGATCGTCGGCTCGCTCATGTCGACCTGCTACGGGACGGAGCGCGTCCACGTCCTGAACGAGATCGCCGCCCACGCCGAGGGGGCGCGCGCCTGGGACCCGCGGGTGGACACGATCTTCGAGATCGGCGGGCAGGACGCGAAGTACATCCGGCTCGAGGGCGGCCGCGTCGTGGACGCGGCGATGAACGAGGCCTGCAGCGCGGGCACCGGCTCCTTCATCGAGGAGCAGGGGAGGCGGCTCGGCGGCCTCGGCGCGGCGGAGCTCGGCGAGGAGGCGATCCGCGCGGACGGCTGCGTCGCGCTCGGGCAGCACTGCGCCGTCTTCATGGCGGAGATCCTCGACGAGGCGGCGGCGGCCGGGGCCGACCGGCGCCACGTGATCGCCGGGCTCTACGAGTCGGTGATCCAGAACTACCTGAACCGGGTGAAGGGACAGCGCTCCACCGGCGAGGTGATCTTCTGCCAGGGGATGCCGTTCAGCGCGGACGCCCTCGCCGCGGCGGTCGCGCGGCAGACGGGGGCCGAGGTCATCGTCCCGCCCTCGCCCGGCACCGTGGGCGCCTTCGGGATCGCGCTCCTCGCCCGGGAGGCGCTCGCCGGGGAGCGCGCGCCGCTCGACCCCTCCCGGTTCCTCGCGGCGAAGGTGGAGAGGAAGGAGGTCTTCGTCTGCGAGTCCACGAAGGGCTGCGGCGGCACGGGGAACTCCTGCCGGATCGACCGGCTCCGGACCCTCGTGGACGACCGCCGGCAGGCCTTCACCTGGGGCGGCGCCTGCTCGCTCTACGACAGGGGGACGCGGGCGCGGAAGCTCCCCGACCAGACCCCCGATCCGTTCCGCCTGCGGGCCGCGGCGGTGGAGGAGATCGTCCGCGAGGCCTCGGCGGAGCGGCGCCCCGGCGCGCGTCGCGTCGCGGTCTCCGAGGCGTTCCAGCTGAAGACCCTCTTCCCTTACTTCGCCTCCTTCCTCCGCGGGATCGGCCTCGACGTGGAGGTCGTGGAGCCGGGCGAGCGGGAGGCGCTGAAGCGGGGGATCGAGGCGGCGAACGTCCCCTTCTGCGCGCCGATGCAGCAGTACCACGGCATCGTCCAGGCGATGGCGGAGGCCGGGACGGACCTCGTCTTCCTCCCGATGCTCCGCGACCTGCCCCCCGTCCGCGACGAGAAGCAGACCTGGCTCTGCCCGATCGTGCAGGGAGGGCCGGACGTGCTCCGCCAGGACCTCGGCCCGGCGCTCGCGGGGAGGGTCCTCTCCCCGGTGATCCGCGTCGGGGAGGGCTTCCTCGAGTCGGCGAGGTTCCTCGACGGGATGCGGGCCCTCGCCGCGGAGGCGGGCGTCCGGTCGGAGGCGCGGATCCTCGCCGCCCACGCCGCCGCCCGGGAGGCGCAGCTCCGGTTCGAGCGGCGGCTCCACGAGATCGGGCGGGAGACGGTGGAGCGCTGCCGGCGCGAGGGGCTCCTGCCCGTCGTCGTCCTCGGCCGCGCCTACACGATCCACGACGACGTCCTGAACTCGAACGTCCCCGCCCTCCTCCGCGAGCAGGGGGCGGTCGCGATCCCGGTGGACTGCTACCCGGTGGAGGAGGAGGCGCCGCTCGTCCCGGGCGCCTTCTGGTCCTACACGCAGCGGATCCTCCGGGCCGCCCACCAGATCCGCCGCACGCCGGACGTCTACTCGATCTTCACCTCGAACTACGCCTGCGGGCCGGACAGCTTCACCCTCCACCACTACCAGCGGCTCATGGAGGGGAAGCCCTTCGCCGTGATCGAGACGGACGGCCACGCCGGCGACGCGGGGACGAAGACGCGGGTGGAGGCCTTCCTCCACTGCGTGCGGGAGGATCTCCGGTCCCGCGCGAGCGAGACGGCCCCGGCGGCGCCGGTGGTGGGGCTCGAGGCGCGGACCCTGCCGGAGGTCGCCGCGCTCGGGAGCCGCGTCCTGATCCCGCCGATGGGGCCGGAGGCGGCCGCCCTCCACGCCGCCCTGCGCGGCTTCGGGGTGGACGCGGAGGTGCTGCCCCGCGCGACGGTGGACACGATCCGGCTCGGGCGGCGGCACACGAGCGGCAAGGAGTGCCTGCCGATGACGGTGACGGCCGGCTCCCTCCTCGAGCGGATCCAGCAGGAGCCCGGCCGGCTCTTCACCTTCTTCATGCCGGGGTCGAGCGGCCCCTGCCGCTTCGGCATGTACCGGCAGCTCCACCAGATGATCCTCTCGCGCCTCGGGGAGGCGGGCCGGGTGGGCATCTGGTCGCCGCCTGACTCCGATTACTTCGAGGGCGTCCCCCCGGGGATGGGGGCGATCGTCCTCGGCGGTCTCACCGCCTACGGGCTCCTCGCCGACGCGACGCGCGACGTGCGCCCGGTGGAGACGGAGCCCGGCGCGGCCGACGCCGTCCACGCCCGGTGGGCGGAGCGGCTCTTCGGGACGATCGAGCGGGCGGCCGCGGGCGACCTCTCCGCGAAGCGGGTGATGATCGAGGCGGCGACGGGGCGCGTCTACGGGATGCGGGGCGTCGTCGACGGCTTCGCGAGGGAGCTCCGGCGGGTCCGCGATCCCCGCCCGCACCCCACCGTGCTCCTCGTCGGCGAGATCTACGTCCGGTCCGACCCGGCCTCGAACGGCTGGGCGGCGGACGAGCTCGAGCGGCGCGGGCTGCGCGTGCGGATCGAGCCGGTGGTGGAGTACCTCCAGTACTCGGACCTCGTGCAGCTCCGGCGCGGCGTGCAGAAGGGGATGAGGGCGAAGCTCAAGTCGGCGATCCGCCGGCGGATCGTGGAGGGGCTCCAGGCGGCGGCGGCCGACGGCCTCGGCTGGCCCCACCACGCCGCGATCCCGGAGGTCGTGGAGGCGGGGGCGGAGTACCTCCGGCCGGACCTCGAGCACGAGGCGGTCCTCGCCCTCGGCCTCGCCACCCACGCCTGGCGCGGGCGGCAGATCGACGGCCTCCTCTGCGTGGGGCCGCTCGAGTGCATGCCGAACAAGCTCGTGGAGGCGCAGCTCGTCCACGTCGCCGAGCGGGAGCGGCTCGCGTCGCTCACCCTCTCCCTGAACGGCGATCTGATCGATCCCGAGGTCCTCGACGAGTTCGCCTACGAGGTGAAGCAGCGGTTCCGGGAACGGTCCCTCGACAGCCTCGCGACCGGGCGCACGTAGGAGGGGGAGCGCCGAGCGTCGCCCCCAAAGGGGGCAGAGGGCGGGCGCCCAGGCGTGCCACACTGCGAGCGTGATGACGCCAGCCATCCGGTTCGTCATGGCCGTGGTCCTCCTCGCGGCGCTCCTCCAGCCCATCGCCGCCTCCGCCGACCGGGGCCAGATGGGGGCGTGCGCCGCCTTCGTGCGACAGCTCGACGAGAAGGGGAAACGGGTGGGGATCACGCGCCCGGATCTCTTCGAGGGGCTCTCGGGCTGGATCTCGATGAAGGCGCGGGTGAAGCCGGAGGACGTCCTCGGCGCGGCGCGACGCTCGGCGCCCGACGCCCAGGCCTGCTCCGAGGTCGGCCTCGAGCCGCAGCCGCTCCTCCTGCTCGAGTCGATCGTGAAGAACGTCCCGCCCGCCCGGCTCGCCTCCGCCCTCGAGGGCTGCATCGCGGCGCTCAAGGTCGTGGACGAGTTCCCCGCGGCGGGGCGCGAGGCGGCGAAGGCCGCTGCGGCGAAGGAGCACCGGGTCCTCGTGAAGCTCCTCGGCTACCTCGCGCCGGATCGCAAACCCGCCCAGGGGGCGGTGGATGCCCACGCGGCCGCCCTCCGCAAGGAGGGGAGCGACCTGCGGAACTCCGCGCTCTTCGGGTCGGCGATCGCGTCGTGCGGTCCGCTCGGCATGGACGTCGCGATCCTCGCCAAGATCCGCGCGGCGCTCTAAGCGGACGATCATGATTCGGAAACAGCCACACCGTCAGAGTGAGTTCCGTTCGCCCTGAGCCTGTCGAAGGGCGAGCGGGCATCCACGCGCCGATCCCGCTCGTGCTTCGACAGGCGCCATCGGGCTCGGTCGGGTCATGGCCGCCGGTATCGCAACCGGCGTGCCGCGAGCCCATCCGCGAGATCGCTCGGGTTCCGTGGGCGCGTCGGGACTCGGGCGGCCGCGGCGCGGCCG
>JBBIPT010000155.1:0-9175 GCA_037442705.1 Anaeromyxobacter sp.
CCGCCTCCGGCCCCCGGGCCCGCGCGATCGGCGGCGCCTGCGAGTCCATCCCGAGGTGGTCCAGGATCCGCTTCGCCACCGCCGCCTCCGCGATGTAGGCGACGACCTCGAGCCGGCCGCTGCACTTGCTCGCCCTTCTACACTAAACTCCGTGGGGGTCGCTGTCTCACTCACGTTGACAGAGAGGGGTCCTCGGCGGGAACTCCCGGACGGGGTCTTCGTCGGCGGGTACTCACGGACGGGGTCTTCCGACGGGAACTCCCGGACGGGGTCTTCGAATCACTCGGTCGGGGTCCGGCCTTGCTCAGAAGACTACCAAGCGACCGCCAGCCATTGGGCCGTCCCAACCACACGGCCAGTTCCCACGCTCGTACCAGTACCCGAGCTGGGCGAAGAAGCCCGGCGTCATGACATCCGAGAACTCCGCCTCGAGCGCAAGGTGGAGGATGTCCCACAGCACGGAATCCTTGAACGTCTTCTCAAGCCCCTCGCGCTCCATGACGTCCCGTGTCTTCTCGTCCACGAGGGCGACTACCACCGGCTTCACAACCGCGACGACCTGGTTCCAGCGTCGGAAATCCTCGACGGACTTCGCGAGAAGTCCCCTGGAGAGCTGATTGGCCGCCTCAAGCTGTACATCTTGCCACGCCCCCTCTTCGTTCCAGTCGAGCGCCTCCTCCCATGACGTCACGATGTGAATGGTCCTTCCTTCGGCGTGCCCCGCTGATCGAAACCACTCCACACCGCGGAGCGCATGAAGGGTCGCTGCTGTGCTCGGGTGCAGTCCCATTGCGATCAGATCCTAGCCTTTCCTAAGCCTTTCCTAGTACTTCGTCACCGTCCGGTTCGAGGCGGCCGCACCCCTGGAGGGGATCGCGGAGGCGGCGCGGGTGGGGGGCCAGCCGTTGGCTTCTGCAGGTTGATGCGTACCGCCGCCGCAGGTGGTGTCGCCTGGTTCATGCGCGCAGGAACCGTAGCTCTACTGTACGAGGTCACGCCCACGCCTCCACGAGGGGGGCTCCAGGCCACGCGCCCTCCAGTGGTTGATGCGGGCCTCCTCGTTCCGCCTCATCTGATAGCGGCAGCGGGCGGCGATCTCTTGCGGTGACAACGGGTGGCGCAAGAGCTCGGAGATCATGAAGCGCACCATCGCCACCGAGAGCGGTGCCTTCTTCCCCCAACCTCCGGCGCTCGCGGACCAGGAACCACAGCGCCATGAGGCTCGCGGTCATGTGGTGGTGCCAGCCGCGCCAGGCGCGGACCTCGTGGTGATCCAGGCCCACCTCGCCCTTGGCGTTCTCGAACGCTTCCTCGACGAGGTGCCGTCTCGAGGCCGCCCGGACGAGCTCCTCGAGCGGTGTGTGTCTCGGGGCGTTGGACACGAACAGCCACTGCTCGTCGCCGCCGAGCGCCTCGATCGCGAGGAGCGTCTCCTCCTTGGGCCTCCCGTGGCGGCGGGTCTGGACGCGGATCGCCAACGCGATCACCTCGATCGGCTCCTTCTGCCCGTCACGTACCGTGAAGCGCTTCCATTCATGGATGTCACGCCGGCGCAGGAAGTAGGAGACCCTGTGCCACGTCGGCGGCCGGCCCACCTTCGGCCGCGCCACCTTGCGCACCACCATGGTCGACGGAACTTCCAGCACGTAGCGCTCGGCGCGCTTGGCGAGTCGATCCCGGAACGCCGTCGATCTCCCGAACTCCGTGTCCCCCACGACCCAGCGGTGCGGCAGCCGAGGACCAACGTGGCGCAGCATCTCGTCGGCGAGCTCCCAGGGCTTCTTGAACCCGACCGAGGCCGGCACCTTCGCCTTGCGGCGCCGCGCCTCGTCGAGCGCCCACGCGCGCGGCAAGTAGAGCCGCTCGTCCACGAGGGTGGAAGAGTCCTTCCCCGCGTACGCGACGAACACGCCGAGCTGGCAGTTCTCCACCTTCCCGAGTCGCCCGCACCACTGGCGCGCCACGCCGACGGACTCGGTGCCCTTCTTCGGCATCGCCGAGCCGTCCACGATGAGCGTTCCGCTCGGATCGCCGATCTCCTCGTCGACCTCCTGCTGGAGACGGCCGAGGAGCGGCCTGTGATCCCAGGGGCTCACCCCGACGAAATGCTGGAGCTGGCGCCGGTCCACGCCCTGCGCCAACGCGATCGGCTCTACCGACTTCCGCTCCGTGCCGCCGAGCAGTCCGGCGACGAACGCGCCGAGCTGCTTCTCCCGGGAGGTCCAGCCGACGGCCTCCTGGTACGGCTTCACGAACTCGACCAGCCTCTCCGCCAGCGCGTCCACGTCTCGCGCCTCCAACCCGCCCACGTCCACCGTCTCGCCCACGCCCGACCTCCCGCGCCCGTTTCACCGCGGGAGCAAGCCCACCACGACGGCGATCGACGTCAACTTCTGCGGCTTCGCGTGATCGGGGGCGCGGGCAAAATGACCTTGGATCGATCGCTTGCGAGCCAGGGCAGATCGGGCGTCACGGCTGGATCCCCTCGTTCGCCACCAGTCAAGTCACCCTCGTACAGTAGAGGTAGGAACAGGATCCGCTGCTCTGAGCCCGAATGACTGAACCAGTAGTCCCGGAGACCCGGGAGTTACCCTAACGTACGTTATCGGACGCGAACCGCGGGTTGGAAGTCCTACCCGCGGGGCGCCCTTCACGAAGGACGCCGCCTACCAACGCGGCTACTGCCGGGCGTTCAACTTCCTGCGCTCGGCGCTGGAGCAGCGGGACGTGGACCTCGTGCGGGCGTTCCTCGCCGGGAAGATGAGCGTCGACGACGCGGAGTTGGTGCGGGACCTCGTCGAGGAGGGGCTCGTCGCCGGACCGGTCTTCCTGCCGGAGTGGTTCATCGACGTGGACCGGCTGAACGCGATCGCGACCCACTCCGTGGCGGGTAGGACTTCCAACCCGCGGTTCGCGTCCGATAACGTACGTTAGGGTAACTCCCGGGTCTCCGGGACTACTGGTTCAACTCCGCCGACGTCTGGGCCCGGCGCGGCGACTTCCGGCTCGACGCCCGCGTCGGCGTCCCGCCCGACGCCTTCAGCGAGACGGGACAGGACTGGGGGCTCCCCGTCTACCGCTGGGACGTGATGGAGCGGGAGGGCTTCCCCTGGCTCCGCGAGCGCGCGCGCCGGATGGCGGACCTCTACGACCTCTACCGCGTGGACCACGTCGTCGGGATGTACCGGACCTACTACTTCCCGAACGACGGCTCGAAGGCCGCCTTCGTCCCGGTGGGCGAGCCGGCGCAGACGAGGAACGGCGAGACGGTCCTCGCGCTCTTCTCCGAGGGGGCGCGGGTCATCGCCGAGGATCTCGGGACCGTCCCCGACTTCGTGCGGGCCTCCCTCGCGCGGATCGAGATCCCCGGCTACCGGGTGCTCCGCTGGGAGCGGGAGTGGAAGCAGCCCGGCCAGCCCTTCCGCGATCCCCCGGCGTGGCCGGCCGTGTCGGTCGCGACGACCGGGACGCACGACACGGACTCCGTCGCCGGCTGGTGGGACGGGCGGGTAGGACTTCCAACCCGCGGTTCGCGTCCGATAACGTACGTTAGGGTAACTCCCGGGTCTCCGGGACTACTGGTTCAGCCCCGGAGGCGGTGGTCGTCCTCGACGAGGAGGATGGTCTCGGAGCCTCGCCCCGGCGAGGGCCTCGGGGTCGGCCTCCCGGGTGCCTCCCCGCCGTCGCGGAGCGGCAGGAAGATGCGGAACTCGGTCCCCTGGCCCGGCGCGGAGTCGATCCGGATCGCCCCACCCGACTGCGTGACGATCCCGAGCACGATGGAGAGCCCGAGGCCGGTCCCCTTCCCCGCCGCCTTGGTCGTGAAGAACGGCTCGAATACGCGCGCACGGACCTCCTCGGCCATCCCGTGCCCCGTGTCCCGGACCGCGAGGACCGCGAGCCGCCCCTCGGGGACGTCGGCGCCGGACGGCCGGCGCGGATCGCCCGGCTCGAGCTCGTCCACCTCGATGGCGAGCCGCCCACCCCGCGGCATCGCGTCGCTCGCGTTCACCGCGAGGTTCATGAGATGAGGGCGAGCTCCACCTGGCCGGGATCGGCGCGGACGGGCCCGGGGGCTCGCAGGTCGAGGGTGAGGGCGATCCGCTCCCCCAGGAGGCGCCGGAGCATCCCCTCCATGCCGCGGGCGGTCTCCGCGAGCCCCAGGGGGCGCGGCGCGAGCGGCTGCTGGCGCGAGAAGGCGAGGAGCTGCCGGGTGAGGGCGGCGGCCCGCTCCGCGGACTCGAGCACCTCCCTCGCGTCGTCCTGTCCCGGATGTCCCGCGGGCAGCCGCTCGCGCAGGTCCACCGCGGCGGAGAGGATCACGGTGAGGAGGTTGTTGAAGTCGTGGGCGACGCCACCCGCGAGCCGCCCGACCGCCTCCATCTTCTGCGCCTGGCGGAGCTCCTCCTCGCGCGCCCGCTTCTGCCGGTCGAGCTCCTCCAGGGAGCGCACCATCTCGTCGAAGCTCCGCACGAGCTCGCCGATCTCGTCCCGGCCCGCCTCGAGTTCCGTCCGCGCCGACCAGTCCCCGGCCGCGATGAGCCGGGTGGTCTCGGCGATCCGGCGGAGCCGCCGCACGAGAGTGAACTCCGCCATGAGGAACGCCGCCGCGAGGGCGAGCGCGCTCGCGAGGAGCGATCCCAGGAGCGCGCGGTTCGAGACGTCCTTCACCGGGCCGAGGAGCGACCCCGTCGGGATGCCGGCCACGACGTGCATCGCCACCGTGCCGTCCGGCGCCGTGACCTCCCGCAAGTCGAAGAGCCGCTCCACCCCGTCCAGTCCCGGGAGCTCGACCGGACGGACGCGCGCCTTCCGGAGGGTCTCGACGATCGCGGGGGCGAAGGTCTCGCCCGCCCAGCGCTCGCCCCCGGGGCGAGCCGAGATCGTGACGCCGCGGCGGTCGAGGACGGCGACCTCCGCCCCCTCGGGAAGCTCGAGCTCGTCGAGCTCCCCCTGGAGGCGCGTCACCGCGAGCGACGCGTAGGCCACGGCGGCGAGCCCGCCCCGCTCGTCCACGACGGGGTGGCCGAAGCCGAGCGCCCCCGTCCCCCGCACGCGCGAGACGACGTACTCGCCGACCCCGAGCCCGCCCGTCCGGAGCGCCTCGCGGTAGTACGCGCGGTCGGCGAGGTCGATGGGCCCGGGCTGCGGAGCCGCGCTGCAGAACATCCGCCCGTCGGGGTGGACCGCCCCCATGTTAACGAAGATCGGTGCCCGCTCGAGGAGCGGGGCGAGCCCCTTCGAGCAGGCCTCGCCGTCGCGCTCCAGGATCGCGGGCATGCGCGAGAGGGCGAGGAGGAGCCCCCCGGCCTCGTCCACCGAGCGCTGGTGACGCTCCGCGACGAGCTGTGCGAGGGCGGTCGCGTCCTCGGCGGCCTCCGCCGCGAGGAGCCGCCGCTGCTCGCGCGCCGAGAGCACGGCGATCACGACGACGGGGACCGCCGCGACGACTACGAGGAGCAGGAGCCGGGCACGAAGGCCGGTGAGGAGGGGCGCGATCATCCTGGGACGGGTGATGCTCAAACGATTCGGGGCGGCGCGCAACGGGGAAGCCGTGCGCACACCGCCCCACCACCCCGCGCGGGCGGACCCGGCGGAGGCGGCCCGCGCCGCCCCCGCCGGTGATCCGTCAGGGTTTCGTGTAGCTCACCGTGAGGTTGTAGGTCCCCGAGGTGTAGCCCCGGATCATCACGTAGGCGGCCGACTGCCCGCTCGGGACGGTGAGGGTGCAGGTCTCCGTGGCGCCGTTCAGGTACGGCCGGCAGTCGTAGGCCGTCGTCGTGGGATTCGACCCGAAGCGCACGTAGAGGTCGGGGTCTCCGGTCCCGGTCATCGCGGCCTGGAACGTGGTGCCGGACACGACGCTGAACGGGCCGTGGTAGACCTGCTGCGACGCCGCGACGCTCCCGCTGAAGGTCTGCGTCGTCGGCGTCCCGCCGCCGCCCGAGGGCTTCGTGTAGGTGATCGTGACGGAGTAGGTCGCGGAGGTGTAGCCGCGGACCATCACGTAGGCGACGGTCTGCCCCGACGGCACCCCGAGGTCGCAGGTCTCGTTCGCGCCGGTGAGGTAGGGCCGGCAGTTGTAGGCGCTCGTCGTCGGCGGAGAGCCGAAGCGGACGTAGAGGTCCGGGTCGCCGGTGCCGGTCATCACCGCCTTGAACTGGGTCCCCGCCACGACGCTGTAGGGCCCGTAGGTCCTCGTCTGGCTGGCCGAGAGGCTCCCCGAGACGGTCTCCGTCGCCGGCGTGCCCGAAGGCGGCGGCGGGGGAGGCTGGCCGGGCGCGCCGTAGAGGGCGGCCGCGCCGGTGGAGTCGCGCGAGGTGAGGACGAGCGACCAGTCGCCGGTCCCGTTGCACTGCGGGTAGTGCATCACGGAGGCGGAGTCGTAGGTCGTGAGGGCCCGCCAGTTGTCGTCCTCGAAGCAGGTGGCCGCCTCGGGCCGCGTGTGCTCGTGCCGGAAGCCGATGGTGTGGCCGAGCTCGTGACGGAGGATGCCGGTGAGGGTGAGCGGGGGCGTCGTGGTGAACGCGCCCCCGTCGATGAGGACGTTGCGCGTGGAGCGGGACTGGTCGGGGAAGAAGGCGCGCGCGAGGTACTGCCCGCCTGCGTTCACGGGGTTCACGTCGAAGAGGACGTTCGCGTTCGTCGACGTGCACGCGGAGTCCTGCGCGCTCACGTGGACGAAGTTCACGTTCGCGACCGCCTCCCAGGCGCCCGCGGCGCTCGCCATCGCGGAGACGACCGTGGAGTAGTTGCCGCCGAAGGAGGTCGAGACGCAGTAGGTGAGGTTCAGCTTCTGGGTGTCGCTCCACTTCACGTCCACGCCGCCGCTCTGGTGGACGATGAGCGCGCCGTCACGAACGTTCTCCTCCCAGAACTCCCGGAGCTTCTTCACGTCGTCGAAGGGGGTGTCGCCGTCCGCGATGAAGACCCCGGTGCCCGGCTCCTCGTAGACCTTCGAGAGGAACTCCTCCCAGCTCATCCCCCCGGCGGCGGCCGGCTCCGGCGCCTCCGACCCGCATCCCGCCATTCCCAGCACGACGCCGACGAGCAGCCCTGCGGCCCACCTCTCCGACCTCATGTGCGCTCCTTCGCGGAGACCGCCCGGCGATCCGGAGACGTTCCGGCCCCCGGTGCGGCCGTTGATGGGCGGGCATCCTAGACTGCGACCATCTGTCGCAGTCACGACGAGCGAAATCCCTCTTGGGTCGGGAGGGGTCGCCGACGCCCCGAAGGGGCGACTCCGCTCAGGGGTCGCGAGGGTGAGCCCTTCACGGCCCCTCAGCGCCTGCCGGTGACGACGACCCCCGCCACGACCATCGCCCCGCCCACGAGGAACGGGACGGTGAGCCGGTCCCCGTAGATCGCCCAGGCGAGGAGGGCGGTGAGGACGGGCTGGAGGTTGGACCAGACCGCGACCCGGCTCGCCTCGGTCCGGCCGAGCGCCCAGTAGTAGATGAGCCAGGCGACGACGCTCGTCACGACGACGAGGTAGCCGAGGCTCGCGAGCCCCGCGGAGGAGAGCCGCCCGAGCCCGCCGAGGTCGCCGAAGGCGAGGGCGAGCGGCGCGCTGAGCACCGTCCCGAGGACGAGCGTCGCCGACCCGGTGGCGAGCCCGCCGTAGCGCGCGGCGTAGCTCTTCCCGCCGACCGCGTAGGCCGACCAGGCGGCGACGGCGAGGAGGAGGAGGAGGTCGCCGAGGAGGACGTCGCGCGCGCCCGCGATCCCGAGGACGCCCCGGCCCGCGAGCACGACGACCGTCCCCCCGAAGGCGACGGCGATCCCGGCCACCTTCGCGGGCGTGGCCCGCTCCTTCCCGCGCGCGAGCTCGAGCAGGAAGACGAAGACGGGCGTCATCGCGTAGAGGAGCGCGGCGTGGCCCGGGGTGGAGAGCGCGAGCCCCTGGAGGAAGAGGAGCTGGTTCACCGCCACGGCGAGGACGCCGAGACCGGCGAGGCCGGGCAGGTCCTCCCGCCGGACTCGGACGCGCAGCCGCCAGAGGACCGCGGCGTGGACGATCGCGGCGAGGGCGAACCGCGCGAGCGCCACCTCCACCGGGGAGAGCTCCACGAGCGCCCGCTTGCCGGCGAGGTAGGTCCCGGCGGAGAGCGCCGAGTGGACGAGCATGAGGAGGTGGAGCACGGTCGGGCGGCAATCTATACGGACGCCCGGAATCCCGAAACGGTGGAGCCGTGGGGAGAGTCCGTTCGCCCTGAGCCTGTCGAAGGGCGAGCGGGGCCGCGCTCGCGTTCCGCCGGCTAGCGGAGACCGCCACCCGCCGCGAGCCGCTCGATCGCCCACTCCGCCGCGGCGCGGACCCCGGGGAACGGGCTCGCGAGGTGCCGGCGGATCGGCTCCGCCCACCGCCCGTCGCCCGACCGGCCGGCGAGCAGGATCGCGTTCCGGACGAGGCCGTCGAAGCGGGCGCGGGCGAGCGACGTCCCGTGGAAGCGGCGGCGATACGCCTCCTCGGAGAGCGCGAGGAGGTCCTCGATGCCGAGCGCCTCCTGCCCGGGGCGGGCCGCGAGCTCCGGATCGCAGGCGCCGCCCGGGCGGTGGTTCCAGGGGCAGACGGTCTGGCAGTCGTCGCAGCCGAACGCCCAGCGGCCGAGCCGCCCCGCCATCTCCGCCGGGATCTCCCCCCGCCGCTCGATGGTCCAGAAGGAGATGCAGCGGCGCGCGTCCACGACCCCCGGCGCCGGGATCGCCCCGGTGGGGCAGGCCGGCAGGCAGGCCTCGCACGCCCCGCAGCGCTCCTCGTGCGGCGCGTCCGGCGCGAGGTCGCGGTCCACGAGAACCGTGCCGAGGACGACCCAGCTCCCGAGGTCCGTCGTGAGGAGGCAGCCGTTCTTCCCGATCCACCCCACCCCGGCCCGCTCCGCCCAGACCTTCTCCATCACCGGCGCGACGTCGCTCGTCGCGAGGGTGCGCGCTCCGGGGTCGCGCGCGGCGATCTCCGCGGCAATCCACCCGCCGAGCGAGAGCCCGAGCTCGGAGAGGGGGTCCTGCGCCCGCATCAGCACCTGCGCCTGTGCCGTCGTCGTCCCGGCGGCCTCGTTCGCGCGCCGCGGCTCGGAGATGCGCAAGGCGCGCATCGGCTCGGTACCGGAACGGCCGCGCATGAAGTCGAGCGTCGGCGTTAGCTCCGGCATGATCGAATTGAACCAGCTCGGTT
>JBBIPT010000156.1:0-9149 GCA_037442705.1 Anaeromyxobacter sp.
CGCGGCGGCAGGGGGCCGGTCCTCCCGCTCGTGAGGTGGGCTCGGGTCGGGGATCCCGCCCGCCGGGATCGGCAGGGGCTTCGGCGCGGCCGGCTCGGCCTGCGCGAGGGCGAAGGCTGCGAGGAGCAACGCGAATGCGCCCATGAGTCCGGAGACCTTATGCTAGCTTTTCGGGCATGGCCAGCGCGCCACGGGAGGTCTGGGGCGACCTCGCGACGACCGCCTTCGTGGAGTCGAGCCACCTCTTCAAGTCGCTCGATCCGGACGCCCGGCGCGACCTCCTCCAGCTCGCCACCCTCGTCTCCTACGACGCGGGGGAGCGGATCTGCGGTGACCCCGACGAGGCCTTCTGCCTCCTGCTGGAAGGGGTGGCGGCGGTCTACGCGCAGGGGGCGCAGGGCGCCGTCGAGGTCGGGCGCCTCGAGCGCGGGGCCTTCTTCGGCGAGGGGCGCGTGCTCGGCGGCGGCAGGCCCACGGCGCTCGGGGCCGTCTCCGGCGTGACGGCGGTGAGCTTCCCCGCCCCGGTCGTGGCGGCGCTGAGCGAGCGGTTCCCGAAGGTCCGCAAGCTCCTCGAGGCGGTCCACGCGGCGCGCGAGCGGGACGCGGCGCAGGCGCTCGCGTCCTAGCGCCCGAGCGCCGTCGCGGGCCGGCTGGCGGCGTGTCTCGGGGGGTGGCAAGTGTGCTAGGTTCCGCTCCCCATGCCGCGCCGCACCGACATCCAGAAGATCATGATCGTGGGCTCGGGGCCGATCGTCATCGGCCAGGCCTGCGAGTTCGACTACTCCGGCACCCAGGCCTGCAAGGCCCTGAAGGAGGAGGGGTACGAGATCGTCCTCCTCAACTCGAACCCGGCCACGATCATGACCGATCCCGGGTTCGCGGACCGGACCTACGTCGAGCCGATCACGCCGGAGGCGGCGGAGCAGATCCTCGCCCGGGAGAAGCCGGACGTCCTCCTGCCGACCCTCGGCGGGCAGACCGCGCTGAACCTCGCCGTCGCCCTCGCGAAGAACGGGGCGCTCGAGCGGCACGGGGTCGGGCTCATCGGCGCCTCCCTCGAGGCGATCGAGAAGGCGGAGGATCGCCAGCTCTTCAAGGACGCGATGAACCGGATCGGCGTGGGGATGCCGAGGTCCGGCTACGCAGCGAGCTGGGAGGACGCCGAGGCCATCGCGGAGGAGATCGGGTTCCCGATCATCATCCGGCCGTCCTTCACCCTCGGGGGCGAGGGCGGAGGCGTCGCCTACAACCGCGAGGAGTTCGAGCCCCTCGCCCGGCGGGCGCTCGCGGCCAGCCCCACCCACACGGTCCTCTGCGAGGAGTCGATCATCGGGTGGAAGGAGTACGAGCTCGAGGTGATGCGCGACAAGCGGGACAACGTCGTCATCATCTGCGCCATCGAGAACCTGGACCCGATGGGCGTCCACACCGGCGACTCGATCACCGTCGCCCCCGCGCAGACCCTCACCGACAAGGAGTACCAGGTCCTCCGGGACGCCTCGATCCGGATCATCCGGGAGATCGGCGTCGAGACCGGCGGGTCGAACATCCAGTTCGGCGTCCACCCGGGGGACGGCCGCGTCGTCGTGATCGAGATGAACCCCCGCGTGTCCCGGTCCTCGGCGCTCGCCTCGAAGGCGACGGGCTTCCCCATCGCGAAGATCGCCGCGAAGCTCGCCGTGGGCTACACGCTCGACGAGATCGAGAACGACATCACCCGCTGCACCCCCGCCTCCTTCGAGCCGACGATCGACTACGTCGTGACGAAGGTGCCCCGCTTCGCCTTCGAGAAGTTCAAGGGGGCGGACGCGACGCTCACCACGCAGATGAAGTCCGTCGGCGAGGTCATGGCGATGGGGCGGACGTTCCAGGAGAGCCTCCAGAAGTCGCTCCGCGGGCTCGAGATCGACCGGGCCGGCCTCGAGTCGCCCCTCGGCAAGAGGCCGGGGGACGCCTACGCCCAGGCGGAGATCGACCAGATCAAGGCGGAGGCGCGGGTGCCGCGGGCGGCGCGGCTCTGGTGGGTGGCGGAGGGTTTCCGCGCGGGGCTCTCGGTGGAGGACCTCTTCGGGCTCACGTTCATCGATCGGTGGTTCCTCCGCGAGATCGAGGAGATCGTCCGGGCGGAGGAGACCCTCGCGAAGGGCGTGCCGGAGGGGGAGGGGCTCCGGGCGGCGAAGCGGATGGGCTTCTCTGACAAGCGGATCGCCCAGCTCGCCGGGACGACGGAGCGCGCGGTGCGCGAGGCGCGCCACGCCGCCGGGATCCGCCCCGTCTTCAAGCGGGTGGACACCTGCGCGGCCGAGTTCGAGGCCCACACGCCCTACCTCTACTCGACGTACGAGGAGGAGTGCGAGGCGGCGCCCACCGGCCGGCCGAAGGTGATGATCCTCGGCGGAGGGCCGAACCGGATCGGCCAGGGGATCGAGTTCGACTACTGCTGCGTCCACGCCTCGTTCGCGCTCTCGAAGGCCGGGTTCGAGACGATCATGGTGAACTGCAACCCGGAGACGGTCTCCACCGACTACGACACCTCCGACCGGCTCTACTTCGAGCCGCTCACCCTCGAGGACGTCCTCGAGATCGTCCACGTGGAGAAGCCGAAGGGGCTCATCGTCCAGTACGGCGGCCAGACGCCCCTGAAGCTCGCGGTCCCCCTCCACGACCTCGGGGTCCCCATCTTCGGCACGAGCCCGGACGCCATCGACCGGGCCGAGGACCGGGAGCGGTTCGCGGCGCTCATCGAGAAGCTCGGGCTCCGGCAGCCGCAGAACGGCGTGGCGCGGAGCGCCGAGGAGGCCTTCGCGGTCGCGCGGCGGATCGGCTACCCGGTGATGGTCCGCCCCTCCTACGTCCTCGGCGGCCGGGCGATGGAGGTCGTCCACGACGACCAGGACCTCGAGACGTATCTGAGAGAGGCGGTCCAGGCCTCGAACGAGCGGCCGGTCCTCGTGGACCGGTTCCTCAAGGACGCGGCCGAGGTGGACGTGGACGTCGTCTCGGACGGCGCGGACGTCGTCGTGGGCGGCGTGATGGAGCACATCGAGGAGGCCGGGATCCACTCCGGCGACTCCGCCTGCGCGCTGCCCCCCTTCAGCCTCGCACCGGAGGTCGTGGCGGAGATCGAGCGGCAGTCGGTCGCCCTCGCGAAGGAGCTCGGCGTCGTCGGGCTCATGAACGTCCAGTTCGCGATCCAGGGGAACGAGGTCTACGTCCTGGAGGTGAACCCGCGCGCGAGCCGGACGGTCCCGTTCGTGGGGAAGGCGACGGGGCTCGCCCTCGCGAAGGCGGGCGCCCTCTGCATGGTGGGGAAGAGCCTCGAGGAGGCGGGCGCCCGCGGGACCCCGCGGCCGCGCCACATCTCGGTGAAGGAGGCGGTCTTCCCCTTCGCCCGCTTCCCCGGGGTGGACACGATGCTCGGACCCGAGATGCGCTCGACCGGCGAGGTCATGGGCGTGGACGAGGACTTCTTCCGGGCCTTCTTCAAGGCCCAGGCGGCGGCCGGGAACACCCTGCCCGCGGGCGGGGAGGGGAAGCGGGCCTTCGTCTCGGTGAAGGACTCCGACAAGGAGGCCACCGTGGACATCGCCCGCCGGCTCGTCGGGCTCGGCTTCGAGGTGCTCGCCACCGGCGGGACGAGCCGCTTCCTCGAGGCGAAGGGCATCCCGACGACCCCCGTGAAGAAGGTGCAGG
This sequence comes from Anaeromyxobacter sp., assembly GCA_037442705.1. Taxonomy (GTDB): domain Bacteria; phylum Myxococcota; class Myxococcia; order Myxococcales; family Anaeromyxobacteraceae; genus Anaeromyxobacter. Next base: position 3,694 of record JBBIPT010000156.1, read on the forward strand.
AGGGGCGCCCGTCCATCGTGGACCTCATCAAGAACGGCGACGTCCACTTCGTCGTGAACACGACGGCCGGGAAGCAGGAGATCGCGGACAGCTACTCCATCCGGCGCGAGACCCTGATGAAGCGGCTCCCGTACTTCACGACGATGACGGGGGCGCGGGCCTCGGTGGGGGCGATGGAGGCCCTCCGGAGCGAGACGCCCGGGGTCCGGTCGATCCAGGAGTACCACCGGAAGTCCGCCTGATCCCGGCTGCGCCGGGAGGGGGTCCGGGTTGACAGGGCGGCCCCGTCCGCTCTATTCGAGATGACGTGACGCGGCCGCTCCGGGCGATCCGGGCCGGCCGCCGGTTTTTTGTGCGAGGAAGGGTGAAGGGATGGCCGAGCGCGTTCCGATGACCAAGGGCGGCCTCCTCCGGCTCAAGGAGGAGCTCAAGCGGCTCAAGAACGTGGAGCGTCCGAAGATCGTGAAGGAGATCGCGGAGGCGCGCTCCCACGGGGACCTCTCCGAGAACGCGGAGTACCACGCCGCGAAGGAGAAGCAGAGCCACGTGGAGGGGCGGATCCTCCAGGTCGAGCACTGGATCGCGAGCGCCGAGGTGATCGACGTGACGAAGCACGCGGGCGACCGCGTCGTCTTCGGGGCCACCGTCGAGCTCGAGGACACGGGCTCCGGCGACGAGGTGACCTACCGGATCGTCGGGGAGCTCGAGGCCGACCTGAAGCAGGGGCGGATCTCGGTGACGAGCCCCATCGCCCGCGCGCTCATCGGACGCTCGGAGGGGGACACCGTCGTCGTCCGCACCCCCGGCGGCCAGAAGGAGTACGAGATCCGGTCGGTGGAGTTCGTCGACGACGAGGCTTCCGGGGAGCCGGGGGAGTAGGGGTCTTTCCCGGCCCGTCCCCGGAGCGCCTCCTTCCCGCAGGTCCGTCCGCATGCCCGACGCCCACTCGCTCCTCCTCTTCGTCGGCGCCGGCCTCCTCCTCAACGTCACCCCCGGCCCCGATCTCCTCTACATCCTCGGCCGGAGCGTGAGCCAGGGGCGCGCCGCGGGCGTCCTCTCCGCCGTCGGGATCGGCGCGGGCTGCATCGTCCACGTGGCCGGGGCGGCCCTCGGGCTCTCCGCCCTCCTCCTCGCCCTGCCGCACGCCTACGACGCGGTGCGCTGGGCGGGGGCGGGCTACCTCGTGCTGCTCGGCTTGCGGGCGCTCCGCTCGCGCGGGATGACGCTCGAGGCGCGGGCCCTCCCGCCGGTCACCGCGCGGCGCGCGTTCTGGCAGGGGGTCCTCACCAACGTCCTGAACCCGAAGGTCGCGCTCTTCTTCCTCGCCTTCCTGCCCCAGTTCGCCGACCCCTCCCGCGGGCCGCTCGCCCCCCAGCTCCTCCTCCTCGGCGCGATCTTCACGGTGAACGGGACGCTCGTCTGCGTCGCGTTCGCCCTCTTCGCGGCCGAGGTGGGCACCTGGCTCCGCCGCCGCTACGCCGTCTCCCGGTGGCTCGACCGCGCGACCGGCCTCCTCTTCGTCGCGCTCGGGCTGCGGCTCGCCCTGGGCGGGCGCGAGTGACGGGGGCGCCGGGTCTCGCGGCGCCTCTCGAGCGCGACCGAGGCGAGTCGCTTGGTGACATCGCCGCCGCGACCGATGTACGCTCACCCTCAGTAACCGGGAGGGGCCATGCAAGCGAAGACGGTCGCCGCGCTCTTGCTCGCCGCAGGGATCGGAGTATCCGCACGGGCGGAGACGATCGTCGCGGGCGGCGCGCTGCCCACGCAGACCTGGACCCTCGCCGGGAGTCCGTACCGCGTGACGGGAGACGTGGTCGTTCCTGCGGGGGCGACCCTCACGATCGAGGCCGGAGTCACCGTCCAGTTCGCTTCCGCGGACGGTCTCGCTGCGGGGCAGGATCCCGCCCGCGTGGAGCTGACGGTCCTCGGCGCCCTCGCCGCCCGCGGGACGGCGGCGGCGCGGATCCTCCTCACGGGAGTGAGCGCAGGGCCTGGCTCCTGGTACGGCGTCGTCCTCGGGGGCACGGCCGCCGGCTCGGCCCTCGAGGAGGTCGACATCTGGTACGCGGTCCACGGGCTCTCGCTCGCCGCGACGGGAGACAACGTCTATACGGGCGTGAGCACTTACGACTCGTCGACCACCGGGCTCCGGATCCTCGCGGGGAACCCGACCCTCGTCCGCTTCTCCGCGATCGGGGGACGCTGGGGCGGCATCGACGTGGGCGACGCCTCGGCTACTTTCATCGGCTGCTCCGTCTTCAACAACTCCGAGCGTGGCTTCTACTTCCATCCCGCCGCCACGCCTCGAACCCTCACGATCGACCGCTGCACGGTCGCCTCCAACGCCTCGGCCGGGATCTGGGCGAGCGACCCTTGGTCGGCCTCGCGGGTGGACGTCGTGAGCACGATCGTCGTCTCCAACGGACAGTTCGGGTTTCTCTCCGTCGGGATGCCATACTCGGTCACCTACTCGAACGTCTGGGCGAACGCGACGAACTTCTTCGGGAGCAACACCCCGGGCGTCGGCTGCATCTCGGCGAACCCGCTCTTCGCCCCCGGCGGATCGCTCACCTCCAACTCCCCGTCGCGAGGGCAGGGCGCGGGGGGCGTGGACATGGGTGCCTATCCATACGCGGGCATCCCCACCGGGGGGCTCCTCGGCACGCTCTGGAGCGACCGGACGCTCACCGCGGCCGGAAGCCCCTATACGGTGGACGGCGATCTCACCGTTCCCCCCGGCGTCACGCTCACGCTGGAACCCGGCGTCGTGCTGCGGTTCGCGGCGGTCGACCAGATGGGCGCCGGCCGCAGCGGCCTCACCGAACTCAATGTGGGAGGAAGGCTCCTCGCTGCGGGAAGGGCGGACCGGCCGATCACCCTGACCGGAGCGAGCGCGGCTCCCGGCTCCTGGCAGGGCGTCACGCTGGAGAGCACGCAGAGCGGCTCGGCGCTCGACCACGTCTGGATCTCCTACCCGTACGTCGGGCTCAGGCTCATGGCGAGCGGGGCGAGCACCTACGGTGCCATCTCCGTCGCCGGCGCATCGCTGCGTAGCCTCCAGGTGGATGCCGGGAGCCCCGTGCTCCCCGCCTTCTCTTCCACCGGCGCGGGGGAGTACGGCATCTACGTGGGGGGCGGCGCGCCGGTTCTCACGGGATGCCTCGTCCGGCAGAGCGGCAGCTCTGCCGTCCAGGTGCAGCCGGCCGGCGCGATCCTCCTCGACCACTGTACCGTCGCCTTCAACGCCGGCGGCATCTCCGGCACGACGAGCGCGGTCCGCGTCGAGAGCTCGATCGTTGCCTCCAACGGGGCGTACGGCATCGCCCCGGCCGCGACAGTCGCCTACTCGAACGTCTGGAGCGAGGTCGACGGTTTCACCTCCGGGCCGGCCGGCGTGGGCAAGATCTCCGCCAACCCGCTCTTCGTGTCCGCGGCCGACCTGCGGCTCACGTCGAACTCGCCCTCGCGCGGCCAGGGCGCGGGGGGTACCGACATGGGCGCGTTCCCGTACGCCGGCCATCCGACGGAGGGTCTCCTGGGGACCCTGTGGTCAGACACGACCCTGACCGCGGCCGGGAGCCCGCACACGGTCCTCGGGGACCTCACGGTGCCGTCCGGGGTCACGCTCACCATCGAGCCAGGGGCCACGCTCCTCTTCGCGCCCGCCGATCTGATGCGGGCGGGCAGGCTCAACCGGGACCTCGTCGAGCTCCTCGTGAGCGGCACGCTCCTCGCGGATGGCACCCGGTCTTCGCCCATCACACTCGCGCCGGTCGAGCCGGCGGGAGGCTGGTACGGCGTGGTCATGCTGGAATCCGCGACCGGTTCGGTGATGCGTCATCTCGTGATCCGGCGCCCGCACACGGGGCTCACCCTGTTCCCCACGGGCGAGAACACCTTCGCGTCGATCGCCGTGGAGGATGCCGGCACGGGGGCGGTCGTCTACGCGGGGAGCCCGCGGATGGACGCCTTCTCCTCGGTCCGTGCGAGCTGGGTGGGCCTCCAGGTCGTCGACGCCTCCCCGACCTTCACGAACTGCGTCCTGCGCGACGGGGGTCGGAGCGGGGTCTCGTTCGGGCCCAGCTCCAACCAGCGGCTCGTCCTCGACCACTGCACGATCGCGAACAACGCATGGTACGGCGTCTCCGCCGGGGCGGGAGCTGCGGCCGCCGCCGCCGAGATCGAGCTCTCCAACTCGATCGTCGCGGGGAACGGGAGCTACGGGGTCTTCCGAAACCAGAGCGGACCGGTCCTCGTGACCTACTCCAACATCTGGGGGAACGGGACCGACCTCTACCGTGTGACGGCGGGCGTGGGGTCCATCTCCGCGGACCCGCTCTTCGTCTCGGGGTCGGACCTCCGACTCCGTCCGGGGAGCCCGTGCGTCGATACCGGATTCGGCGGGGCTGCCCTCGACGCGGACGGAGTCTTTCGGGGCGTCGACGGCGATCGCGATGGGATCCCCGGGACGGACATGGGGGCCTACGAGCTCGTCCCTCCGATCGTCTGCGGTGACGGATTCGTCGAGGGGCCCGAGGAGTGCGACGATGGGAACGCCGACGACACCGACGGCTGCCTATCCACCTGCCAGCACGCCACCTGCGGGGACGGCTGGTTTCGCGCGGGGGTCGAGGCGTGCGACGACGGGAACGCCGACGACACGGACGCCTGCCTGTCGAGCTGCCAGCTCGCCACCTGCGGGGACGGCTTCGTCCGGGCCGGGGTGGAGGCGTGCGACGACGGGAACGCCGACGACACCGACGGCTGCCTCTCCAGCTGCGTCGTCGCCACCTGCGGCGACGGGCATGTCCAGGCTGGGGTGGAGGCCTGCGACGACGGGAACCTGATCGACGGGGACGGCTGCAGCCGGACCTGTGCGCTGGAGCCTCCGGCAGCCCCTGGAGGCTGCAGCTGCGGAGGGCCGGGAGGCCCCGCGGGGCTTCTCCCTCTGGCGCTCCTCCTTCTCGCGGGGCGCCGTCGGAGGGCGCTGGTAACCTCGCGGGGTGACGGCCCGGATCGGTGAACGGAAGCCGCGCGCCGCCGGGGAGGATCCGGGCGGAGCGGCCGCGCGCGCCCTCGGGGTGCTCCTCCCCCCGCTCCGGTTCGCCCTGAAGGACGCGTTCGTCGACGTCGAGCTGCACCGCGCGCTGAACATCGCGAACCAGATCGCGCTCGCGCTCGATGCAGCGCACCGCCTCGGCGTCATCCACCGCGACCTCAAGCCCGCCAACATCCTACGCGGCGACGACAGCAAGAGCGCCACCGACGTCAAGATCTCCGACTTCGGCGCCGCGCTCACCGTCTCCTCCGACCAGACCCAGGTCTCGGGCATCGGCTCGCCGGCCTACATGTCGCCGCAGCAGGTGATGGAGCACCCGCTCAACCACCAGAGCGACATCTTCTCGCTCGGCGTGGTGTTCTACCAGCTGCTCACCGGCCACCTGCCCTTCCAGGGC
>JBBIPT010000157.1:0-9146 GCA_037442705.1 Anaeromyxobacter sp.
CGTCCCGTCCGCGACGACGCGAGCGTCCCGGCGAGCCGCCCCGTAGCCCCTCGAGAGGACGGCCACGCGCCTGCCCCGCGCGAGGAGGCGCTCGGCGACCGCGATCGCGACCGGCGTCTTCCCCGCCCCGCCGACGGCGAGGTTGCCGACCGAGATCACGGGCGCGCCGGCGCGCCAGGTCTGCAGCGCGCCGCGCTCGTAGAGCAGGGCGCGGAGGGCGGCCCCGGCGCGGAAGATCGCCTCGGCGGCGGCGAGCGGCGGCCGGAGGAGCGCCCCGGCGAGCCCCGGCCGCGAGGACCACCAGATCCGCTCGACGAGGCTCATCTCCGGAGCATCTCTCGCGCCGCCTCGACCACCGCCTCCGGGGTCAGGTCGGCCAGGCATCGGTGATGCCCTTCCGGGCAGTAGTCGCCGCCGTGGTTGGAGCAGGGGGCGCAGGCGAGCTCCAGGGCGAGGGCGCGCCCGGGTGGCGGCGGGCCCCAGCGGGCCGTCGACGTGGGGCCGAAGAGCGCGAGCGCCGGGGTCCCCACCGCCGTCGCGAGGTGAACCGGCCCGGAGTCGCAGGCGACGAGGAGCCGCACGCGGGAGAGCGCCGCGGCGAGCGCGTCGAGCGGCAGGAACGAGAGGTCGGCGGCCACGCGGGCGCGGCTGGCCGCCCGGAAGGCCGCGAACGCGTCCCGGTCGGAGGGCCCTCCGCAGAGGACGATCCGGCAGCCCTCCGCGGAGAGCGCGTCGGCCACCGCCGCGAACCGCTCCGCGGGCCATCGCTTCGTCGCCCATCGGGCCCCGGGGGCGATGGCGACGGCGGGGGGCTCCACCCCCTGCAGGGCATCGGCGGCGAGCGCGTGGGCCTGCGGCGAGAGGTGGATCTTCGTCGGCCCGGCCCGGTCGATCCCGAGGCGCGACAGGGCCTCAGCGTAGAGCTTGGTCTGGTGCGCCCGCACGAGCGGGGGATCCGCGCCGAAGAGGGAGAGGAGCGCGCGCACGGCGGTCCGGCGCCGGAAGGCCGTCCGGAGGGGCGCGGCGGATCTCGCGACGATCGCGCTCCGGACCTTGTTCTGGAGGTCCACGGCGACGTCGAACCGCCCCCGCAGCCGGGCGGCGAGCCCCACCGCGGAGTCCGGCCCGTCCCTCGCGATCCGGTGGACGCGCGCGAGCTCGGGGAGCCCCTCGAGGAGGGGGGCGTAGAGCGGATCCGTGACCCACTCGATCCGGGCCCTGGGGTAGCGGGCGCGGAGGGGCTCGAGGATGCTCGTCGCGAGGACGACATCCCCGAGGGCGCTGTACCGGACCACGAGGATGCTCGAGGGTTCGCTCACGCCGCCGCCTTTCCGCGCGGGAGGATCGCCAGCATGTGATCGACGTTCCGCCCGCTCGCCCCGCGGATCGCCCCCACCGAGCCGCGCGCGAGGGCGCCCAGCTCCTCCACCTGGTCCGGCCGCGAGAGCAGCTCGTCCGCGACCTTCCAGAGCTGCTCGGGCGTCGCGACCTGGATCCCGCCCCTGCCCTGGAGGACCTGGACCGAGTCCTTGAAGTTCTCCATGTGAGGGCCGAAGAGCACCGGCTTGCCCTGCGCCGCGGGCTCGAGGACGTTCTGGCCGCCCCGGGTGACGAAGCTCCCCCCCACGAAGACGAGGGTGGCGAGCCGGTAGGCGATCGAGAGCTCCCCGATCGTGTCGAGGACCGTCACGTCCGCCGCCCCGGCCGCGGGGCCGGCGCTGCGCAGGCGCGCGGAGAGCCCCGCCTCCGCCGCGAGGGCGGCGATCCTCGCGGCGCGCTCCACGTAGCGAGGCGCCACGACGAGCCGGAGGCCCGGGTGCCTCGCGCGGAGCCTCGCGTACACGGGGAGCAGGAGCTCCTCCTCTCCCTCGTGCGTGGAGCCCGCCATGAGCACGGGGCCGGCCCCGTCGAGCCCCATCTCGGCGCGGAGCACCTCCTCCCGGCCGCGGGCGCCGTCGAGGACGAGGGCGTCGAACTTCGTGTTCCCGGTGACCCAGACCCGGTCGGGAGCCGCGCCGAGCGCCAGGGCGCGCTCCGCCTCCTCGTCCGAGCGCATGAGGAAGAGGTCGATCCGGCGGAGCGGGTTCGAGATCGCCCGGAAGAAGGCCCGGTAGCGGGAGATCTTCGCGGGGTTGAAGCGCCCGTTCGTGAGGACGATCCGGACCCCGGCCTTCCGCGCGGCCCGGATGAGGTTCGGCCAGATCTCGGTGTACTCGAGGACGAGCAGGTCGGGCCGGAGCGAGGCCACGGCGCGGCGGGTGGCGCCGAAGAGATCGTAGGGCGCGTAGAGGATGACGTCCGCCTCGCCGAGCTTCTTCCGCGCCATCTCGAGCCCGCTGTTCGTGATGGTCGTGACGAGGATGCAGGCCTCGGGGAGCCTCGCGCGGAGCTCCTTCATCATCGGCTGCAGGGAGAGCAGGTCGCCCGCGCTCGCGCCGTGGAGCCAGATGCGGGGGCTCCCCTTCCCCCGCTCGAGCGATCGGCGGTACAGGCCGAGCCGGAAGGGGATGCCGTGGCGGAGCTTCGGGTGGCCGAGCAGCACCGGGATGGACGCGAGGAAGAGCACGTAGCTCGCGAGGACGTAGAGGAGGTGCAAGGCGCGGGCTCCGGGCGGACTTCTACTCGAAGGTGACCGGGTGGGTGAAGATCCAGGGCCGGCCGTGCCGGCGCCCCTCCACCCGGCAGTCTCCCGGGGCGCCCCGCCCCTCCCCGCAGGAGAGCCTCACGGCGGCCGGCCCCCCCTTGCCGCTCGCGGTGGCGGTGGCGACGGGGGCGCCGTCCCGGAGGAGGGTGAACTCCGCGCGGCGGGGGTCGGGCGCCTCGAGGGAGAGGACGAAGTCCCGCCCGGCGGGATCGCGCGCGAGCGAGGCCGAGGCCGCCGGAGCGACGCCGTCGAGGTAGCCGCCGGCTAGCACCAGGACGGCGAGGATGGCGATCCTCTTCTTCACACCGCGGACGCCCGCGCCTCCTCGCGCCGCTCGCCCTCGTAGATGCGATGCAGCCGTGCGTACTCGCCGTCCTTCGCCACGAGCTCCTCGTGCCGCCCCTGCTCCACGGCGCGGCCGTTCGAGATCACGACGATCCGGTCGGCGCTCCGGATGGTGGAGAGCCGGTGGGCGATGACGAGGGTCGTGCGCCGGCGCTCGCGCTCGAAGGCGACGAGCCCGTCGAGGGCGCGCTGCACCTCGCGCTCGCTCTCCGCGTCGAGGGCGCTCGTGGCCTCGTCGAGGATGAGGATCGGCGCGTCCTTGAGGAAGGCCCGGGCGATGGCGATCCGCTGCCGCTGCCCGCCGGAGAGGAGGACGCCCTTCTCGCCGATCCGGGTCTCGTAGCCCTGCGGGAGCGCCGAGATGAAGTCGTGCGCCTGGGCGAGGCGGGCCGCCCGCTCCACCTCGGAGAGGGGCACGTCCGGCCGGCCGTAGGCCACGTTCGCCCGGACGGTGTCGTCGAAGAGGACCGTCTCCTGGGTGACGAGCGCGATCTGGGATCGCAGGCTCGCCAGGGTCGCGTCCCTGAGATCGACGCCGTCGATGGCGATCCTGCCCTCATCCGGATCCCAGAAACGCGGGAGGAGGTTGGCCACGGTGGTCTTCCCGCCGCCCGAGGCGCCCACGAGCGCAACGACCTCGCCCTTCGGGATCTCCAGGGTGAAGCCGTCGAGCACCTTGCGGGAGTCGTAGGCGAACACGACCGACTCGTAGCGGATCGCGTCGCGAAACGGCGGCAGGACGGCGGTGCCCCGGTCCTGGATCGCGCTCGGGGTGTCGAGGATCTCGAAGATCCGGTCCCCCGCGGCGGCGCCCTGCATCGCGATCCCGCCCACCCTGCCGAGCTGCTTCACCGGTTGGTAGAGGAGCATCACCGCGGCGACGAAGGAGAAGAACTTCCCCGCCTCGAGCTGCCCGGAGAGGATCCGCCCGCCCACCCACCAGATCGCGGCGGCGATCCCGACGGCGCCCATGACCTCCATGAGCGGGGACGAGAGCGCCCGGACGAGGATGCTCCTCCGGACGATCCGGACGAGCCCGCGGTTCGCCTCGCCGAAGCGGCGGGACTCCCAGCCCTCCATCCCGAACGCCTGGACCACCCGGATGCCCGAGAGGGCCTCCTGGAGCATCGTCGCGATCCCTCCGGCGGTGTCGAGCGCGTGGGAGGTGACCCGCTTCAGCCGCTTCGCGAGCCGGACCACCGGCACGAGCGTGATCGGGACCGCTCCGAAGGCGACGAGCGACATCTGCCAGTCGAGCACGAAGCAGTTCACGAGCATCACGACGACCGTGAGCCCGTCCCGGACGTAGGTGGGGATGGCGTTCGCCACCGCCGAATCCACCGCGCCGACGTCCGCGGCGAACCGCTGGAAGAGGTCGCCCGTCGAGCGGCGCGCGTAGAAGCCCGGCGAGAGGGAGAGGTACTTGTCGAACATCGCCCGGCGAACGTCGGCGAGCATCCGCTGGCCGGCCATGTTCATCAGGTAGAACTGCCCGAACCAGGCGATCCCCTTGACGAGGGAGACGGCCACGATGACGAGCGGGAGCGCGGCGAGCACGGCGCTCCGTTCGATCGTCGCGAGCCTCCCGTCGAGGTCCCACGACTCCGGGACGAACTTCTCGAGCATGGCGACCGACTCGACCTTCCCCGTGAAGAGGAAGTCGAGGGCCGGTCCGAGCAGGTTCACGTAGGCGGCCGTGGCCACCGACAGCACCACCATGCAGGCGATGGCGCCGGCGATCCGGAGCTTGTACGGGGCCGCGAAGCGGAGGAGCCGGATGTAGGAGCGCAAGACGCGCCATCCTATTCCGAAAGCGGCTCCGGCGCATGGCCGCCGGAGCCGCCGGAGGGGCGGGCGGCCCCTACTCCTCGACGCCCTTCACCTTCCCCTCCGCCCGGCGGCGCTCGATGATCTTCTGCGCGATGTGGGGCGGGACGGGGTCGTGGTGCGAGGGCTCCATCGTGAAGTACCCGACTCCCTGGGTGAGGGAGCGCAGCTCCGCGTCGTAGGTCATCGCCTCGGCGTGCGGGCAGAGGGCGCGGACGAGGACGCCGCGCGGGAGCGGCTCCATGCCCTGCACCTTCGCGCGCCGGCTGTTGAGGTCCCCCATCACGGCGCCCACGTACTCCTCCGGCACCCGGACCTCGAGCTTCATCACCGGCTCGAGCAGGATGGGCCTCGCCTCCTGCATCGCCTTCTTGAAGGCCATCGAGCCCGCGACCTGGAACGCCATGTCGGAGCTGTCCACGTCGTGGTAGCTGCCGAAGACGAGCTTGGCGCGGAAGTCCACGACCGGGTAGCCGGCGAGGGGCCCGGCCGCCAGCGCGCCCCGGATCCCCTTCTCCACCGAGGGGATGAACTGACGCGGGATCACCCCGCCCACGATCGCGTCCTCGAACTCGAAGCCCTCCCCGCGGGCCTTCGGGTGGAGCTCGACGTGCGCGTCGCCGTACTGGCCGTGGCCACCCGTCTGCCGCTTGAACTTCCCCTGCGCCTTCGAGCTCGCGGTGATCGTCTCGAGGTAGGCAGGGCTGGGCGGCGACAGCGTGACCTCCACGCCGTGCTTGCGCTTCACGCGCTCGACCGTCACGTCGATGTGGGCCTGCCCCATGCCCTGGAGGAGCATCTCCCCGGTGTCGGGCGAGCGGACGAGCTCGAGCGAGGGATCCTCCTCGATGAGCTTCTGCAGGGCGGCCGCCGCCTTGTCGTCTCCCGCCTTCGCGTGGACGGCGTAGGAGACGGGGCGGGTGTGCTGGGCGAAGTCCGGCAGGGAGACGGGCGCGTCGCGATCGCAGAGCGTGTCGCCCGTCCGCGCGTCCTTCAGCTTCATGAGGACGACGAAGTCGCCGGGCACGGCCTCCTGGATCTCCACCGTCTGCGCGCCGTCGGTCCGGTGGAAGTGGGCGATCCGCTCCTCGGTGCGCGTCCGCGGGTTCATCAGGGTCGCGTCCGGCCTGAGCGTGCCCGAGAAGATCCGGGCGTAGTCGATGCGCCCCGCGAAGTGGTCGATCGTCGTCTTGAAGACCTGCGCGCTGAAGGGCGCGCCCGGCGCCGCCTTCCGCTCCGTGTCCTTCCCGCCGAGATCCTTCCCCTTCACCTCGCGGGTCTCGGGCCCGGGGAAGATCCGCACGGCGAGGTCGAGGAGCTCGCGGACCCCGATCCCGCCCTTCCCGCAGGCGAAGGCGACGGGGAGGAACTTCTGGCCGGCCGCCCCCTTCGCTAGCCCCTCGAGGATCTCGTCCTCGGAGAGGGAGCCCCCCTCCAGGTACTTCCCCAGGAGCTCGTCGTCGGACTCCGCGGCCGCCTCGATCATCGCGGTGCGGAGCTGCTCCGCCTCCTCCTTCAGCTCGCCGGGGACGGGCCCCTCCGCCCACTTCGCGAACGCCTTCGGGTCCACCAGGTGCGCCTTCATCGAGACGAGATCCACGACCCCCTTGCACCCGGCCCCCTGGCCGATGGGGAGCTGGATGGGGACCGGCTTCACCTTGAGGGAGCCCTCCACGTCGGCGATCGCCTTCGTCCAGTCGGCCTGCTCGTGGTCGAGGCGCGTGACGACGCACACGCCGGGGCGGCCGGACTCGGCGAGGACGTCGTAGGTCCGCTCCGCCCTGTTGTGGGCGCCGTCCGCGGCCGACACCGCGAGGAACGCGCCGTCGGTGACCTGCAGGGCCCACTCCACCTCGGTGAGGAACGCGGCGAAGCCGGGGCAGTCGAGGACGTGGAACGAGCGCCCCCCCTCCTCGAAGCTCTCGGGGTGGAGGGACAGCGTGAAGTTGCGCTTCTTCTCCTCCGGCTCGGCGTCGAGGCGGGAGGTCGACCCCTCCGGCGAGGCCTTCTTCGCGTCGGCGACGCGGAGGAGCGCCTCGACGAGGGCGGTCTTCCCGGCGCCGTCGGCGCCTAGGATGGAGAAGGTGCGGATCACGCGGGGGCTGGGCATCGGTCGTCGTCTCCAGGTGGCGTGGGGGAGACCGAAGAATGCAACGGGTAGCCCCGCGAACGCCACGCCTTCTTTCGGGTGGCGAAGGATCAGCCGAGGTCGGGGAAGTCCTCGAGCCGGAACTCCCCCGGGACAGGGCCTGCGGAGCGCCCCTCCTCCCGCCTGCGCAGGGCTACGGCAGGCGCAACGCGCGCGGCAGCCCTTCGCCGAGCCCGTCCAGCATGAACTGGATGGCGATGGCGACGAGGAGCAGGCCGGCCGCGCGCTCGAGGATGGCGAGCCCCGTCCGCCCGAGGACCCGCTGCGTCCGGGCCGCCCCCGCGAGGATGAGGAAGCTCGCGGCGGCGGTGACGGCGATGGCCCCGAGGACGGGGATGGCGTGCCACCACTCCCCGGCGCGCGCCTTCGCCATGAGGACGATCACCGTGGCGATGGACCCCGGCCCGGCGAGGAGCGGCATCGCGAGCGGGATCACCGCGATGTCCTCCTTGTCCGCGCCGGCCTCCACCTCGCCCTCGGTGATCCGGGTCCGGGAGGGCTGGGTCCGGATCATGTCCAGCGCGAGCAGGAGGAGGACCACCCCACCCGCGATCTTGAACGCCCCGAGGCTGATGCCGAGGAGCTTGAACAGGTACCCGCCCGCCAGGGCGAAGGTCGCGAGGATGAGCCCCGCGGTGAGGGCCGCCCGGAGGGCCGTCTCCCGCCGCTTCTCCGCGGGATCGTCCCGGGTCATCGCGAGGAAGAACGGGACGGCCGCGAACGGGTCCACGACGAAGAAGATCGCCGAGAGCGAGACGAGCGACAGGCTGAGGATCTCCGCGGCCACCGGACGAGCAGCCTACCGCGAGGCCGGGGGGGACCGGAAGCGGCCCGGCGCCGCCCCCGCGCGGGCTCGCCCTGACACCGGCCAGCGCCTCCAGGACGATCCGGAGGGACATCTTCGCGCGCGCCGCCCGGCGAAGACGATCGGCGCCTCCACCACGCGGAGGCCGGCGCGGTGAGGCGCGAGGTTCTCCCGGTCCTCGTGCATCGGAAGACAGACCACCGTGCGGCGAGCCCCGGTCGAGCCTCACCTCATCGCGGCCGCGACCTCCTCGGCCACCCGCCGGGGCGCCCCCGGCTCGCCGAGGGAGGCGCGGACCTCCCGGAGCGCCGCGAGCTGCGCCTCCCGCGCGGCGCGGTCCCCGAGGAGCCGCTCCACCTCCGCCGCCATCCGGGCCGGGCTCGCCTCCCGCTGCAGGAGCTCGGGCACGATCCCCTTCCCGGCGAGGATGTTCACGAGGGCGAAGTGGGCGATCCGCACGAGCAGCCGGCCGACGAGGTAGGTGAGCCAGGAGAGCTTGTAGACGACGACCATCGGCCGGAGCATGAGCGCCGCCTCGAGCGTCGATGTCCCGCTCTTCACGAGCGCCGCGTCGCTCGCCCCGATGGCCTCCTGCGCCCGGCCGTCCACGAGCTTCACCTCCACGGTCCGGTGGGCGGCGAGGTGGGGCTCCACGTCGGCGCGGTCGAGTGTCGGGGCCACGGGCACGACGAACTGCACGTCCGGGTGGGCGGCGCGGATCCGCTCGGCCGCCTCGAGCATCGCCGGGAAGATCCGCTCGATCTCCGACCTCCGGCTCCCCGGGACGAGCGCGATCGTGGTCCGGGCGGAGGAGAGCCCGAGGGCCTCCCGGTAGCGTTCCGGTGCCTCGGGAGGCGGGCGCTCGGCGAAGGGGTGCCCGACGAAGCGGGCGGAGACCCCGGTCCCCTCGTAGAACCGCTCCTCGAAGGGGAGGATGCAGAGCATCCGGTCCACGACCTTCGCGATCTTCCTGGCCCGTCCCCTCCGCCAGGCCCAGATCGTGGGGGAGACGTAGTAGACGACCGGGATCCCGAGCTTCTTCAGCTTCGCCGCGAGCCGGAGGTTGAAGTCCGGGAGGTCGACGAGCAGGGCCGCCTTCGGCCGCCGCTCCGCCGCCGCCCGGGCGAGCGCGCGCAGGATGCCGAGGATGCGCGGGATCCGCGGCAGCACCTCCGCGAGCCCCATGACCGAGATCTCCTCGGCCGGCGCGATCGCCTCGAGCCCCGCCTCCCGGAGCCGCGGCCCGCCCACGCCGAACGCCCGGACCCCGGGGCGAAGCCGCCCGAGTTCCTCGAGCGCGCGCGCCGCGTGGAGGTCGGCGCTCGCCTCGCCGGCGACGATCAGGATCTCCTCGGGCAAGCGCCGCCTTTCTAGCA
>JBBIPT010000158.1:0-9142 GCA_037442705.1 Anaeromyxobacter sp.
CATTGGATGGCGATAGATACACATCCTGGAAGTCTCTGCTATGCTGGCACGCAAGAAACTCATTGTCCAGCCCGAGAGCGTCAAACGGCTGGCCGCGCACCTCGGGACAAGCCAGTCCGAGGCTGTATGCCGGGCCGTCGATGGGCTGCTGTTAATGAGGCCACCCTGCCCGGGGAGGTGGACGGCATCCTCGAACTGATCGTATTCACCAGCGGCGGCGTGCTGCTCGCGTTGGAGATCATCGCCAGCCGCGTGCTCGCGCCCTACTTCGGCAATTCCATTTACGTCTGGGGAAGTCTGATCGGCGTCTTCCTCACCGCGCTGTCCGTCGGCTACGCGGTGGGCGGGCGGCTCGCCGACCGGCATCCCTCCCCCGGTCTCTTCGCCGGCATCGTCTTCGCCGCGAAGCTCGACGACGCGGGGAAGCCCGCGGAGGCCGCTCCGGCCCCCGTGGAGGAGGCCCCGCCCGTCGAGGCCGCCGCGCCGGTGGGCGAGGAGCGGACCGCCGCGCCGCCCGCCGCCCCGGAGAGCGCCCCGGCGGCGGAGGCCCCGGCAGAGGCGCCGGCTCCCGAGCCGAAGCCGGGCGAGGGGGCCTAGTGCCGAGCCCCAGGCACTAGAAACGGGCGTCGCGCGGCGCGACGCCCGCCCTCGCCCGCATGGTCCCCTTCGCGCGCACAGCCGCCGTCTTCGACGTCGACGACTCCCTCCTCGACGGGAACGCGGGGACCATCTTCACCTGGTACCTCTACAGCGAGAAGCTGATGAGGCCGGAGTTCCGCTCGCGGATCCCGCGCATCATCTACGAGTACGCGCGGAACCGGCTCACCGAGCAGGACATGGTCGAGGTGGGCTCGCGCTGCCAGCAGGGGCTCCAGGCCGACGCGCTCCGGGCCCACGCCCACCGCTGCTTCGAGCGTCACCTCCGGAAGCGGATCACCTCGGGGGGCATCCGCCAGATCCGCAAGCACCTCCTCTCAGGCCACTTCGTGCTCGTCGCGTCCGGGTCGCCGCAGTTCATCGTGGACGAGATCGCCCGCCACCTGCGGGTCCACGCGGCCATCGGCACGCGGACGCGGATCGTGGACGGACGGGTCACCGACGAGATCGTCCCGCCGGTCGTCTTCCGCGAGGGGAAGCGCGCGGCGGTGGAGGCCCTGCTCGAGAAGATGGACCTCGATCCGGCCCGGAGCTTCCTCTACTCCGACTCCTCCGCCGACGTCCCCCTCTTCGAGGAGATCGGCAACCCGGTCGTCGTGAACCCGAAGACGCCCTTCCGCGAGACCGCGCGCCGCCGGGGATGGGAGGTCGTGGAGTGGAAGGAGCGGAACCGGCCCGGGTCCGAGCCCGACCTCGCGGACGAGTGGGGCAGCTGGGGGGGATGACCCCCGTCGCCGCAGCGAGCGTGCCCGCGCGGCGGAGATCGGATGGAAGCGGGCCCGCCCGCGTGGAGGATGCACCGTGAAGGTCTCCGGCTTCACCTTCGTCCGGAACGCCGTCCAGCTGAACTACCCGATCGTGGGCGCGATCCGCTCGGTGCTGCCGCTCGTGGACGAGATGGTGGTGAACGTCGGGGTCTGCGACGACGGGACCCTCGACCTCGTCCGGAGCATCGGCGACCCGAAGCTCGTCGTCTTCGAGACCGCCTGGGACGACACGCTCCTCGAGAAGGGGGCCGTCCTCGCCCAGCAGACCGACGTCGCCCTCGCGCGCTGCACCGGGGACGTCGGCCTCTACGTGCAGGCGGACGAGGCCGTCCACGAGGACGACCACCCGGCGCTCCGCGAGAGCCTCGCGCGGCTCGCCGCCGACCCGCGGGCGGAGGGGCTCCTCTTCGAGTACGTCCACTTCTACGGCTCGTTCCACACGGTCGGGGTCTCCCGCCGCTGGTACCGGCACGAGGTCCGCGCCGTGAAGCTCGGCGTCGGCGTCCGCTCCTGGCGGGACGCGCAGGGCTTCCGGATCGGCCCGGGCGAGGGGGCGAGGAAGCTCGCCGTCCTGCCCTCCGGGGCGAAGATGTACCACTACGGGTGGGTGCGGACTCCCGAGGACCAGGCCCGCCGCCTCGCCGCGTTCCAGCGCCTCTACACCGGCGACGCCGGGGCCCGGCGCGAGGCGGCCCGCCGGTTCGAGTACGACAGGACCGAGAAGGTCCGCCGCTTCGAGGGGACCCACCCCGGCCCGATGCGCGAGACCATCGCACGCGCCGACTGGCCCTTCGAGCCGCGTCCCCGCTGGCTCCGCCTCGGGCACCTCCGCGAGGACCTCCTCGACCTCCTCGAGCTCGCCACGGGCCACCGGATCGGCGAGTACCGCAACTACCGGAGGCTCCGCGCCTAGACGACCGAGCGAGATTCGGAAACACCCAAGGCTCCAGGCCTCAGGCTTCAGGCCTCAGGAAATGCATCTCTGCCGCCGTTCCCGAGGCCTGAGGTCCGAGGCCCGAGGCCATGGGCCGATCACGAGTCGCGAGCGGCCGTTTGGTCGAGGGGGCACAGACGATGCGTATCCTCTACGATCACCAGATCTACGGTTCCCAGCTCCACGGCGGGGTCTCGCGCTACTTCTTCGAGCTCCTCTCCCGCCTCCACGGCCGCGAGGACGTCTCCGTCCGGCTGGCCGCCCTCCTCTCCAACAACGCCTACCTCCGCCACGCCACCTTCGCGGCCCCGCGCCCGTTCTTCCCGTCCGTGCGGGCGCTCCGGAAGGGAGGGGTGATCGACATCGTGAACCGGTGGTGGGCGCGCCGCCTCCTCCGGCGCGGGGAGCTCGACCTCCTCCACCCCACCTACTACGACCCCTGGTTCCTCCCCGAGCTCGGCGGGCGCCCGTTCGTCCTCACCGTCTACGACATGGTCCACGAGCTCTTCCCGGGACTGTTCTCGCCCGACGACCCGACGCGCGAGCGGAAGCGCGTCCTCGTGGAGCGGGCGGCCGGCATCATCGCGATCTCCGAATCCACGAAGCGGGATCTCGTCCGCCTGCTCGGCGTGCCGGAGGAGCGGGTCCGCGCGATCCCGCTCGCCGCGGCGCTCCCCCCGCCCTCCGAGGCGAGGCCCCCCGGGCTCCCCGGGCGGTACCTCCTCTTCGTCGGGCAGCGGGCCGGCTACAAGAACTTCCTCCCGCTCCTCGGCGCCGTGGCCCCCCTCCTCCGGGACGAGGGGGGGCCGTCGTTCGTCTGCGCCGGCTGGAAGCCCTTCTCGCGGGCGGAGCGCGAGGCGATCGACGGCGCGGGCCTCGGCGGCCGGGTCCTCCACCGCCCCGATCCGGACGACGCCGAGCTCGCGACCCTCTACCGGCACGCGACCGCCTTCGTCTACCCGTCGCGCTACGAGGGCTTCGGCATCCCCGTGCTCGAGGCCTTCTCCTGCGGCTGCCCGGTGGCCCTGGCCCGCTCCTCCTCCCTCCCCGAGGTGGGCGGGGACGCGGCCGCCTACTTCGACCCGGAGGACCCCGCCTCGATGCGCGCCGGGATCGCGCGCCTCCTCGAGGACGCCGGCCTGCGCCGCGATCTCGTCGAGCGGGGACGGCGCCGCCTCGCGGAGTTCTCCTGGGACCGGACCGCCGCGGAGACGCTGGCCTTCTACCGCGAGGTCACCGGGGCGGGGGCGCGGGGCGCCATCACCGCCTCGTAGAGCCGGCGCCCGTCGTTCTCCTCCTGCAGCACGGCGCCGCCCCGCCGGGCGCCCGCCTGGAACCCGGCGTACCCGTCGATCACCCGCCGCGCCGCCCCGAGGAGCGTCTCGGCCGAGACGTCGTCCACGACGCCGCCCGCGCCGAACCGCTCCACCGCGCGCGCGCTCCAGGTCCCCCGGAGCGCCACGACCGGGCATCCGGCGGAGAGCGCGTCGAGGGTCACTCCGCTCACCCGGTCGGCGAAGTCGGCGGCGTCGTACGGCTGGAGGCAGATCCCGCCGGGGAAGAGCGCCGCGTAGGCCGGGGCCGAGAGCGGCTCCGCC
Organism: Anaeromyxobacter sp.; assembly: GCA_037442705.1. Classification (GTDB taxonomy): domain Bacteria; phylum Myxococcota; class Myxococcia; order Myxococcales; family Anaeromyxobacteraceae; genus Anaeromyxobacter. The sequence continues at coordinate 3,957 of JBBIPT010000158.1, forward strand.
TCGGCGCGGATCCCCGGGTAGGCCAGGTGGTCGAGCCGGGCGAGGTCGCGCCGCGTCGCCTCCTCGTAACGTCCGGTGTCCGGCGCGCGCTGGTAGGTGACGGGGATCGACTCCCCGCGGCGCGAGAGGAGCTCCACGAGGTCGACGAACCGCGCGAACCCCTTGTCCTGGCGCGCCCTCCCGGCGAAGAGGAGGTGGCGGAAGGGGGTCTCCGGCGCGCCCTCCCGGACGGGCGTGATCGGGTACGGCGCGACCTCGGCGTGCCGGAAGCCGCAGGCGCGAAACACGTCCACGACCGTGGGAGTCGGACCGAGCACCACGAGGCCGGGGTGGCGGCGCGCGGCGCGCTCGAGGGTGCGGCGCTTCGACGGGGAGTCCCGGAACCAGTGGAAGTAGAGGCTCACCTTCCCCGGCGGGATCTCCCGGCGTCCCGCGGCCCAGCCGAGCGAGATCAGATCGAGGCGGGCTGCGGTGGCGACGAGGATCCGGCCGGGCCGGCCGAGGAGCCTCCGGTAGAGGAGCGGCGCCTGCAGGCGGCGGAGCGGCCGGACGAAGTGGCGCTCCACCGTCACCCAGGGCGGCGGAGCGGGGACGCGGGCCGCCCTTCCCGCCCAGACCTTCACGGGAGCGCCCCCGGCCGCGAGCCAGAGGCTCTCCGCGAAGCTCAGCTCGTGGCCGGTCTCGCCGGCCAGGGTCGGCTCGACGATGTGCAGGGTCTCCTTCACCGCCGGCTCGTCTCCCCCGATGCCGGGCCCGGGCCTCGAGCTCCACCGTCGAGCCGGAAGAGCCGCTTCACGTTGGCCGTGGTCGCCCGGGCGACCTCCTCGAGCGTGGTCCCCCAGACCTCGGCGACCTTCCGCGCGGTCTCGACGACCCACGCCGGCTCGTTCCGCTTCCCCCGGTACGGGATCGGGGCGAGGAACGGGCAGTCCGTCTCCACGAGGAGCCGGTCCCGGGGGACGATCCGGACCGCCTCGCGGATCGGCCCGGCGGTGCGGAACGTCACGACGCCCGCGACGGAGAGGAAGAGCCCGAGGTCGAGGTAGGCCCTCGCCGCGGCGGCGTCGCCGGTGAAGCAGTGGATCACGCCGCCCGCGTCCGGGACGCCCTCCTCGCGGAGGACCCGCGCGCAGACCTCGTCCGCCTCGCGGACGTGGACGACGACCGGCTTCCCCGCCCGCCGCGCGATCCCGAGGGAGCGCCGGAAGGAGGCCTCCTGGACCGGCCGCGGGGAGTGGTCGTAGTGGAAGTCGAGCCCGGTCTCCCCCACCGCGACGACGCGCGGGTCCGCCGAGAGCGCCTCGAGCCTCGCCCAGTCCTCCTCCGGGACGCGGGCGCACTCGTGGGGGTGCACGCCGGCGGTCGCGCTGAAGAAGCCCGGCTCGCGCGTGGCGAGGTCGAGCGCGTTCCCGAAGCTCCCGGGCGCGCGCCAGAGCCCCACGCAGACGATCCGCTCGAGCCCGGCCGCCCGGGCGCGGGCCACGACGCCGTCGAGGTCCTGCTCGTAGTCCTCGAAGTCGAGGTGCGCGTGGGAGTCGACGAGCCCCATCGATCACTTCACCCGGGTCCCGGGGGCGATCCCGCCCGGCACCTCGACGACGGACAGGGTCGCCCCCTCCCCCGCCGCGAGGAGCATCCCCTGCGAGGTGATCCCCCGGAGGGGCCGCGGCGCGAGGTTCGCCACCACGACGATCCGCTTCCCCACGAGGGCGGAGGGATCCGGGTAGGCCAGGGCGACGCCCGCGACGATGGCTCGTGGCCCCTCCTCCCCCACGTCCACCGAGAGCTTCAGGAGCTTGTCCGCCCCCTCCACCCGCTCGGCGGCCTTCACGAGGGCGACGCGGAGCTCCACCTTCGCGAAGTCGTCGTAGCCGATCACCCCGGGCGGGGGCGGGGGCGCGGCCTTCGCCGTGGCCTTCGTCGCGGTCTCGGCGGGGCTCGCCGCCTTCGAGACCTTCGCCTCCTTCGCCTCGGCGCCGGCGGGGGGCGCGACGAGGAGCGCCACCTGCTTCGCGTCGAGCCGCGCGATCTGCGGCGGCTTTCCCTTCGCCTCGACCGGCGCTCCGTCGAAGGGGTCGAACCCCTCGTCCCAGGGAGCGGGCAGGCCCTGCCCGAAGGCGGCGACGAGCTCCGCGCAGAACCGCGGCATCACCGGCGCGAGCATCGTGGCGACGCCGCGGAGCGCCTTCGCCACCGAGAAGAGGAGCGCCCGGCTCGCCGGCGATCCCGGCTCCTCCCAGGGCTTCGCCTCCTGGAGCCGCCTGTTGCAGAGGGCGGCGACCTGGTTCGCGAGCCGGACGACGTCGCGGAGCTCGAGGGCCTGGTAGGACGTCCGGGACTGACGGAGGGCGGCGCGGGTCGCCTCGGCGATCGCCGCCTCGGGCGCCTCGCGGAGCGGGCTCCCGATCCGCTGGACGAGCGCCGCGACGCGCGAGGCGAGGTTCGCGACGTTGTTCGAGAGGTCCGCGTTGATCCGGTTCCGGAACTCCTCGAGGGAGAGGTCCACGTCGTGGACGCCCGGCCCGAGGCTCGCCGCGTAGAAGTACCGGAGGAGCTCCGGGTCGAGCCCCGAGTCGAGGTAGGCCCTCCCCGTGATGAAGGTCCCGCGCGACTTCGACATCTTCTCGCCGTTCACGGTGAGGAACCCGTGGACCGCGAGCCGGTCCGGGCGCCGGATCCCCGCCGCCCAGAGCATCGCGGGCCAGAAGACCGCGTGGAACCGGAGGATGTCCTTGCCGATGAAGTGCTCGGTCCGGACGCCCTTCGCCCCCTCGGCGAGCCAGCGGCGCTCGAACTCCTCCGGCGAGACCCGCGTCCCCTCCGGCGCCTCCGTCGCGAACCAGCGCTCCGCGGAGGAGAGGTAGCCGATGGGCGCGTCCATCCAGACGTAGAGGAACTTCCCCGGGAACTCGGGGTCGTTCACCGGAAAGCCGAAGTAGGGCGCGTCGCGGGTGATGCACCAGTCCTGGAGGTCGGCGAGCCAGCCCTTCACCTGTTGCCGGACGGCGGGCTCGAGGTGCCCCTCCCCCTCGACCCAGTCCCGGATCACCCCGAAGACCTCCGGCTTGCGCAGGTTCACGTAGGCGTGGTCGGAGGCGCGGACCACCGGCGGGGTCCCGCAGAGGACGCAGCGGGGCTCCTTCAGGTCGCGCGGATCGTAGGTCGTCCCGCAGGACTCGCAGACGTCGCCGTACTGGTCCTTCGTCCCGCACTTCGGGCAGGTGCCCTTCACGAACCGGTCCGGAAGGAAGCGGGCGTCCTTCTCGCAGTGGAGCTGCTCCACCGACTTTCCGTAGACGAGCCCCTTCGCCTTGAGGGCCCGGTAGACCCGCTGCGCCCACTTCTCGTTCTCCGGCGAGTGGGTCGTGTAGAAGATCGTGAAGTCCACGCCGAAGCGCCGGAAGTCCTCGACGTGCTCCTTCCGGTACTTCTCGACGAAGTCCTCCGGCCTCATCCCCGCCTTCGTCGCGTTCACCTCGATCGGCGTCCCGTGGGAGTCGGCGGCGCAGACGTAGGCTACGTCGTCGCCGATCGCCTTGCGGTACCGGACGTAGACGTCGGTCTGGACGTACTCCACGAGGTGGCCGAGGTGGATCGACCCGTTCGCGTAGGGAAGCGCGCTCGTGACGAAGAGACGCTGGCTCAAGTGAGGCTCCTTTCCCGCATCGGCGCGGCGAGCAGCCCGACGAGCACCCGCTCGAGGCGGAGCCGCCCGTCCTGCCCGGTCTTCATGGCCACGTCGGCCTCGGCGAGACCGGCGAGGGCGTCGAGCAGCTCTCCCCGGGAGAACCGCGCCGCCGCCTGGTACTTCATCCAGAACCCGTAGGGCTTCTTCTCGCCGAGCTCCTCCGGCGGGATCGACGGGAGGACCGTGGCCTGCCACTCCGCGAAGGAGCGGATCGGCCGGTCGCCCGCCGCCTTCCGGCCCCGCTCCCGCTCCACCACGAGCCGCCGCACCGTCGAGGCGAGCGAGCCGAGGAGCATGAAGGGCGAGGCCCCGTCCTCGACGGAGCGGCCGAGGACGCCGAGGGACGCGGCGAGATCGCGGGACTCCACCGCGTTCCCGAGGGCGAAGAAGGCGTCGGAGGCGACGCGGGTGACGACCTCGTCCACGTCCTTCGCGGTGATCGTCTGCCGGTCGCCCACGAAGGCGGCGAGCTTCGCGACCTCCGAGGCGAGGACCCGCGCGTCGTCCCCCACGAGCGCGGCGAGGCGCGCCTCCGCCCTCCGGTCCACCTGCTTCCCGGTTCCGGCGAGGAGGGACGCGAGGAGCGGGCCGAGGACGAGCTTCTGGTCGTCCCACCTCCCCTCCTTCTCCACCTGGAGGCTCACGCGGCGGCCGGCGGCGGCGAGCTTCTTCACGAGCGGGAGCCGCCCGTCCACCTTCCCCGCGGCGACGACGAGGACGTGGCCCGGGGGAAAGCCGCCCGCGAGCGCCGCGTCGAGCGCCGAGGCGTCGTCCTTCGCCGCCTTCATGTCCCGCTCCAGGGCGAAGCGGGCGGCGGGGCCGATGAAGGCGCGGCGCGGCCCGTCGAGCGCGAAGCCGAGCTCCTTCTCGAAGGCCCGGTCTCCCACGAACCCGTCCGCGGCCGGATCGAGGTCCCGCGCCGCCCAGCCGGCCTTCGCCGCGATCGCGAGGAGCCGCCGGGCGGCCTCCCGCTGCCGCCCCTCCCCCCACATCGAGACGGCGCGGTCGAACGACTCCTCGGCGTCCTCCTTCGAGACGAGGAAGGCCGGCTCGTGGACGAGGACGACCTTCCCGCCGCCGAAGAGGCCGCCCGTGGCGACCTCGGCGGCGACCTCCGCCGGAGAGGACGCGGCGTCGAGCTCGACGAGGTTGAGCGAGCGCCGGTCCTCCGGGACGAGGGCGGCGGCGAGCTCGCGGGCCGCGCGCAGCGCGAGGAAGGCGTCCCCGTCGAGGAGGTAGACGGGCTGCGGCCGCCCGTCCCGCGCCTCGGCGAGGCACGACTCCAGGGTCGCGCCCGCGGCCTTCCCTCCGCCGGCACCGGCCCTGCCCGCCCTGCCCTCCCTAGCCGCGGCCATGGAAGAACCCCACGAGCATCCGCTCGAGCGCGAGGACCGGCGAGGCGTTCTGCCGGAGCGCGGCGGCCGTGCGGCGGACCTCGCGCCGCCGCCGGAGCGCCTCGGCCGGCGCGATCGCGGCCGCCACGCGCCGGGTCGCCTCG
>JBBIPT010000159.1:0-9118 GCA_037442705.1 Anaeromyxobacter sp.
AGCGGACGGCGGCGGCGGCGCGGAGGGGGCGGGGGACGGGGCTCGCGGCGCAGCGCGCGGCGGAGCGAGAGGAGCGCGCGTCACCGGGGAGAGCTCGGCCGGGGGAAGCGGTGGAGGGGGCACGACCTCGAGGATCTCGACCGAGACGGTCTCGACCTCGGCCGAGGGCGGCGGCGGGAGGCTCGCGAAGGCGGCGAACGCCGCGGCGTGAAGCGCGGCGGAGATCGCGTGGGCGGCGGGAAGCGGAAGACGGCTCATGGCGGCACGGGGTCGTCGCGGCCGGGCACCGCCATCAGCGCTCCCGCTCGATGTGGATCGCGAACTTCGCGACCCCCGCCCCCTTCAGGAGGTCGATGGCCCGGACGACCGAGCCGTGGAGCGCGGCGCGATCCGCGGAGACGACGGCGCGCGTGTCCGGGTCCTTCGCCACCGCCTCGCGCGTCCGCGCGACGAGCTCCTCCTCCCGGACGAGCGCGCCCCCGAGGTAGGTCTCGCCGTCCTTCGTCACGACGACGGAGAGGAGCGTCCCGACCGACTCGCCCCCGTGGGCCGCGCGCGGCAGCTCGACGTCGATCGCGGCGCGGACGATGTGGGTCGCCGTGACCATGAAGATGATGAGGAGGACGAGGACGACGTCGACGAGCGGGGTGACGTTGATCTCGGTGATGAGGTCGTCGTCGTCGCTGCCGTTCCGGTTGCCGGCCATGGGCTCAGCCCTCCGCCGCCGGGCGCGCCTCCAGGCGCGCGACCGCCGCGTGGCCGAGCGCGGTCGCTCGCTGGGTCGCCCGCCGGAGCGCGCGCTGGAAGAGGTTGTAGGCGACGACGGCGGGGAGCGCCACGAAGAGCCCCACCGCGGTCGCGACGAGGGCCTCGCTGATGCCTGCCATCACCGCGCCGGTCCCGGCCGCACCCGGGTTGCGGGAGAGATCGAAGAAGGCCCGGATGATCCCGAGCACGGTGCCGAAGAGACCGATGAAGGGGGCGTTGTTCCCGAGGGTGCCGAGGAAGGAGAGCCGGATCTCGTAGAGGAGGCGGGCGCGCTCGATGGTCCCCGAGACGATCTCCCGCACCGCCTGCGGTCCCATCGCCGCGTGCGCCGCGACGGCGCGCACGACCTCCACCTCGAGCCCGTGCCGCCCCGCCACGGCCTCCCCCGCTCCCGCGAGGTCGCCGGCGAGCAGCCGGCGGGAGAGCTCGTCCGCGTCCTTCGCGCGCCGCGAGAGGAAGAAGGCGGCGCGCTCGATCATCACGCCGATCGACAGGACGGAGAGGAGGAGGAGGAGCCAGAGCACCCATTCGGCGCCGAGCGTCGTGAAGGAGAGGATGCGGTCCGCGAGCATGGGACTCGCTTATGGTGAGGGTGGCCGCGAGTCAAGCGGGCAGCGGGAGCGGAGCCCGGCGCCACGGCCGGGGAGGCGTCGTACACGGATGGTGACTGAGGCCTCGCGCGGCGCCGCCGGGTGACCGGAGCGGCGCAGGAGCGCCTCCGGGATCGATCCCGGATCGCCGCAGAAAACGCGCTCCGGTTCCTTGACGTGCATGATCCGGGCGCGCTAACCTCCGCACAACTTGTCCATTCGGGAATCACGATGAGCATCGAGTGGACGTTCCGAGGAGGGAACACGATGGCCGCGAAGAAGAAGACCGCGAAGAAGAAGACGACGAAGAAGAAGGCCGCGAAGAAGAAGTAGGCTTCCTCTTCCGAGATTCGCGAAGTCGCCGCGGCCGCCTCCGGGCGGCCGCAGCCTTTTCGGGATCATCGCTTGTCGCTCAACGCTCGCGAGGTCGAGGCCGTCGTCGCGGAGCTCGCGCCGCTCGCGGGCGCGCGGGTCGAGGCGGTCCGCGCCCCGTCGGAGCGCGCCATCGCGCTCGAGCTCTTCGGCGCCGGCGGCGCGGCGAGGCTCCTCGTCTCGGCGGAGCCGGACCTCACGCGCCTCCACGCCCTCTCGGAGCGGCCTCGCGGCGCGGGCGAGCCCCGTCCCTTCCTCCGGCTCCTCCGGCGCGAGCTCGAGGGCGCCCGCCTCGCCGGCGTCGAGGCCCTGCCCGGCGACCGCGTCGTGGTGCTCCGCTTCGCCTCCGCGCGCGGCGAGAGCCGGCTCCTCGCCGAGCTCACCGGGCGGCACGGGAACCTCTTCCTCGTCGGGCCGGACGGTATCGTCCGGGCGAGCGCGGCGCGGAACCTCTCGCGGCGGCGCGACCTCGCCCCGGGAAGGCCCTGGGTCGCCCCTTCGCCCCCGCCGGGCGGCGGCGAGGCCGGGGAGGAGCTCCGCTTCGCGGCGGTCGCGGGGGCGCCGTTCCCCCTCTCCGCCGCCGTGGAGCGCGCCTACGCGGCGCGCGAGGAGGAGCGCCGGCTCCGGGAGGCGCGGCGGAGGCTGCGGGAGCCGGTGCGCGCCGGGATCGCCAGGGCGGCACGCGCCCAGGAGAAGCTCGTCGAGGAGGCGGCCCGCGTGCCCGCGGCCGAGGAGGACCGGCGCGCCGCCGACCTCCTCAAGGCGAACCTCGGCCGCGTCCGGCGCGGGATGAGGGAGGTCGCCGTCACGGAGTGGACGGAGGAGGGAGCGAGGGAGACGACGATCGCGATCGACCCCGCCCTTCCGCCCCGGGAGAACCTCGAGCGCGCCTACCGCCGCTACCGCCGGATCGTGGACTCCGCGGCGCGCGTCGCCGCCCGGCGGGAGGAGGTCCGGGAGCGGGAGGCGGCCCTGCGGGCCCTCCTCGCCCGGATCGACGCCGCGGGCGAGGAGGAGCTCGAGCGGCTCGAGCGGGAGGCGCGGAGGCTCGGCGCGGGGCCGCGCCGCGCCCCCCCGCCCCGGCGGAGGAGGGACGAGCCCGCCCCGCCCCACCGGACCTTCCGCTCCGTCTCCGGCCTCGAGATCCTCGTCGGGAAGGGGGCGGAGCAGAACGACGCGCTCACCCGGAGGATCGCGCGGGGGAACGACCTCTGGCTCCACGCGCGGGGGCGCGCGGGCGCGCACGTCGTCGTGCGGCTCGATCGGGGAGCGGCGCCCGATCAGGAGTCGCTCCTCGACGCCGCCCACCTCGCGGTCCACTTCTCCGACGCCCGCGGCGAGCCGGGCGCCGGCGTCGCCTGGACCCGGGTGAAGCACGTCCGCAAGCCGAAGGGGGCGCCGCCGGGGGCGGTGACCTACAGCCAGGAGAAGGTGATCCTCCTGCGCGTCGAACCGGCCCGGGTCGAGCGGCTCCTCGCGGAGGAGGAGTCCGGGGAGGACGCTTGATGCGCCCGGATCGTCCTTCGTAGGATCCGGGGAAGTGGCCGCGGAACGATCGCACCGGCAGCTCGACCTCTTCGACGCCCGGCGGGCGCCGCGGGAGACGCGCGTCGCCGCGGCGCACCGGCTCGCCGACGATCTCTCCGGCCGCCTCGCGGAGCGGGTCCGGCTCACCGTGCACGACAACCGCTCGACGATGGTCTCCTTCCGGCGCGACCCCGGGGAGGTCCGCTACCGGATCCACCACATGTTCCTCGACGCTCCGCCCGACGTCGTCGAGGCCCTCGCAGCCTTCGCCGGGGCGAAGGACGGCGCGAGGCGCCGCCGGGCGGCCGGGGCGCGGATCGACGACTTCGTGCGCGGGAACCGCGCCCGGATCTCCTCGGAGCGGACGGGGAGGCTCGAGGCGGCGGGCCGGGTCCACGATCTCCAGGCGATCTTCGACCGGCTGAACGCCGAGCGATTCGAGGGGAAGATCGAGGCGCGCATCGGGTGGGGCACGGCCCGGGGCGGGGCGCGGCGGCGGAGCGTGAAGACCGGCGTCTACCTCCACGACGCGAAGGCGATCCGGATCCACCGCACCCTCGACCGCCCCGAGGTGCCGGAGTTCTACGTGGCCGCCGTCGTCTTCCACGAGATGCTCCACCAGGCCGTCCCCGCCCGCGAGGTCCGCGGGCGCCGGCTCGTCCACGGCCGGGAGTTCCGGCGGCGGGAGCGCGCCTATCCCGATCACGCGCGGGCGAAGGCGTGGGAGGAGCGGAACCTCGGGCTCCTCCTCTCGTCGCCGCCTTGATGGCCGTGATCACTCTGCGATAATCGGCGGACCTTGAAACGAGGCGCCACCACCCTGCTCGCCGCCACCCTCGCCCTCGCGGGCGGGTGCGTGCGCGGCCTCGGCTCCCCCGAGGAGCCCCTCGTCGAGTCCTTCGAGATCCGCGGAGTGACCGCCTTCGACGTCGCCGACCTCGAGGAGGTGCTCGCCACCCAGGGGCCGGTCCGGCGCGCGGGGATCTCGGGCCTGCTCGTGAAGGAGCGGCAGCCGCTCGATCCGGACGCGCTCGCCACCGATCGCCGCAGGGTGGAGGCCTTCTACCGGGAGCGGGGCTGGTACCGCGCGCGGGTGGAGGAGGTGAAGGTCGTCCCGGCGGGGAATGGGCTCGTGAAGGTGACCCTCGTCGTGCGCGAGGGCGCGCCGGCGCGGGTCGGGAAGCTCGCCGTCCTGGGGATGGAGGAGGCGCCGGAGGCGGCGGCCGCGCTCCGGAAGCCGCCGCTCCGCACGGGCGACCCGTTCGCCGAGGCGGCCTACGACGCGATGAAGGCGGAGCTCCTCCGCGCGCTCCGCGTCACCGGCTGGGCGACCGCGGAGGTGGAGGCCTCGGCGCTCGTCCTCCCGGAGTCCGACGCGGCCGAGGTCACCTACGCCGTCCGCCCGGGGCGGAGGTGGCGCTTCGGTCCGATCTTCGTGGCGGGGAGCTCCTCGGTCCCTCGCGAGCGGATCCGGGCGCAGGCGGCGATCGCGATCCGGCCGGGGGACTTCTGGGACGAGTCGAAGCTCGCGCGGGCGCAGGCCCGCGTCTTCGAGCTCGGCGTCTTCGGCGGCGTCCGCGTGGTGCGGGGGGACCCGGACCGGGACGGCGGGACGATCCCGGTCGTCGTCGCGGTGCGGGAGGCGCCGTTCCGCACCCTCCGGTTCGGCCCGGGGTTCGGCTTCGAGAAGACCCGGTGGGAGGCGCGCGGGATCGTCGGCTGGCGCCACCGGAACTTCCTCGGCGACCTCCGGAACGTGGGGATCGACGCGAGGGGCGGCTACACCTGGCTCGACCCCTTCACCTCGGCGCGCAAGGAGGCGCCCGTCGCGAGCCTCGCCGCGGACTTCCAGCAGCCGGCCGCCTTCGGCTCCCGCCTCGACGCGACCGCGCGCGTGGAGGTGGAGCGGGGCCTCGAGCCGGCCTACGACTACTGGGCGGAGCGGCTGCGGCTCGGCCTCCCGATCCGGATCGCCCCTCGCTGGAGCGTCGTCCCCTCGTACAACCTCGAGGTGTTCCAGCTCTCGGGGTACGCCACGGACTTCGTCCCGGGCTCGGGCGGGACGGGCCCCGCGCTGGAGAACTGCAAGGGGAGCGTCTGCCTGCTCACCTACCTCGAGCAGCGGGTCGCCTGGGACGGGCGGGACGACCCCGTGAACACGCGCCGCGGACTCTACGTCGCGCTCGCGCTGCAGCAGGGCGTGGCGATCGGGAGCTACGGCTATCGCTACCTCCGCTTCCTCCCCGAGGCCCGCGCCTTCCGGCCCCTCGGCGAGGGGACCGTCCTCGCGGCCCGCGCCCGGCTCGGAGGGCTCGTCCCCATCGCCGAGGAGGGCGCGCCGCCCATCGTCGCCCGCTTCACGGCGGGGGGGCCGAACTCCATGCGCGGCACCTACACGGGGAGGCTCGGGCCGATGGAGCTGCAGGAGGGGAGCTGGGTCCCGGTGGGCGGGAACGGGATCCTCGACGGTTCCCTGGAGCTCCGCTTCGACCTCGCCGGCGACCTCGGGGCGGCGCTCTTCGTGGACGCGGCGAGCGTGGCGAGGGCGACCTCGGAGCCGAGCCGGTGGAGGGACGTGCTCGACCCGGCGGCCCTCCAGATCGCGACGGGCGCCGGGCTCCGCTACAGGACCCCCTTCGGTCCGCTCCGCCTCGACCTCGGAGTGCGGCTCCTCTCCCTCGACGGCACCTGGTTCCCCCCCGTGCCCCACACGACCTGGCCCGACGGGACGCCCCACGCCGAGCCGATCGTCTCCGTCCACATCTCGCTCGGGGAGGCGTTCTAGTGCGAGTGCTCCGCCGCGCGATCGGGCTCGTGGGATGGGCGGCGCTCTCCGCCGTCGCCCTGCTCGGCGTCGCGTCGGCGACCGCCGCCCTCCTCGCGATCCTCCCCGCCACGCGCCCCGCCGTGGCGGCGATGATCGTGCGGATCGCGGACGAGGCGATCGCGGGCCGGCTCGTCCTCGCCTCGGTCGAGGTCCTCCCGCGGGGAGGCGTGGAGATCCGGGGGCTCGAGGTCTACGACCCGGAGGACCGGCTCGTCCTCTCCGTGGGAAGGGCGGCGGTCTTCGCGGACGTCACCGCCATCGCCGCGCGGACCTTGGGCCTCACCGTCGAGCTCGACGCGCCCGCGATCCTCCTCGAGGAGGATCCGGACGGCACGCCCTCGCTCGCCCGTGCCTTCGCTCCCGCTGGCGGGGAGGAGGCGGCTCCCGCCCGGGCCGAGGAGCGCGCCGCGGGCCCCGCCTGGACCGTGCACGTCTCGCGGTTCACGGTCCGGAAGGGAGAGCTCTGGTGGGTGGACGCCCGGGGCGCGACGCGGCTCGAGGCCGATGCGCTCGACCTCGACGCCCGCGGCCACGCCGGGCCGGACCGCGCGGCGATCGAGGCCCGGCTCTCCGCGGCCGCCGGCGATCCCGTCGCCGCCCCCTTCCTCCTCGAGCTCCGGGCCGCCTCCACCGGGAACGCCCTCCGGGTCGAGGTGCTGCGGGCGAGCCTCGGCGGGACGGCCCTCGAGGCCGTCGCGGAGGGGGATCTCGCGCGGAGGGCGGGCCGGATCGCGGTCACCCGGCTCGGCATCGATCGCTCCCAGGTGCGGGCCGTCGCGCCCGAGGCCCCTCCCGGCGACGACCTCCGGGCGATCGCCTACGCGGAGTCGGACGGCCGGACCGCGACCGCCACCCTCCGCGTGGAGCCGGCCGCGAGCGGAGCCCCCGGGCGCGTGGACGCCTCGGTGGCGGCCCGCCTCGACGACCCGGCTGCGGCGGCCGGCTTCGACGTCGCGGTGGATCGCCTCGACCCCTCCCGCCTCGTCTCGTGGGCGCCCGGCGGCAGCCTGAGCCTCGCGGCGCACGGGGCGGTGGCGGGGAGCTCCGCCGGGGAGCTCCGGGGGCGGGTCACCGCGTCCTTGAAGCCGTCCCGCATCCGGCGCGGCAGCGTGGACGGGATGGAGCTCCGCGCCCGGGCGGACCGGGGCGCCTGGATCGTCGAGCGGCTCTCGGGCACGGCGCCCGGGCTCGCCGTCGACGGGGCGCTGCGCTGGAGGAAGGCGGGCGACGTCGCCGGGCGAATCCTCGTGGAGAGCCGGGATCTCGGCGCGGCGGCCGGGAACCTCGGCGCGATCCTCGGGGAGACGCTCCCCCGCGCAGCGGGGCAGGTGCGGCTCGAGGGAACGCTCGCCGGGACGGAAGCCGCACCGTCGCTCTCGTTCGCCCTCGAGGCGCCGCGGGCCGCGTGGGGCGCCACCGCCCTCTCGGGTGTGCGGCTCGCGGGGACGGCCTCGGGCCCCGCGGACGCGCCCGTCGCGAAGGTCGAAGGGCGCGTGGGGACCGTGCGGACCGACGGGGCGGAGGTGGCGACGGCGATCTCGCTCTCCGGATCGCTCGCGGGGGAGGAGGTCTCCCTCGAGGCGACCCTCTCCCTCCCGGGACTCCAGGATCCCGAGAGGCTCGAGGCGAGAGGGCGCCTCGGCGACCGGAGGGAGACCTTCCGCCTCTCGGAGCTCTCCTTCGGATACCCGGGGACCCGCTGGAGGCTCGAGGCCCCGGCGACCTTCGCATTCGCCGGACCGGCGGTGGACAGGCTCGCCCTCGAGGCGGAGGCGCAGCGGGTCGTGCTCGCGGGCGGCGTCCGCGAGCGGGGACGCCTCGACGCGCGGATCGAGGTCGCGAGGATCGACCTCGCGCGGCTCCCGGCGGGGCTCGTCCCGGAGGAGGAGCTGCTCCGCGGAGAGGTCTCGGCCACGGTGATCCTCGCGGGGACGGTGGAGCAGCCGGAGATCGAGGCGTCCCTCGGCTGGGAGCAGGGGGCGTGGCGCGATCTCCGGGAGCTCTCCTTCACCGGAGCGGCGGCGTGGGACGGCGCGGCGCGCCGGGGAACCGCCTCGCTCGCGGCGGCCCTGGCGGGCGGGACGATCGACCTCCGCCTGGACGCGCCGTACCCACTCGAGGGCCGGCCGAAGGAGCCGCTGCGGGCGTCGGCGCGGGTGGCGGGGCTCCGGGCCGGCGACCTCCTCTCCGCCCTCGAGGGAGAGCTCGCCGCGGAGGGAGTCCTCTCCGTCGAGGCGTCGCTCGACGGGACGGTGGGAGCGCCCACGTTCCGGGGCAAGGCGAGGCTCCACGACGCGACGATCGAGGAGATCGAGGCGCTCGGGCTCGAGCTCGAGGCGGAGGAGCCCGGCCGGACGCTCCGGGTCTCGGCGGGCGCCTCGCTCGACGGGCGGCCGTTCCTCACGGCGAGCGCGGAGCTCCCGCTCGACCTGGCGGGGCTCCTCACCCGCCCCGGCGAGGCGCCGGACGCGCTCCTCGCGGCGCCGCTCGTCGCGAGCGCCACCCTCGCGGGGCTGGACCTCTCCGCCCTGGAGGGGCGGCTGGGGCTGCCCGAGGGGTTGCAGGGGTTCCTCGACGGCGACGCGGCGATCGAGGGGACGCTCGCCGCGCCCCGGGGAGAGGCGAGCCTCGCGCTCCGCCGGGGCGCCCTCGCCGGCTACCGGGATCTCGGCGCCCGCGCGAAGCTCGCCCTCGGGGCGCGGGACGTGATGGTCTCGGGGCGCGCGGAGATCGCCGGCCACGAGGCGCTCCGCTTCGAGGCCTCGCTGGGCGCGCCGGTGGAGCGGCTCGACGGGCTCGCCCCGATCCGGGCGGCGCCGCTCCGGGCGGTGGCCGAGATCCCCCGGCTCGAGCTCGCGAACCTGTCGGGGGAGATCCCGCTCGCGGGGGTCCTCGAGGGGAAGCTCGAGGCGACGGGGACGCCCGGGGCGCCCGCCGCGAGCCTCGCGCTCGCCGGCGAGGGGATCTCGATCGAGGGGCGGCGCCTGGGCGGCCTCCGGCTCGACGCGCGCTACGAGCGCGCGCGCCGCTTCGA
>JBBIPT010000160.1:0-9097 GCA_037442705.1 Anaeromyxobacter sp.
CCCGGCGCAGGGGGCCGGTGATCGGCATCGATCTCGGGACCACGAACTCCTGCGCGGCGGTGGCGAAGGAAGGAAAGGCCGTCGTCCTCCAGTCGAGGCATGGCTACCGGACGATCCCCTCCGTCGTCGCCTACGATCCCCACGGGAAGCTCCTCGTCGGCCAGGGCGCGAAGGCGCAGATGATCGTGAACCCGCGCCACACGGTCTACGGGTCGAAGCGGCTCGTGGGCCGGCCGTTCCGCTCCCCCACGGTGCAGGCCTGCCGCGACCGGTTCCACTACGAGATCGTCGAGGCGCCCGGGGGCGAGGCGGCCGTCCGGTTCGCGGGCCGCGACTACTCCCTCCAGCAGGTCTCGGCCCTCGTCCTGGGGGAGATGCGCGAGATGGCGAGCCAGGCCCTCGGGGAGCCGGTGGAGCGGGCGGTCGTCACCGTCCCCGCCTACTACAACGACCACCAGCGGAACGCTGTCCGGGAGGCCGGGCGGCTCGCCGGGCTCGAGGTGGAGCGGATCGTGAACGAGCCGACCGCGGCGGCGCTCGCCTTCGGCTACGGCAAGGGGCTCGCGAAGCGCGTCCTCGTCTACGACCTCGGGGGCGGGACGTTCGACGCCTCGGTCCTCGACATCCAGGGCGAGGTCTACGAGGTCGTCTCCACCGGCGGTGACACGTTCCTCGGCGGCGTGGACTTCGACGCGCAGATCCTGGACCACCTCGTGTGGCGGTTCATGGAGGAGAACGGCTTCCCTCCGCCCGAGGACCGGGTGGCCTGGCAGCGGATCCGGGACGCGGCGGAGGAGACGAAGATCGCCCTCTCGTCGCGGGAGACCGCCGTGGCCCACGTCCCCTACCTGTGCAAGGGGCCCGACGGCCGCGACCGGGAGATCAAGGTGCCGCTCTCGCGGGCCGAGCTCGAGACGCTCACGGAGAGGCTCGTCGACCGCACCATCGAGGTCTGCCGGGAGGTCCTCGCCGAGAAGGGGCTCGCCCCGAGGGACGTCGAGGAGGTCCTCCTCGTGGGCGGGCAGAGCCGGATGCCCCTCGTCTGGCGGAAGATCGCGGCCGAGTTCGGGCGGGAGCCGAACAAGGGCGTCCACCCGGACGAGGCGGTGGCCATCGGCGCCGCCCTCCTCGGGGACTCGGAGGGCCGCATCGACTCCGTCGTCCTCATCGACGTGCTCGCGATGGGGATCGGCGTGGGGCTGCCCGGAGGGCGGATGGCCCCGGTCCTGCCGCGGAACGCCTCCCTCCCCGCGAAGAAGACCTACGAGCTCGCGACGACGCGCGACGGCCAGGCGGAGCTCGAGCTCCAGGTCTTCCAGGGCGACTCGCCCAAGGTCTCGGAGTGCGAGTACCTCGGCACCCTCGTCGTCCCCGGGCTGCCGCCGCGGCCGCGCGGGGAGGTGAGGGTCGCGGTGGAGTTCGCCGTGGGGGCGGAGGGGATCCTCACCGTGACCGGAAAGGACCTCGCCTCGGGACGGACGGCCGAGGCGAGGCTCGCCACGCTCGACACGCCGGAGTCGATCCGGAGCAAGCTCCAGGTGCCGGAGGCGCAGACGGCGCCGAAGGGGTCGCGCCCCCTCGACCCCGCGGCCCGCCCCCCGCCGCCGGGGGCCAAGAAGGGGCTCTTCGGGAAGCTCTTCGGGGGACGGGGTTGAGCGGGCCGGTCGTCCTCTTCGTCCACCGGGGCGCCTGGGCGGACCGCTACCAGGCGGCGACGCTCGCGGTCACCGCGGCGGCGCTCGGGGACCAGGTGATCGTGGCGCTCTTCTTCGAGCCCCTCCGGCTATGGGCCGAGGGGAGGTTCGACGAGGGTGCCCCGCCGGAGGCGGTGGTGGCGCGCGTGGCCTCCCTGCGGGACACGCTGGAGGAGGCCCGCCGGGAGCTCGGCGTGGAGGTCGTCGCCTGCGACACCGCGGTCCGCCTCGCAGGGCTCGATCCCGCCGCGCTCCAGGGCGTCCTCGACCGGATCGTGGGGCTCCCGGCGCTCTGGAAGTCGGCGCGGGAGGGGCGGGCGCTCGTCGTCTGACGCCGCCGGGCGACCTTGCCCGCGCGGACCGCGCGGGATATGCCTCCCGGTCCATGGATCTCTCCCGCAAGAGCGCGCTCGTCGTCGGCGCCGGAGGGCTCGGCGGCCCGGCGCTGCTCGTGCTCGCGGCGGCGGGGGTGGGCCGGCTCGTCGTCGTGGACGACGACGCGGTGGAGACCTCGAACCTGAACCGTCAACCGCTCTTCCGCGAGGAGGACGTGGGGCGCCGCAAGGCGGGCGCGGCCGCCTCCCGGCTCTCGTCCCTCTTCCCGGCCGCCGCCGTGGAGGCGCGCGACGTGCGCTTCACGGCCGCGAACGCGGTGGAGCTCGTCCGGGCGAGCGACGTGGTCGTGGACGGGTCCGACAACTTCGCCACGAAGTTCCTCGCGAACGACGCGGCCCTCCGCGCGCGGAAGCCGCTCGTCCACGGCGGCGTCCTCCGGACCACGGCCCAGCTCCTCACGATCGCGCCCGGCGGGCTCGGGGGCTGCCTCCGCTGCCTCTTCGAGGGGCCGCCCCCCGAGGGCTCGGTCCCCTCCTGCGCCGAGGCCGGGATCCTCGGGCCCGTGGCCGGGTTCGCGGGGAGCCTGCTCGGGGCGGAGGCGCTCCGCATGCTCGCGGGAGAGCGCGGCGCCTACGAGGGCCGCCTCTACACCTTCGAGGCGCGCTCCGGGAAGTCGAGGCTCGTCCTCGTCCGCAAGCGGGCCGGGTGCCTCGCCTGCGCCGGGGCCCAGCCGCTCGAGGGCGCCCCGGCGCCCGCCTGCGAGGCGACCACCTCGCGCCCCGGAGGCGAGGCGTGAGCGCCGCACCGCTCGACCTGCGCGCGTTCGCCTGCCCGCTCACCTGGGTGAAGACCCGGATCGCCCTGGAGCGGATCGCGCCCGGCGAGGTGCTGGAGCTCTGGCTTTCCGGCGGGGAGCCGGTGGAGAGCGTCCCGCGGAGCGCGGAGGGGGAGGGGCACCGCGTGGTCCGCGTCGAGCCGGCCGGGACCTCCTGGCGGGTCCTCCTCGAGAAGGGCGCCGTGTCGCCGGAGGATCGGCCGTGGCGCTGAGCGAGGTTCAGATCGCCCGGTGGGCGAGGCAGCTCCTCGTCCCGGCCTTCGGGGAGGCGGCCCAGGAGCGGCTCGCCGGCGCGAGGGTCCGGGCGGTGGGGGCGGACGGGGCGGCCTCGGCCGGGCTCGTCTACCTCGTCCAGGCGGGGGTGGGGCGGCTCTGGATCGACGACGCGGAGACGGTCGGCCCGGCGGACGTCGCGGGGTGGCTCCATCCCTCCTCGGCCGTGGGTACGCCGCGCGCGGAGTCGGCGCGGGTCGCGCTCCAGGCGCTCTCCCACTTCACGGTCGTCGCGCCCTATCCGCGAGGCGGAGTGCCGACCGCCGCCCTCGTCGCGGCACCGTCTCCCGCCCAGTGCCTACACGCCGCGGAGGCCTCGCGGCGTGCCGGCTTGCCCCATGTCGTCGTGGAGCCGGACGCGGACGGCGGAGCGGTGATCGCCATCCCTCCGGGGGCGCCCTGCTACGCCTGCTCCCGCTCCACGAGCGGGGCGGGGAGGCCGGCCCTTCCGGGGATCGCCGCGCTCTCCTCGCTCGCGGCGGCCGAGCTCGTGCAGCTGATCGCGGCGCCCGCCGGGCTCCCGGGCCGGCGGATCGATCTCGTCCGCGGCGTCGCCACCCTGCGCCCGACGGCGCGCCTCCCCGGATGCGCCTGCTACCCGGCGGCGCGCTAGGAGCCCGTAGGGCGTTGGGCCCCCGCTTCGCGCTGGCGCGCTACGCGGGGGCCTGATCGGGCGGCAGCGGCTGCCGTTCGGATGCGGTCACGGATGCGGTAGCGGCTGCCGTTGCGGGCCCGGTTGCGGGTGCCGTTCCGGCTGCGCCTGCGGGGCGCGGCTACTGCGCCGCGGCCAGTAGGGGCCGGAAGCCGCCCCGGAAGAGCTTCAGCAGGTTGTGCGTCGCGCAGACGAAGGACCACTCCGCCCTCACGCTTCGGAGTCCGCGGAAGGAGAAGTCGGCGAAAGCCCCTCGCCTGCTTGATCTGACCGAAGGCGGGTTCGACGATGCACTTCCTCCGCGCGTAGGTCGCCTTCCCCTCGCCTCGGTCGCGACCGCCTCCACCTCTGGCGCGTCGCCGCCGGCGGCGCCGACGAGGTCGCCGCCAGCCTCCGCGTCGCGCAGGCGTGGGGCCACGTCGACGACGCCTCCGTCGCGCCCGCCCTCGCGCTGTGCGACCGGGTGCTCGCCATGCTCTGGCGCCTCACCCACTGAGTCCCCGGGCCGCTGCCGCAGGCGCATCCGCAGGCGGCAGCGGCATCCGCACCCGCACCCGGAACCGCATCCGCGTCCGCATCCGCACCCGCATCCGCAAGCCGGAACCGCAGCGGCGACCGCGACCGCTTCCGGCCGCCCGCAGCGAAGCGAGGACGGCCGGAAGCCTTCTACGCCCGACGGGCTCCTAGTGCCGCGACCCAGGCATGATGCCTACTGCGAGCGCCGATCCTCTCGCCGCGGCGGGCGGCCTCGTCGGTGCGCTGCTCGCTCCCCTTCTGGGAGCCGCGCACAGCGGCGCACTGAGGCTGCGCCTCCGCTGCTCCCTCCCTGGGGCGCCCGCCTCGCGTCGGTCTCGGCGCTCTCGTCGCGTCACCATGCCTGGGTCGAGGCACTGGGCGACGGGCGGCGGGGAGGCGAGCGGGGCAGGGGAGGGGGCGGGATCGCCGCACTCGGGTTGACCCTGAGAAAACTCCAAGGCACCCAAGTCCCCGGAGTGACTGGGGAAGGCCCCGAATCACTGCGGGTGCGTCGATTTTGCAATCGGAGAACCGCCGGGTATACTCGCGCGGCCGCCGAAGCTCCTCGCTGCCTCGCAGCCCGCGCCTCCCGAGGCGCGACCGGAGGGTAAGGAATGGACACCGCGCAGACCACCGGGTTCGTGATCTGGATCACCGGCATGAACCGGGCGGGTAAGACCACCCTCGCCTCGCACCTCGCGAGCCGCCTCGCCGCGGCGGGCCGCACGGTCTCGCTCCTCGACGAGGACGGCGACGCCTCGGTGCTCCTCGAGGGGCTCGGCGCGTCGAAGGAGGAGCACGCGAAGGCGGTGGCTCGCCTCGGCTACGTGGCGAAGGCGGTGATGCGCGCCGGCGGCGTGGCGGTCTGCGCCGCGCTCTCTCCGTACCGGGACGCCCGCGAGGCCCTCCGCAAGGAGGCGCGGCGCTTCGTCGAGATCTTCGTGGACTGCGCGATGGAGAAGCTCCAGGCGCGCGATCCGGAGGGGGTCTACCGCCGGGCGCTCGCGGGAGAGCTCACGCAGGTCCCCGGGGTCGACGTCCCCTACGAGCCGCCGACGCACGCGGACCTCACGATCCGCACGGACGAGGTCCCGGTCGACGAGGCGGGGCTTCGCGTCTTCCAGGCCCTCGTGGATCTGAAGTACGTCGGCCCGACCGAGTTCGGCCGGATCACCGGCGGCCGCCGCCCCCGGCGCGGCAAGCCCGGGAAGGCGGCCGGCAAGAAGGGCGCCCCGCGCAAGGCGAAGGGGAAGGCGCCCGCGCGGTCCGGAAAGGGCGCGGGCCAGGCGCGGAAGAAGAAGTAGCCGAAACCCGCTATAACGTCCGCGCAATGAACGACCCCTCCCTCGAAGGGATCCGGCGCGCCTCCGCTTCCAAGCTGGCCCTCCTCAAGGAGCGGATCGCCTCCCACGGCAGCGCCCTCGTCGCGTTCTCCGCCGGGGTGGACTCGACCTTCGTCCTCGCCGTCGCGGCGGAGGTCCTCCCGGGCCGCGCGCTCGCCCTCACCGCCCACTCCCCCTCGGTCCCGATGGCGGAGCGGGAGGAGGCGAGGAGCCTCGCCGCGCGCCTGGGCGTCCGCCACGTGGAGCGGACGAGCCTCGAGCAGGACGTCCCGGGCTACGTCCAGAACGGCAGCGACCGCTGCTACTTCTGCAAGGGGGAGCTCTACCGGCTCTGCGAGGAGGTGGCGCGGACCGAGGGGATCTCGGCCGTCCTCGACGGCTTCAACGCGGACGATCGGCGGGACCACCGGCCCGGCCATCGCGCCGCCGAGGAGCGCCGGGTGTCGTCCCCCCTCGCCGAGGCGGGGCTCACGAAGGTGGAGGTCCGGGCCTGGAGCGAGGCCTACGGGCTCCCCACGTGGGACAAGCCGCAGATGGCCTGCCTCGCCTCCCGGATCCCCTACGGCACCCCGGTCACGCCGGAGCGGCTCGCCCAGGTGGAGCGCGCCGAGGCCTCCGTGCGCGCCCTCGGCTTCCGCGACCTCCGGGTGAGGCACCACGGGGAGATCGGCCGGGTGGAGATCGGGGAAGGGGAGATCGAGGCGGCGTTCCGGCGCAGGGGGGAGATCTCCGCGGCGGTGAAGGGTGCGGGCTTCAGGGTCGCCGCGCTCGACCTCGAGCCGTTCCGTTCCGGCCGGATGAACGAGATCGCGGGGATCCCGCTTCCGGTGGTGGAGGGATGAGCCGGCCCGCGCTCGCGGCCGCACTCCTCGCCCTCGCAGCCGGCTCCCCCGCGGCCGCCCTCGAGCCGCGCTTCGACCACCGGGATCTGCAGGGGCCGTTCGTGGAGGCGATCTTCGCGAGGGACACGGTCGCGAAGACGGGCGGGGGATCCGCGTCCTCCTGGAGGAGCGCTGCACGGGTGGCGTGGGGGCTCGACGTCTCGGGGGAGGGGGACGAGCTCGTCCTCGGGCTCGCGGTCTCGCTGCGGTCTCACGACGACCCCGAGCGGGAGAGGGTCCTCCTCGCGGGGGACCTCCGGTACCGGGCCTACTTCGGGACCGAGGAGGCGAAGACCTTCCTCGAGGCCGGGCTCTGGGTTCCCATCCGCTCCCGCCTCGCGGCAGGGCCGCTCGTGGGGCTCGGCTTCGCCTGGGACTTCTCGCGTACCGCCGGGGTCTACGCCGGAGTCTCCTTCGCGACCGCCTTCGGTGACGCACGGATCGCCTCGGGGGCCGCGTCGGGCGGCGCCCAGCTCCGCTTCTGAACGCCCGAGGTCGGGTAGGGGGAGAAACGGATCCGAGCAGGGCGACCGCTTGGCCGTGTCCGGCGTTTCCGCCTTGGTGCCCGTTTGGCGGTCTCCATGGGTGTCCTCTTCTCTCCCCCCCTCGGATCCGGACGTGCAGGTTTCCTGCATCCGGCTCTTCGGTCACGGTTTCGCTGCGCCCCGTAGGGTGGAGTGGACGGCGATGGCCGCCGAGGGCTCGGCTATCGCCCCCAGGGTAGACCGCCCCTTTTAGGGTATCCGATCCGCTTTTCGGTCGTTTTCTTGCCGGCAGGGTATCGAGTGGTAGCGTGTAGGGAAACATACTCCAATGTAGCAAGGAGCCCACATGTCCGCTTCGATCGAGTACGCCGTTCCCGAGATGACGCACGAGACCCCCATCCGGCTGGAGCCGATGCTGATCCGGCTGCCCCCCGCCTTCGCGGCGGAGCTCCGGAGCCTCGCCCGGAAGACCCGCGTGAGGCAGTCCGACTACCTCCGCGAGGCCGTGGCCGACCTCCTCGCGAAGTACGGGCACCTCCCCTCCGACGGGAGCGCCATGTGATGACGCCTCAACCGGGCGCCGCCATGAGACCGCTCTCGACCGCCCCCCACGCCCTTCAGGGTCGCCCCCGGCTCGCCCCGGTCGCCCGGATCGAGCTCGCCCGCGTCGCGGTCGTTCGCGGGGCCGATGGGTTCAGGGTTCCTCGGCCCCCGCCTCCCCCATCGCGCCCGGCCGATATCGCACGCGCGCGAGCGTGAGCCCCCAGCCCGGGGCGCGGACGCCGCGATAGCGGCTGCGCTCCCGGAGCAGGGCAGCGAGGTCGCCGGGCGCGGCGACGCCGATCCCGGCCGCCACGGCGGTGCCGACGAGGTTCCGCACCATCGCCCGGAGGAACCCCGTCCCCTCGAGCACGATCGCGTGGAGGGGGGCCCACGTCGCGCTCCGGACCTCCGCCCGCAGGATCGTCCGGACCGTTCCGCGCTGCTCCCCGGGCCTCGCGAACCCCGTGAAGTCGTGGGTCCCCACGGCGTGGGAGAGCGCCTCCCTCATCCGGTCCGGGTCGAGGTGCGGCTCCGCCACGCCCGGGAAGCCTCGCGGGTCCGGCAGGGTCCAGGCGTACGGCCGGAGCGGCTCCGGCGCCGGCGCGCCCACGAGGTAGACGTAGGTGCGCGAGACGGCGGAGTTGCGCGCGTGGAAGCCGCCGGGCACCCGCCGGGCCGAGAGGGCGAGGATCCCTTCGGGCAGGGCGGCGTTGAGGCGCGCCCGGAGGGTGGCGGGATCGAGGTCGGCCCTCGCGGAGAAGCTCACCACCTGCCCGAGGGCGTGGACGCCCGCGTCCGTCCGGGCGGCCACCGCGAGCGAGGCGCGCACGCCGGCCTCCCCGAGCGCCATCTCGACGGCCTCCTGGACCGTGGGGAGGCCCCGCTGGCGCTGGAAGCCGCGGAAGCGGCCGCCGTCGTAGGCGAGACGGATGGCATAGAAGCGCCTTTCCACGTCGTGCTAAGTATCCCGCACGTCGATGGTGCCGCGCACGGAACAGACGCACCCCGCGAACGATCCGGCGCTCGAGGGCGGGGAGTGGCTCTTCCGGCGGGACGGGCAGGTCTTCGGGCCCGTGGACTCCCGGGGGATCGCCGCGATGCTCTACCGCGGGGAGATCGACGGGGCGACGCCGGTCTCCGCGGGCGACGGGACCTGGCGCAGGCTCTCGGAGATCTCCCTCTTCCTCCTCCACGCGAAGAAGGCGGAGGCGGGCCTCCGCGTGGAGCGGGAGGTCACCGGCGAGCGGCTCCTCCGGGCCCGCAGGAGCCGCCGGCGCGCGATCGCCCTCGGCGTGGCGGCGCTCCTCGTCGTGGGCGGTGCGGGAGGCGGGGCGATGCTCCTCTCCTGGAAGGCCCGGGAGTCGAGCCCGCTCCTCGAGGACTTCGGCGCGGGGATCCGGATCGTCTCCGCGGCGCGTGTCGGGGTCTCCGGCAGGGACCAGGCCGGCGAGGAGCTCTTCGAGGTCGCGCGGGAGACGGAGGCGGAGCGCTCGGCGCGGGCGGCACGGGCGCAGCGGGCGGCGCGGCCGGCCGGGGCCG
>JBBIPT010000161.1:0-8990 GCA_037442705.1 Anaeromyxobacter sp.
CCCTCGGCAGGCCCAGGGTGGGCGGGTTCGAGAGACCGCTCGTGCTGACCCCTCGGCAGGCTCAGGGCGAGGGTTCGAGAGACCGCTCGTGGTGACCCCTCGGCAGGCCCAGGGTGGGCGGGTTCGAGAGACCGCTCGTGCTGACCCCTCGACAGGCTCGGGGCGAGCGGGTTCGAGAGGCCGCCAGCGGGTCCCGCGGCCTTCCCCGATTCCCCGGGCCGGCGTAGTCTCGCGCCCCGAATGCGAGCCGACGTCGTCGTCGTGGGGGCGGGCCTGCAGGGCTCGTCCGTCGCCCTCCGCCTCGCCCAGGCGGGCAGGAAGGTCGTCGTCCTCGAGCGCGCGGTCCCCGGCGCCGAGGCCTCCGCCGCCGCGGGCGGGATCCTCTCCCCGGGCGTCGAGGCGGTGGAGCCGGGCCCCTTCTACGCCCTCTGCCGCGCCTCCCTCGAGCGCTACCCCGCGTTCGTCCGCGAGGTCGAGGCGGCCTCCGGCGTCTCCGCCGGCTACCGGGGCGGGGGCACGCTCGAGGTCGCGCTCGACGACGACCACGCGAAGGTCCTCGCCGCCCGCGCCGGGAAGATCCAGCGCCACGGCCTCCCCGTGGACGTGCTCGACGACGCGGAGGTCCGGCGGCTCGAGCCGGCGATCTCCCGCGAGTCGCGCGGCGCGCTCCTCTTCCCGGACGAGGCCTCGGTGGACCCGCGCCCGCTCGGACGGGCCGTCTACGTCGCGGCGACCCGCGCCGGCGCCACCTTCGTCACCGGGCAGGTGCGGCGCGTCGTCCACGGCGAGCGGGGCGTCGTGGGGGTCGACCACGAGTCGGGGCGGATCGAGGCGGGGGCGGTCGTCCTCGCCGCGGGGAGCTGGACGATGCAGGTGGAGGGGAACGGCCTCCCGGCGGGATCGGTCCGGCCGGTGCGCGGCCAGATCGCCGTCCTCGACACGCGCCCTCCCATCCTCTCCCGCGTCGTCTTCTCCGGGCACGGGTACGTCGTGCCCCGCGCCGACGGCCGGATCCTCTGCGGGTCCACGATGGAGGAGGCGGGCTTCGAGAAGGCGGTCACCGCGGGCGGCCTCCGCCACGTGCTCGACGTCGCGATCGGGATCGCCCCGGCGCTCGAGAAGGCCCCGGTCGTGGAGACCTGGTCCAACTTCCGTCCCGCGAGCCCGGACGGAGAGCCGATCCTCGGAGCGGGCCCCGTCCCCGGGCTCTTCCACGCGACCGGCCACACGCGGAACGGGATCCTCCTCGCCCCGATCACGGCCGACGCCGTGGCCGCCGCCGTCCTCGGCCGCCCGGCCCCGGTGGACCTCGCCCCGTTCTCCCCGGCCCGGCTCGCGGGGATCCTGGGGCGCAAGGGCTGATCGCCGCTCGCTGGATCGGAAGCGGCCTTGGCCGCAGGTGGTTCCGCTCGCCCTGAGCCTGTCGAAGGGCCTGTCGAAGGGCGGGCGGAGCCGGCGCGCGAGCGCGCGCCGGTCTCGCGCGGGGGCCCCCGTCACGAACCTCCCCTTCGGCGTTCCCATACCGATGGAGGGAGAAACGGGGGAGGAGGCCATGCCCGAGGCGGTGCGGACGCTCTCCGCTCGCGAGTGCTACGCGCGGATTCACGCTTTCCTGGCGTCGGCTGCGGTCGGCACCTCTCGATGGCTGCCGGAACCCGAGAGGGCCTCGGACTCGGACGTCGACCTCGTCCTCGGAGAGCTGGTCCTCGACGGGCTCGACGCCATATTCCCCCAGCCCGACGAGCACGGCATCCGGCTCGCCGCCTACGCGAGGCAGGGGCTCGAGTCGCGGCACGGCGGCGCCTTCCTCCGGAGCGACGCCTTCCGGGCGAGCTGCCGCGCCTCGTCCCTCTTCCCGAAGCTCGGGCGGAGGCTGTGACCGGCGAGCGGCCTCCTGATCGGCCCCAGGCCTCGGGCCTCCGGCCTCGGGAACGGCGGCAGAGTTGCATTTCCTGAGACCTGACGCCTGAGGCCTGACGAATCGCGCTCGGGCGTCTGGCCGCGGTCCGCGGAAAGGGAGGCGCGCCTACCGCAGGAGCCCGGCGTAGAGCTCCTCGTAGCCGCGGGCGCTCCGATCCCAGCTGAAGTCCTGGGCCATCCCCCGCTCGACGAGCCCGGCCCAGGCCCGCCGGTCCCGGAACGTCTCGAGCGCCCGCCGGACGGCGAGCATCATCGCCTGCGGGGTGTAGTCCCGGAACTTGAAGCCCGTGCCGCGGCTCCAGCCGTCGAAGTCCTCCACCGTGTCCTCGAGCCCGCCCACGGCGCGCACGACGGGCACGGTCCCGTAGCGGAGCGAGTACATCTGGTTCAGGCCGCAGGGCTCGTAGCGGCTCGGCATGAGGAAGAGGTCCGCGCCCGCCTCGATCCGGTGGGCGAGCCCCTCGTCGAACCCGATCCGGACGGCGAGCCGCCCGGGCGCCGCCGCCGCCGCGCTCCGGAGCGCCTCCTCGTGGGCCCGGCTCCCCGCGCCGCGCACGGCGCCCTGCAGCTCGCGGGAGAGGAGGTCGCCGAGGGAGGCGACGACGAGGTCGATCCCCTTCTGGTCGGCGAGGCGCGAGACCATGCCGGCGAGCGGGACGCCGGGCCGCCCGGGGAGCCCAAGCTCCCGCTGGAGGGCGGCCTTGCACGCCGCCTTCCCCGAGAGATCGCCCGCGGAGTAGCGGGCCGGGAGGTGCGGATCGGCCGAGGGATCCCACTCGCCGACGTCGATGCCGTTCAGGATGCCGCGCAGCGACGCCCGCCGGTGGCGTAGCACGGGATCGAGCCCCACGCCGCCCTCCGGCCCGAGGATCTCGCGGGCGTAGGTGGGCGAGACGGTCGTGAGCGCGTCGGCGAAGGTGAGCCCGCCCTTGAGGAAGCTCAGGTGGTCGTGGAACTCCATCGCCTCCCAGCGGAAGACGTCCCAGGGGAGGCCGACGAAGGGGAGGACGGCCTTCGGGAAGACCCCCTGGTAGGCGAGGTTGTGGATCGTGAAGACCGACCTCGCGCCGGCGAGGGCCGGGTCCTGCCCGTGCTCGTGGCGCAGGAGCCACGGGCAGAGCCCCGTCTGCCAGTCGTTCGCGTGGACGATGCGCGGGCGGAGCCCGAGGGCGGCGGGGGCCGCGAGCGCCGCCCTGCACAGGTAGGCGAACCGCTCCGCGTTGTCCGGGTAGTCGTGCTCCCCCTCCGCGTAGAGGCCGCGCCGCGCGCCGAAGTACCGCTCGTGCTCCACGAGGACGAGGCCCGGCCGGCCGGGCCGGAGCCAGGCCGTCGTCGCCTCCCCGCGCACGCGGATCGCCCCGTCCCTCCGGACGAACCCGAGCGCGAGCGGGTCGATCGAGCCGTACCGCGGCGTGACGACCGTGACCGCGTGACCCCGCGCCGCGAGCGCCCGGGGGAGCGCCCCGGAGACGTCGCCGAGCCCGCCCGTCTTGGAGAGGGGGGCCACCTCGGAGGAGACGAAGAGGATCTCCATGGGCGGCGAGACGTCAGCCCTCCACCTTCCGCAGGAAGGCGGCCGCCTCCTCGGGCGGCACGGGGTTGATGTGGAACCCGGAGCCCCACTCGAAGCCGGCGACGAGGGAGAGGGCGGGCATCACCTCCACGTGCCAGTGGTAGCTCGGGGAGGCCGGCTCGCGGAGCGGGTTCGAGTGGACGATGAAGTTGTAGGCCGGATCGCCGAGCGCGGCGGCGAGCCGGCGCAGCGTCGTGCCGAGCGCCTGGGCGCAGAGGGCGAGCCGCTCCCGCGGCTCCCCCTCGAAGCTCGACTCGTGCCGCCGCGGGACGATCCAGGTCTCGAACGGGCTCCGGGAGGCGTAGGGCGCGAAGGCGACGAACTCGTCGTTCTCGTGGACGAGGCGCGTCCGCTCCTTCCGCTCCTGCCCCACGACGTCGCAGAAGATGCAGCGCTCCTTCAGGTCGTAGTGGCGGCGGGCCCCCTCGATCTCCTCGCGCGCCTGGGTCGGGACGACGGGGAGCGCTATGAGCTGGGAGTGGGAGTGATCGAGGGTCGCGCCCGCGAGCGGCCCGTGGTTCTTGAAGAGGAGGGCGTAGCGGAACCGGAGGTCGTTCCGGAGGTCCTGGAGCCGGGCCTTGAAGGCGAGGAGCACCTCGGCGATCTCCGCGTCGGAGAGGTCCTTCAGCTGCCGGCCGTGCTCCGGCGTCTCCACGATCACCTCGTGGGCGCCGATCCCGTTCATCCGGTCGTAGATCCCCTCCGCCTGCCGGTCGAGCTCCCCCTCGATCTTGAGCGCGGGGAAGCGGTTCGGCACGACGCGCACCTTCCAGCCGGGCCCGTCGCGGGGCGCCCCCGCCGGCCTCCCCGCGGCGTGGACCTCCCGGGGGGTCTTGTCCTCCTGCCCGGGGCAGAACGGGCAGACGGCCGGCTGGCCGGGCGCCGGACCGCTCGCGAGGTCGGTGGGGCGGCGCGCGCGCTCCGGCGCGATGATCACCCAGCGGCCGACGATCGGATCCCTGCGGAGCTCCGGCATCCCCTACTCCTTTGCCCCCGCGGCCGCCGCGGCGCGCCCCGGTGGCGGCGCGGCGCGCGGAGGCCCGCGGAGCGTCCCGCCGATCGCGGCGGTGACGAGCATGAGCAGCGCGCCGCCGAGGTAGGGCGCTCCCACGGAGACGTGCTGGTAGGCGCTCGTCGCCGAGATGGGCCCGGCGATCCGGCCGAGGGCGCCGGCCGCCTGGCCGATGCCGAGCGTACCCCCCTGGTCCTCGGCCCTCGCGCTCCGGGAGAGGAGCGAGGAGAGGGCAGGCGAGGCGAGCCCGCTCCCGACGGAGAGCGGGACGCATGCCGCGAGGAGCCCGAGGGTCCCGGTGGCGTAGGGGACCGCGACGAGCCCCACCGCCTGGAGGGCGAGCCCCGCCACGAGGAGCGCCTTCTCGCCGAGCCGGCGCGTGAGCGGCCCGATGAGCCCGCCCTGGACGACGACGACGAGGACGCCGATGAACGCGAAGACCCAGGCGACGTGGTGCTCGTCGAGCCCGTAGCGGTGGGCGGCGACGAGGGCGAAGGTCGCCTCCATCCCGCTGAAGGCGAGCACGGAGAGGAGGTAGATCACGATGATCCGCCGGATCCCCGGGCGGCGGAGCTCCTCCACGAGCGCGGGGAGGTGGCTGCGGCGCTCCGAGACGGTCCGCGCCGCCGGCTCGGAGAGGACGAAGAAGGCGGCGATCCCGTTCGCGGCGGCGAGGCCGGCCGCGGCCCAGCCCGGCAGGGAGAGCGAGATGGACGAGAGGAGCCCCCCGGTGGCCGGGCCGAGGATGAAGCCGAGGCCGAAGGCGGCGCCGATGAGCCCCATCCCCTTCGCCCGCCCCTCCGGCGGCGTGACGTCCGCGATGTAGGCCTGGGCGATGGCGATGTTCGCCGTCGCCATCCCCGCGAACACCCGGGAGACGACGAGCCAGGCGAAGGTCGGGGCGACGGCGTAGCCGGCGAAGCCGACCGAGGTCATCGCGATGGAGAGGAGGAGGAGCGGCCTGCGCCCGAAGTGATCGGAGAGCCGGCCCCAGATCGGCGTGAAGACGAACTGCATGAGCGAGTAGCCGGTCATCAGCCACCCGATCTGGTCGTCCGGCGCGCCGAGCCGCTCGGCGTAGAGGGCCATCACCGGGATGACCATCCCGAAGCCGAGGAGGTCGATGAAGACGATGACGAAGAGGATCGCGAGGGCGGGCCGGTTCTTCACGCGGCGGGAGGATAACCCGCCGCACCCCCCCGGTGCAGGGGCCTCTCGTGGCCGTGCCCGCTTGCGTCGATCCCGATCGTTCGTGGTTCGACAGGCTCACCACGAACGGACTTGCTTGTACGCGAGCGGGCCGCACGCAGCCGTTCGCCCCGACCCCGAGCCTGTCGAAGGGTCGAAGGGCGAACGCCGAGGCTCGATCCGCGTGAGCGCCGCCATCAGCCCCCCGGCCCGGCGTCACCGGACGCAGTTGCGCCCCGCGCCCTTCGCCTCGTAGAGCCGGGCGTCCGCCCGCGCGAGGAGCGAGGCGCCGTCCGCCTCGCCCGGGAGGAGCGCCGCGCACCCGAGGGACGCGGTGACCTCGATCGCCCCGCCGCCCGGGAGCGGGACCGGCGCCTCCGCGACCCGGGCCCTGACCCGCTCCGCCGCCTCCGCCGAGCGGGCGAGGTCCGCGCCCGGAAGGAGGATCGCGAACTCCTCGCCCCCCACGCGCGCGAGGAGGTCGCCCGCCCGGAGGGCGCCCGCGGCGCGCGCCGCCACCGCGGCGAGGACGGCGTCTCCGGCGGCGTGGCCGTGGAGGTCGTTCACCTGCTTGAACCGGTCCACGTCGAGGAGGGCGACGGAGAGGGGCTCGCCGGAGCGGGCCGCGCGCGCCGCCTCGCGCGCGAGCGCCTCGTCGAAGGCCCGGCGGTTCGCCGCGCCGGTGAGGGCGTCGCGCCGGGCGAGCCGGGCGAGCCCCTCCACGTGGCGCGCGTCGGGATCCCCCGCCGCGACGTACCTCGCGAGGAACGGGCCCACCCGGATCCGGTCCCCCGCGCGGAGCCGCGTCCGCTCCACCTCGCGGCCGTTCACCCAGGTCCCGTTCGTCGAGCCGAGGTCGGCGACGAGGTGCCCGTCCCCCTCCGGCCAGATCCGGGCGTGGCGGCGGGAGACGTCCCCGGCCGGGAGCCGGACCGGGCACTCCGGATCCCGCCCGAGGACCACCTCGGCGTCGAGCGGCACGCGGAGCCCGAGGAGCGCGTCCCCCTCGACGAAGACGAGGCAGGCCTCGCCGCCCTCCCCCTCCGGTCCCGGCGGCCGGATGTCCGTCGCGTCGCCCGGCACCTACACGCTCCAGTTCCGCCGCTCGAAGTCCGCGTCGGGCACGGTGCAGGAGACGAAGCCGCTCCGCGGGAGCCGCTCGACCTCGACCTCGCCCCGCAGGACGTGGACGCAGAGGGCGAGCCTCGATCCCGGGACGAGGCCGAGCGCCTCGAAGGGGACCGACGCCTCGAGGACGCGGTCGAAGGCGGCGCGGCCGGCCTCCACGCCGCGGGCGGAGCCCGGGCGGACCGCCCCGTCGCGCACGAGGGGGAAGTCCACCGCGACCTGCCGCTCGGCGGCGAGGATCACGATCCGCGCGCGATCCGCGGTCGCGGAGGGCTGCTCGGGGGCGTCCGCCGGGTCGAGGCGGACGTGGAGCGCCGAGAGGTCGAAGCCGAGGTGGAGGGCCTGGAAGACGTGGGCCGCCCCGTACATCGAGCCCCGCTGCTGGCCGGGGCGGTGGACCGCCGCGCCCTGCCACTCGAAGAAGGTGGTCTCGCGGCCGTCGAGGACCGGGGCGCGGAGGAAGGGCGGCTCTCGCTCCTTCGCCTCGCCCGCCGCGGCCCGCTGGATCGGCTCGAGCGCCTCGGCGGGCGGCGGCGCCCCGGCGAGCTGCGCCGCCCGCAGGACGTGGCCGCGGAAGAGCGCGTCGAACTCCGCCGCCTGCTCCGTCGCGAAGTCTTCCCCGTACCACCAGAACCAGTCGGACGCCTCGGCGGCCCGCAGGTGCCCCTTCGCCTCCTCGATCCGCCCCGCGTCCGCGCCGGCCCGCTCCGCCGCGGCCACCGCCTCGCCCGCCTTGCCGAGCGCCGTCCAGGCGGCCCGGTCCTCCGCGTGGCCGATCCAGATCCGGTAGGACGACTCGATCCAGGAGCCGGAGTGGATGCGGGGGATGGGCGGCCCGGGGGCGTCGCGCGTCGCCTCCGACATCGTGGCGGTCTCGATCTCGCGGCTCCCCTCGAGCCCGGCGTGGAGCCGCTCGAGGAACTCCTCGCCGCTCGACGGGTAGTGCTCCCAGGCGTTCTCGCCGTCGAGGAAGACGCCGACCGTCGCCGGCCCCGCGCGCCCCGCCCGCCTCCACGCCTCGCCCGCGGCGGCCACGTGGGAGAGGAAGTCCTCGGCGGCCCTCGCCGCGGGGACCCCGGCGTAGGAGAACCCGATCGCGTCGGAGAGCGCCCGGTCGCGGAAGAGCATCGCGAGCTCGCCCGCCTCGCCGGCGGAGACCCGCCAAGGCCGGTAGACGGCCTCGAGCCTCGTGGCCCCCGGCGGCAGGGAGTGGAGGAGGACCCCCTCGTCGCTCGCCGCCCAGCGGAGCCCCTCCGCGGCGAGGAGCGCGACCGCCTCCGGCGAGACGGCCCCCTCCGCGGGCCACGTCCCCGCCGGCGGCGCCCCGAAGCGGCGCGCGTGGGAGGCGATCGCCTCGCGGACGTGCCACCGCGCGTCCTCCGGCCGGGAGAAGCGGGGGGGCAGGGGGATCCCCGGGAGCGCCCGCCGCGCGGCGTCGGTGTCGAGGACGAGCGGGAGGATGGGGTGGTGGTAGGGCGTCGTGCTGAGCTCCACCTGGCCGCGCTCCGCGAGGGCGCGCCAGCGAGGGACGATCCCGGCCTGGATCCGGCGCTGGACGGCGAGGAGCGCGTCCACGTCCTCCCGCGAGAAGTCGCGCCCCTTGTCCCGGAGCGCCGCGACCTCGGGGTGCTCCCTGCGGGCGGCGAAGCCCATCCAGGCGAGCTGGAAGTGGGCCTGGAGATCGGTGAGCTCGGCGTCCCCGAAGCCGGCGGCCGCCCGGGCGAGGTCCACGCGGCGCAGGTCGCGCCCGCGCTTCTCGAGGAGCTCCCGGTAGCGGGGCACCGGCCGGACGTTCCGCTCCCAGGCGACCATGAAGAAGGTGCGCAGGAGCGCCTGCCGCTCCTCCGCGTCGAGGTCGCCGGGCGGCCGCTCGGCGAGCCGCAGGGAGCGGTCGCGCGCCCTCCCCTCCGCCTGCTCCTCGAGCTGCTCGAGGAGGATCGGCGTGAAGTTCACCGTGCAGCGGACCCCGGGGTGGCGCTCGAGGACCGCGGCCATGTCGTTGTAGGCGCGGGTCGCGTGGAGCCGGACCCAGGGGAGGAGGTGGTCTCCCGTCCCGGCCTCCCGGTAGGGAGGCTGGTGCATGTGCCAGAGGAGCGCGAGGCGGGCCTTCCCCTTCCCCATGACCTGCCGCCGGGCGCGCCCGGGTCCGCCTCAGCGCCGCCCGCGGGG
>JBBIPT010000162.1:0-8945 GCA_037442705.1 Anaeromyxobacter sp.
CTCACCCGCGCCGCCGGCGCGCTCCCCCCCCGCCGTCCCGCGCGCGAAGGAGGGCCCCTCCTCCGCCGCGACGGCCGCCGCGGCGAGGGCCCGCCGCTCTCCCCACGCGCTCGACCCGAAGGAGTTCCCCTGGCTCGCCCAGCTCGGGCGGAACCTCACCGAGCTCGCCGCGGAGGGGAAGCTCGACCCGCTCGTCGGCCGGGAGCGCGAGGTGGAGGAGGCGATCGACGTCCTCGGGAAGCGCCGCACGAACAACCCGCTCCTCGTCGGCGAGCCGGGCGTCGGCAAGACCGCCATCGTCGAGGGGATCGCGCAGAGGCTCCTCCAGGGGACGGGGCGCGACCGGGTGATCGTCGAGCTCGACATGGCGAGCGTCGTCGCCGGCACGCAGCTCCGCGGCTCCTTCTCCGAGAAGCTCATCGGCATCAAGGACGAGGTCCGCCGTGCGGGCGGCCGCGTCGTCGTCTTCGTGGACGAGGTCCACACGATCATGGGGGCCGGCGCGACGGGCGACGGCCCCCAGGACGCGGCGAACGAGCTGAAGAGCGCCCTCGCCCGCGGCGAGTTTCCCTGCATCGGCGCGACGACCCACGACGAGTACCGCCAGCACATCGAGCGGGACGCCGCCCTCGAGCGCCGCTTCACGCCGGTGCTCGTCCGCGAGCCGGCGGTGGCCGACACGGTCACGATCCTGCGCGGCCTCGCCCCCCGGTACGAGAAGCACCACGCGGTCCGCTACGCCCCCGAGGCCCTCGAGGCGGCGGCGGTCCTCTCCGCGCGCCACGTCACCGACCGCTTCCTCCCCGACAAGGCGGTGGCGGTCCTCGACCTCGCCGGGTCGCGCGCCCGGCGGGCGGGCCAGGCGGAGGTGGCGCCCTCCGACGTCGCCCGCGTCGTCGCGAAGATGGCCGGCATCCCGGAGTCCCGCCTCCTCGCCTCCGACCGGGAGCGGCTCCTCGCCCTCGAGGCGGCCCTCGCGGAGCGCGTCGCCGGCCACGGGGCGGCGATCCGGACGATCGCCGCCGTCCTCAAGCGGAACTTCGCCGGCTTCGCCTCGCGCCGGCCCATGGGCTCCTTCCTCTTCCTCGGCCCGACCGGCGTCGGGAAGACGGAGATGGCCCGGGCGCTCGCCGAGGTGCTCCACGGCTCCCGCGACGCGCTCGTCCAGCTCGACATGAGCGAGTGCTCCGAGCAGACCGGCGTCGCGCGGCTCGTCGGCGCCGCCCCCGGCTACGTCGGCTACGGCGAGGGCGGCCAGCTCACCGACGCGGTCCGCCGGCGGCCCTCCTCCGTCGTCGTGTTCGACGAGATCGAGAAGGCCCACCGGGACGTCCAGATGCTCCTCCTCCAGGTGCTCGAGGAGGGGCGGCTCACCGACGGCCGCGGCCGCCAGGTGGACTTCTCGAACGCGGTCGTGATCCTCACCTCGAACCTCGGCGCCCAGGAGGCGACCCGCGCCTCCTCCGGGCGCGTCGGGTTCGGCGCCCCCGCCGCCTCCGAGACGCGCGCGGACCGGGCGGTGGAGGCGGCCCGCGGCGCGGTGCCGCCCGAGCTCTGGAACCGGATCGACGAGCGGCTCTTCTTCTCGCCCCTCGGGCGCGAGGACGTCGCGAAGGTCGCCCGGCTCCTCCTCGACGCCTCCTCCCGCAGGCTCGCGGAGGAGCGGCGGATCTCCTTCTCCGCCACCGGCGCCGCCGTCGCCCACCTCCTCGACCACGGTGGCTGGGATCCCTCCCTCGGCGCGCGCCCCATGCGCGCCGCCGTGCAGCGGCTCGTGGAGGCGCCCCTCGCGGAGCGGATCCTCGCCGGGGAGATCCGCCCGGGGGACGCGGTGACCGTGGACGCGGACGCCGGCGCGCTCCGCTTCGACCGCGCCGCGCGGGCGTGACCGATTCCGCGAACCCTTCCCCGGGCCCCGCGCTCTAGATCCCGCGAGACGGACGCAGCGGTGCCGCGCGGTGCGCGCGGACGTGCGTCCTTCATTTCGTGAAACACAGGAAAGGACGGAAGGAACCCATGAACCGCTCGCTCCTCTCGAAGGCCCTCGCCCTGGCCGCGCTGCTCGCGGCCGCCCCCACCCTCGCCGCCGCCAGCACCGCCGCCGCGACCCCCAGGATGCCCCAGATGTTCCTCGAGAACGTGGGCGGCACCGACGTCGACAAGGCCGTCGCCGCCTTCGAGGCCGAGGTGAAGGCCGCCGGCTGGAGCATCCTCCACGTGCACGACATGGCGAAGATCCTCGCCTCGAAGGGCTACGACCTCCAGCCGGTCCGGATCTTCGAGGTCTGCAGCGGCAAGTACAGCGCGAAGATCCTGACGAACGACGCGGACCGCTACGTGAGCTCGCTCATCCCCTGCCGCGTCGCCATCTACAAGAAGGCGAACGGCGAGGTCGTGATCTCGCGGATGAACGCCCCGGCGCTCTCTGCGATGCTCACCCCGAGCGTCGCCGCGGTGGTGAACGCCTCCGCCGGCGAGATGGAGACGATCATCGAGAAGACGCTGGCGAAGGTCCGCTGAACCCGGCGGCCGGCCTCGGGGCGCCTCGCGGGGATCCCTATCCCCCGGGGCGCCTCCGCTTGCCCCCCACCCGCCGGGCGGGGACGCCCGCCCAGATCTCCCCGGGCCTGACCTTCGTCCCCCTGGAGAGGACCGACCCCGCCGAGACGATGGCGCCGTCGCCGATCTCGCAGCCGGGGAAGACGACGGACATGAGCCCGATCGTCACGTTCCGGCCGACCCGGACCGGCGCGGTGACGAGGTGGCCTCGCTCCGCGGAGTGGCAGACGAGGGTCACGTCGCCGCCGATCACCGAGTCGTCGCCGATCTCCACGAGGTTCTGGTCCGCGATCACCGCCGTGTTGATCTGGACCCGCTTCCCGATCCTCGCACCCATGAGCCGGTGGTAGAGCGGCAGGAAGGGCGTCACCCGGATCCAGTGGATGAAGGTGAAGCGGAGGACGAGGGTGAGCGCGTTGAAGCTCGCCCAGCGCCAAGCGCCGAGGGAGAAGTAGGGGAAGCGCCCCACCGGCGTCCCGAAGGCGAAGGTGACCCATCGCGCCAGGGGGAGGACGAGGAGGAGCGCGAAGCCGAAGACGAACCAGGCGGCGGCGAGCGCGAGGCCGAGCCCGAGCGGCCGGAGCGCCCCGGACGCCGGGAGCGCCGCCTCCGCGCGCGCGAGGAGCGCGAGGGCCGGCCAGAGGGAGACGCCCAGGATCGCGATCACCTCCGCGAAGAGGAGGAGCGTGAGCAGGACCTGGAGCGGGCCGAGGGCCCGGGCCTTCCATCCCTCCATCGCGACACCTCCCGCCGGAGCGCCCGCGGGCGCCCGCCGTCAAGGCCGCCGGTAGAGCCCCCGCCCGGCGGCGTACTCGAGGACCTTCCTTGGCACGAGGCCCGACACGTCGTCCCCCCGCGCGAGCCGGGCGCGGATCTCGGTGGAGGAGATGGCGGGGAGCGACGGCGCCCCGGGGACCGGCGGGTAGCCCTCGCGCCCGACGATCACGATCCGGGCGAGCTCCCGCACGCGCTCCCACCGGTACCAGCTCCCGGTCTCCGGGAGGATGTCGGCTCCGACGACGAGGGAGAAGGCGTGATCGGGGTGCTTCGCCCGCAGGTGCTCGAGCGTCCGGGCGGTCTTGCCGACGAGCGGATCCCCCACGAGCTCCCGCTCCGCGGTGCAGACCGCCACGCCCCGCACCCCCCGCGCCGCGAGCTCGCACATCCGCACGCGGTCGTCGAACGGCGCGAGCTCCTTGCCGAAGGGGTGCACGTAGGCGGGGAGGAGCCAGACCTCGGAGACGTCCCCCGTGGCGAGGGTCCAGTAGGCCGCCATGAGGTGGGCGACGTGGGGGGGGTTGAAGGAGCCGCCCAGGATGGCGACGGACCTTGCCATCAGCGCACCGCCATCTTCCCCCCCGCGCCGAAGCTCACCCGCTCCTCCGCGAGCTTCACCCCCGCCGCCGAGTAGACGGCGAGGGCGAGGCCGCCCGGCGCGAAGTCGAGGAGGGCGAAGGTCGGGGGCCTCCCCTCCGGCGCGGGGGCGCGGAGGTGCCCGGGGGTGAGGAAGAAGCGCGGGCCGATCTGGACGAGACCGGGCTTCCCGCTGTTCCCGTGGAACAGGACGGTCGCGTTCGCGATGTCGTCGCGGGTGAGGTCCGCCTTGTCGTGGACGAGGCAGCAGATCTTCCCCTCGACGAGGTCCATCTGCTTGCGAGGGACGGCACCGCTCGCGTACTCCGGGCAGGCGCGGCTCGCGATCCGGGCCACCTTGCCCGCGAGCGGGTCGGCCGGGGCGGCCGCGCTCCGCAGGAGCGCCGCCTCCACCGCGGCGAGGAACTCGGAGTCGCTCCGGGGCACCTCCGCGTCCCGGGAGCCCCCGCTCCGCCGCGCGAGCGCCGCGTCCACGTCTGCGACGCGGCCGCCGAGGAAGAAGACCCGGTCCACCCCCTCGCGGGCGAAGAGGTCGAGCGCCGTCTCCAGGGGCTCGAGGTTGCCGTAGGTGTCGCTCGCGAGGCCGATGCGCAATCCGGTGGGCCGTTCCTTCCCCCAGCGCGGAGCCTACCTCAGCGCTCGTACCGGAGGTAGGGCGCCCGCCGCGCCGCGAACGCCCGCTCCTCCGGGGCGAAGGCGCGGACGATCTCCTCGAGGGCGCCCCCCGCCTCGATCGCCTCCCGCTCCCGGGCGGAGCCGCAGAGGAGGTCGAAGGCGGGGACGTCCGCGACGAACTCGTAGGGCTCCGCGCGCCAGGCGAACCGGCCGGGATCCTGCGCGCGCGCCCGGGCGACGACGGCGAGCCCCGTCCGGAACGGCCGGAACCGGACCGGATCGGCGACGTGGAGCTCGACGCCGTGGCAGCGCACGCCGGCGTGCTTGTCCCACGTCGGCACGAAGCTCACCGGCCGGAACCGGACCCCCGGGAGCCTCTCCGCGGAGAGGTCCACGGCGAGCCGGTGGCCGTCGAGCCAGGGCGCGCCCATGAGCTCGAACGGCCGGGTCGTCCCCCTCCCCTCGGAGAGGTTCGTCCCCTCGAGGAGGCAGAGCCCCGGGTAGACGAGGGCGGTCTCCGGCGTGGGCATGTTGGGCGACGGGAAGACCCAGGGGAGCCCGGTCTCCCGGAACCCCGTCCCCCGCCGCCAGCCCCGGCACGGGACGATCGTGAGGTCGAGGTCGAGCCGGCGCTCCTCGCGGAAGAGGAGCGCGAGCTCGCCCACCGTCATCCCGTGGCGGACGGCGAGGTCGTGGAGCCCGCAGAAGCTCTCGAAGCCGGGGAGGAGCCGGGGGCCCTCGACGAGGAGCCCGCCGATGGGGTTCGGGCGGTCGAGGACGACGAAGGCGATCCCCGCCTCCGCGGCCGCCTCCATGCAGAGCATCATCGTCGCCTGGTAGGTGTAGTAGCGGGCCCCCACGTCCTGGACGTCGAAGACGAGCGCGTCGAGCCCGGCGAGCTGCCCGGCCGTGGGGCGGAGGGACTCCCGCGTCTCGCCGTAGAGGGAGCGGGCCGGGAGCCCCGTGCGCGGATCCCGCTCGCCGCCCACCGCGGCCATGTACTGCGCGTCCCCCCGCACGCCGTGCTCGGGACCGAAGAGCGCCTCGAGCCGGACCCCGGGGGCGGCGTGGAGGAGGTCGGCGGCGTGGACGAGGTCCCGGGTCACCGCCGTGGGGTTGCAGACGAGCCCCACCCTCCGGCCCGCGAGGGGCCGGAAGCGGCGCGAGGCGAGGACCTCGAGGCCGGGGACGGCCCTGGGCCTAGCGCCGGAACGCGAACGTGAACGCGTAGCGCCCCGGCCGGTTCGGCGGGTAGGAGGCATCGCGGAGGTTCCAGTAGGCGCAGGCGCGGACGTCGGGATCGTTCACCGTGTCCTCGAGGACCTCCACGAGCGAGGCCGCCCCCGAGGGGCCGACGGTCACGCGCAGGCGGAGCTGCCCGGAGAGCGACGGGAACTCGGCGAGGCGGGCCCGGTAGGTGCGATCGACGAGCGCCTGCACCGCCCGCTGCAGCCCGCCGACGTCCGGGCGGTTCACCCGCTCGAGGTTGAGGCGCCGCTCGAGGGAGCCGAGGAGATCCACGCCCGCGGGCCCCGCCGCCCGGAGCGACTCCACCGCCTCGAGGCTCGCCCCCTCGTGAAGGTGGATCTTCCCGAGGCCGGCGTTCGAGGAAGGATCCCTGGGATCGCGGGCGAGGGCGCGCCGGAAGGCCTTCTCCGCGCCGTCCCAGTCGCCGTTCACGAGCCGGATCTCCGCGATGCGCCGCCACTCCGCCGCCGACGGATCGAGGGCGCTGAGCCGCTCGATCGCCTCGAGCTCCGTCCGGACGTCGCGCGCCTCCCGCGCCGCCTCCGCGAGGGCGGCGAGCGCCTCGGCCTCCTCCTCGAGCTCCACGGCCGCGCGCCAGTGGACGACCGCCCCCTTCGCGTCGCCGCTCTCGCGCAGGAGCTTCGCGAGCGTGACCCGGACCTCGCGGTCCTTCGGGCTCGCCTCGACCGCCGCGGCGAGCCGCGCCGCCGCCTCCTCCCGGTTCCCCTTCTCCCGGGCGATCTCGGCGAGGAGGGCGTGGGCGCCGAAGAGGTCCGGGGCCGTCCCGAGGGCGGCCTCCGCCTCACTCACCGCGCGCTCGATCTCGCCCCGGGCCTTCGCGATCCGGGCGAGGCCGAGGTGGGCCTGCGCGTTCGCGGGGTCGGCGGAGAGGACGGTGCGGTAGTCCGCCGAGGCGAAGTCGAGCTTCTCCCGCTTCTCGCTCGCCTGGGCCCGCCGGAGCACGGCGAGCCAGTTGTCCGGCTCGATCTCGAGGGCCATCCGGATCGCCCGGTCCGCCTGGTCGAGGGTCTTCCACTCCACGTAGACACCGGCCATCCCGAGCTGGCCGAGGGCGGAGTCGGGGAAGTCCCTGTCGAGGAGCCGGAACTCCGCCCAGCGGTCCTCGCCGCGGGGCTGGGCGTAGATCGCGAGGAACCTCGGGGCGGGGTCCTGGGGGGCGGCCTCGGCCGCCGCCGAACGCTTCTGCCGCTCGGCCACGATCTCCGGGCCGCGCCGCTCCGCCGCGTCGATCGCCGTCATCGCCCGGGCGATCGGGACGAGGTCGGGACGGGGCCGCGGCGGCTCCTTGCCCGGCCCGCCGGTCGTGGCGCACGAGGCGAGGAGCGCGAGGGCGAGCGTAGGCGCGGCGTGCTTCATCGGGTCCCTCCCGGAAGTGGGAGCACGTTTGTACCGCGGTTCGGACAGGAGGCGAAGCGAGGACGGCCGGAAGCCTTCTACGCCCTACGGGCTCGAGCGCGCCGTCCTCGGGACCCGCCCGCTCCTCCGGCGCTCCGGGAGAAGGGCCCGGGGCCGGGCGCCTCCGCGCCGTCACGGGGCGAGGGTACTACGCCTTCGCGCGGCTCGCCTCGCGGAGCAGGACGAAGCCGCCGATGAGCGCGATCGGGGCGAGGTGGACGAGGTGGAGGAGGAGCGCGAAGGCGAGCGCCGGGCCCTTCGCGATCCCCATCCCCGCGAGCGGCAGCATCGCGGCGAGCTCGAAGGGGCCGGCGTTGCCGGGCGAGACGGAGATCGCATTCGCCGCCGCGGTCGCGAAGGCGGCGAGGGCGGCGAGGGCGAGCGTCGGCGGGATGCCGGCCGCGCGCAGGGTGAGCCAGGCGATGGCGAGCTCCGCCGCCCATCCCAGGAAACCCCAGACGAAGGAGCGGGCCATCGCCCCCGGCTCGTGGGCGGCGACGAGTCCGCTCCGGAAGCGGGCGAGGAGGCCGGCGAGCCCCTCGCCCCCGGGCGTGGACCCTCTCTTCGGCCGGAGGAGGAAGAGGGCGGCGATCCCGGCCCCCGCCCCGATCGCCGTGACGAGCAGGGCGTGGCGGGCCCAGCCGGGCAGCGGCGTCGCGACGGCGAGGAGGGCGACGAGCGGCACGAGGGAGGCCGTGCCGATCACGTAGTCCACGGCGGCCGAGGCGACGACGGAGCTCGTGGAGAGGCGCGCGCGGCGGGCGAGGAGGTGGGAGCGGACGAGGTCGCCCGCCCTCGCGGGAATCGCGATGCCCACCGCGAAGCCGGCGACCATCGCGGAGAAGACGTCCACCGCCCGGACGCGGACGCCCGGCGGCCGCACCACGGCGGCCCAGCGGAAGGCGTGGAGGACGAGGTTCACGACGTTCGCGAGGGCGGCGAGGAGGAGCCAGCGCGGGTCGGCCGCGACGAGGCTCCGGGCGACCTCGCGCAGGTCCACGTGCGACGCCGCGGCCACCGCGAAGCCGGCGATCACGGCGAGACCGAGGAGGCGGAGCGCGCGCCGGTGCCCGGGCCGATCCTCCGGGGGCACGGCGATCGCGCGGAACCGCTTCCAGAGGCCGGACATGGGGCGCGAAGGATACCCGCGGAAGCCCGCGCGCGCGAACGGAACGTCGCCGAGGGGGACCCTTCCTCGCCCCCCCCGTGTCCTGCTACAGGTCCGTCCCATGGAGAGCGCGGAGGCACGGACGAGCGTCTTCCAGGCGACGGCCCTCGCGGCCCTCGCCCACCTCCTCCTCGACGGGGTCGCGAGCCGGCTCCTCCTCACGACCCCGCCATACCTCCTCCTCGACTACGCGGCGGGGCCGTTCAAGGACCTCCTCCCCCTCGACCGGACGACGCTCCTCGTCGTGGTCTCCTTCATCTCGGCCGGGGTGAACGGCGCGATCGCCGGGCTCTTCGCGACGGCGATCGCGGGCGCCCGCCGCCGGGTGCTCACCCTCGGGGTCTCGCTCTCGATCCTCTGGGTCTTCTCGGGCGGGCTCATGATCGCGGTCTACTTCGACCCGCCGCTCTTCGTGGGGCTCGGGAGCCTCGCCGCGGGCGTGCCCCGGTCGTTCGCGATCGCCTGGGTGCTGTACCGGGGGCCGCGGGGGAAGAGGGCCTAGCGCCTCGAGGGCAGGAGCGGCCGGAGGATCCGCTCCCCGGGCGGCGGTCCGCGCAGCTCCGCC
>JBBIPT010000163.1:0-8741 GCA_037442705.1 Anaeromyxobacter sp.
CGGCCGCCGGCGAGCTCGCCCGCCGGGAGCTCGACGCCCTCCGCTCCTCGAACGCGCTCCTGCCGCCGGAGGAGCGAGCTCCCCGGCTCGAGGCCTTCGCCGCCCGCTGGCGGGAGGCGCCGGCCGCCGCGGACGCGCTCCACGAGGCCGCCTCGCTCTGGCGGCACGCCGGCCGGCCGGACCGGTCGGCCGCCGCCCTCGCGACCCTCCTCACCGAGCACCCGCTCTACCCGAGATCGCTCGACGCGAAGTTCCTCCTCGCCCTCGTGGATCTCGAGCTCGGCCGCGTCCGCGACGGCCTCGCGAGCATCGCCTCCCTCTACCCGAAGCTCCCGGAGAACGTCCGGCCCGAGGCGGCGGGGCGGGCGGCCGAGGCGGCGCTCGCCCTCGGGCTCGCCGTGGACGCGGTCCGCTGGCTCTCCGAGCTCGTCCGGATCTCCCCGCCTGCCGCGCGCCCCGGGGTGCTGGCCCGGGCGGCGGACGCGGTGGACCGGCTCGTCTTCCTCGACGTCGCCCGCCTCCGGGAGGAGCTCCCCCGCGACGCGGCGGTCCAGGAGCCGCTCGCGATGAAGCTCGCGCGGATCCAGCTCCACCTGCGCGACATCCCGCGGGCGGAGGAGATGGCGCGCGAGGTCGTCCTCCGCTGGCCCGACGGGACGTACGCGACCGACGCGAAGGCGATCCTCGACCGGATCGCGCGCCTCTCCTTCGTCCGTCCGAACGTCCTCGGGATCGCCGTCCCGCTCTCTGGCCCCTACAAGCGCTGGGGCGAGGCGATCCTGCAGGGGATCGGCCTCGCCCTCGAGGGCTCCACGACGCGCCTCGCGATCCGCGACACCCGGGGAGAGCCGGACGGGTCGGCCTCCGCCATCGAGGCGCTCACCCTCGAGGAGGGGGCGATCGCCGTGATCGGAGGGGTGACGAACGCGGAGGCGGAGCGGGCCGCGGCGGCCGCCGAGGACCTCCGGGTCCCCCTCTTCTCGCTCTCGAAGATCGACGGGCTCACCGACGCCGGCCCCCACGTCTTCCAGAACATGCTCACGGCGACCGCCCAGGCGCGGGCGCTCGCCGACCTCGCCATGGGGCGGCGGGGGATGCGCCGCTTCGCGATCCTCTTCCCCTCCATCCCCTACGGCGTCGAGCTCGCGAACGCGTTCTGGGACGAGGTGGAGGCGCGGGGCGGGGAGGTCCGGGCGGCCGAGACCTACGCCTCCGACCGGACGACCTTCACCCCCCTCGTGAAGAGCATGGTCGGCAAGCTCCACCTCGACGAGCGGGCCGACTGGATGGAGCAGCAGAAGGCGATCGCGGACAAGGAGCCGGATCCCTTCCGCCGGAGGAAGGCCCTCGAGCGGGCGCGGGAGCGGCTCGACCCGATCGCCGACTTCGACGCGATCTTCATCCCCGACTTCGCCTCGAACGTGCGGCTCATCGCCCCCGCGCTCGCGGTGGAGGACGTCGTCACGCAGACCTGCCTCCCGGACGAGGTCGCGCGGATCCGGAAGACGACCGGCCGCCCCACCCTCGCCCCGGTCCAGCTCCTCGGCGCGAACGGCTGGAACGACCCCACCCTCTTCGACATGGCCCCGGGCGGCCCCGGGCGGCACGTCCGGTGCGCGATCCTCGTGGACGGGTTCTTCGCCGCCTCGACGCGGCCGGAGACGAAGCGGTTCGTCGAGGCCTTCGCGAGGAAGCACCCCGGGCAGGCGCCGACGATCCTCGAGGCGTCGGCGTTCGACGCCGCGAGGATGACCCGCACCGTGATGGAAGGGGGCGCGCGGACCCGGGAGGAGCTCCGGGCGGGGCTCGCGGGGATCCGGGACTTCAAGGGCGCGACGGGCGACGTCACGATGGGCCCGAAGCGGACCCCGGAGAAGCCGCTCTTCTTCCTCGTCGCGGACCCGGCCGGCCTCCGCGAGATGACCCCCGCCGAGCTCGCCCCGCCGGGCGCGGGCTGATCGTCGAGCCCCCGGACCGAGCCGCCCCGCCGGTTTCCCCGATCCCGGCCGGTCGCATAGACTGCCGGGCTCCCGATGCCCCCCTCGACGACCGAAGTCCTCCCGGGAGCGCTCCCCTGATCCCCGTCGCCTCGCCCCCCTCCCTCGAGGAGATCCTCGGGCCCGGCGGGCGGCTCTCCCGGGCGCTGCCGGCCTTCGAGCGGCGGGAGGACCAGCTCGCGATGGCCCGGGACGTGGAGCGCGCCCTGCGCGATCGGGGCTACCTCGTCGCCGAGGCGGGGACGGGCACCGGCAAGACG
Source organism: Anaeromyxobacter sp. (assembly GCA_037442705.1). Taxonomy (GTDB): domain Bacteria; phylum Myxococcota; class Myxococcia; order Myxococcales; family Anaeromyxobacteraceae; genus Anaeromyxobacter. The sequence goes on from JBBIPT010000163.1 coordinate 2,258, forward strand.
CTCGCCTACCTCGTCCCCGCGGTGCTCTCCGGGAGACGGATCATCGTCTCCACCGCGACGAAGACGCTCCAGGAGCAGATCTGGGGGAAGGACATCCCGCTCCTGCGCGACCTCTGCGGCCTCCCGTTCGCGGCCGCCTACCTGAAGGGGCGGTCGAACTACTACTGCATCGCTCGCGGCGAGGAGTTCGCGCGCGCGCCGACCTTCGCCGCCCGGGAGGAGGCGGCCCTCTGGCCGCGCATCGAGGCCTGGGCGCGGGAGACCGCGACCGGCGACCGGAGCGAGCTCGATCTCCCCGACCAGCTCCACGCCTGGAAGGACCTCTCCGCGACGAGCGACAACTGCCTCGGCCGCGAGTGCGAGCGGTACGAGGAGTGCTTCGTCACGCGGGCCCGCGCCCTCGCCGCGGAGGCGGACGTCCTCCTCGTGAACCACCACCTCTTCTTCGCCGACCTCGCGATGCGGACCTCCCGGGCCGGTGTGGAGATCCTCCCCGAGCACGACGCGGTGATCTTCGACGAGGCCCACGCGCTCGAGGACGTCGCGACGGAGTACTTCGGGCTCCAGGTCTCCTCCTGGCGCGTCGAGGAGCTCGCCCGCGACGCCCAGCGGGCGGTCGCGGACCGGCCCGACCTCGCCTCGATGATGAAGCAGGCGACCGGCGAGCTCCGGAAGGCGGGAGAGCGGTTCTTCCAGGGGCTCGCGGACGGGCTCCGCGGAGGGCCCTCGCTGCGCGCGGGCCAGGGGATGGGGCGCGGGCGGCACGGGCGCCCGCGGACCCCGCGCGAGGACGAGGCCGTGCGGGCGGCGCTCGACGAGGAGGTCCTGCGACCCCTCGAGCGGGACCAGGCCCGGGTGGACCAGGCCCTCGACGCGCTCCGGGAGCTCCTCACCGACGCGCCCTCCCCGCCGCTCGCCCAGATCGCGCGCCGCGCGGGGGAGCTCCGGGTGGAGCTCGCCGCGGTGACGGCGATGAAGGAGCCGTCCCGCGTCTACTTCGCCGAGGTCCGGGGCCGGGGCGTGTTCTTGCGCGCCGCGCCGATCGACGTCTCGGAGGAGCTCCAGGCCCGCCTCTACCGGCGGACCGACACCGCCGTCTTCACGAGCGCCACGCTCGCGGCGCAGGGGCGCTTCGACTACTTCCGCCGGCAGGTCGGGCTCGCGCCCGAGTTCGACGTCGCCGAGGCGCGCTACCCGGGCCCCTTCGACTTCTCGCGGCAGGCGGCGATCGTCTCGCCCGAGGGGCTCCCGGAGCCGAACGACCCCGGCTTCCTCCCGGCGGCCGCGGCGGCGGTGCGCGCCCTCACCGGGGTGACGGACGGCCGGGCCTTCGTCCTCTGTACCTCGAACCGGAACATGGTCGCGCTCCACGCGGCCTCGCGCGACCTCCCCTGGCAGGTCCTCCTCCAGGGGGAGCGGCCGAAGGCGCGGCTCCTCGATGCCTTCCGGGAGGAGCCGTCCGTGCTCTTCGCGACGGCGAGCTTCTGGGAGGGGGTCGACGTCCCGGGAGAGGCCCTCTCCCTCGTGATCATCGACCGGCTCCCCTTCGCCCCTCCCGGCGATCCGGTCGTCGCGGCCCGGCTCCGGGCCGTCGAGGCCGAGGGGCGCGACGGCTTCTCCGAGCTCCAGGTCCCCGCGGCCGCGCTCGCGCTCCGCCAGGGCTTCGGACGGCTCGTCCGGACGCGCGAGGACCGGGGGATCGTCGCGATCCTCGACCGGCGGCTCGTCACGAAGGGCTACGGGCGGTCGTTCCTCGCGACCCTCCCGCCCGCGCCCCTCCTGAGGGGCGTGGAGGAGGCGCGGCGCTGGTGGAACGGGGGCCCGCGGGCGGGCTGACGGGCTTCAGGCCGGAGCACGCGCCCGGACGCTACGCCGCGCCGGGCTCCCGCCGGAGCGGGGCCTGGCCCGGGGGCTTCGCCGCCTGATCGGGCTCGACGGCGGGGAAGCGGACCGTGAAGGTCGAGCCCACCCCGACCTCGCTCGCGACGTCGATCGCCCCGCCGTGGGAGAGGACGATCTTCCGGGCGAGCGAGAGGCCGAGGCCGGTCCCCTCCCCGGGCGCCTTCGTCGTGAAGAAGGGCTCGAAGAGCCGCTTCATGTGCGACGGGGAGATCCCCCGGCCCGTGTCCGACACGCGGACGACGGCGCTCGACGCCTCGCGCCGGAGCTCGATCCCCACCTGGTTCGGGCGCCCCTCCTCGCGGGCCTGGATCGCGTTCACGACGAGGTTCAGGACCACGTCCACGATCTCGCCGCGGTGGCCGAGGATCCAGGCCGGGCCCCGCACGTCCACCTTCGCCGACGCGTTCCGCAGGTCGCTCGCGGCGGTGCGGACGACGGCCTGGAGCACCTCGGAGAGCTCCACCGGGGCGACCGGTTCGCCCGCCTGGTCGCGGCGCGCGATCGAGCGGAGGTTCGTCACGATCTGGCGGACCCGCTCCATCCCCTGCAGGCTCTCGCCGATCGCGGCCGCGGCCTCCCTGCGCGCGAAGGCGACGTCGGAGCGGGCGAGGAGGGTGCGGACCCGCTCCGCGTGCCCGCAGGCGAGCCCGAGCTCCGTCATCTCCGAGATCGCCCCCTCGTACGCCGCGACGTAGCGCGACAGCTCGGAGAGGTTCGAGGTCACCGAGGCGACGGGGTTGTTGATCTCGTGCGCCACGCCGGAGGCGAGGACGCCCACGGCCGCGAGCTTGTCCGCCTGCACGAGGCGGGAGTAGAGGCGGCGCTGCTCGCCCACGTCGCGCGCGACGCAGACCACCCGGTCGCCGAGCCTCGTGGACGAGACCTCGAAGAGCGAGTCGAACAGGGGGTCCTCGATCTCCACGATCCCGTCGGGCGCCGAGGTCCACCAGCGCTCCGGGTGGCCGGCGAGGAGCTCGGCGAGCCGGCGCCCGGCGAGCTCGTGGGGCCGGGCCCCGGCGAGCTTCGCGAAGGCCCGGTTCGCCCGGACGACCCTCCCGTCGCGGTCCACGACGAAGACCATCTCCCGCAGGCCGTCGAAGGCGGCCTCCCACTCCGCCTTCCCGCGCTCGAGGAGCTCGCTCGCGGAGCGGAGCCGGCTCGCCGTCCAGTCGCGGGTGGAGTGGAGGTACCCGACGATCACCGCGACCGTCACGATGATCCCCGCCTCCATCGCCCAGCGGGCCACCATCTCGTGATCGATCCGGGCGGGATCGAAGCCCACGGTGACCGCGTCGCCGATGATCAGGGCCGCCACCGCCCAGGTCCCCACCACGGCGACCTCGCCGGTCCGGGGGAGGACGGCGGCCGCCCCCACGACGCCCACGAGGACGCCGTACCGGAGCGGGTTCGTCGGGTCGCCGTGGAGGACGACGATCACGACGGGGATGGCGACGACGATGGCCGACTCGAGGCGGGCCCAGGCGACGAGCGTTCGCAGGTGGCGCCCCCGCCGGAGAACGGCGGAGTAGACGCCGTTCGCGGCGAGGAGGGCGGCCCCGACGACGAGCGCGACCCACGGCGCCCGCCGGTTCATGAGCAGGTCGTTCGCGAGATCCACCGCGACGAAGACCGGGACGATGAGCCAGCGCAGCCGCAGGAGCCACTCCAGGCGCTCCGCGATCTCCGCCTCGCTCACGTCTCCGATCCGAGCGGGAACCCGACGTTCCATCCCGGTGCCCGTCCTCGCTCCCTCCCCCGGCGGGGGAGTGTAGATCACCGGGCGGGACCGGGCCAGCGGGCGGAGGGTGCCCGGCCGGCAGGGCCGGCGAGACGACCTCGCGCGAGGGATCGGCTAGACTGAGGGGTCGAGGCACTCCCCGGGGGAACGCTTCGGCCCGCGACCATGGTCCAGTTCAACGCAGACACACGAGAGATCGCCGTGAAGGTCGTCTACTACGGCCCGGCGCTCTCGGGGAAGACGACGAATCTCCAGGCGCTCTTCCAGAAGATCGATCCCAAGGTGCGCGGGCGGCTCATGACGCTCGACACGAAGGACGACCGCACCCTCTTCTTCGACATGATGCCCGTCTTCTTCAAGACGCAGGCGGGCGTGAAGGTGAAGCTGAAGCTCTACACGGTCCCGGGCCAGGTGATGCACGAGTCCACCCGGCGGATCGTGCTCCAGGGCACCGACGCGATCGCCTTCGTCGCGGACAGCCGGCGGGCGGAGGCCGCGTCCACGCTCGCCTACTGGAACAACATGCTCCGGAACCTCGAGGCGAACGGGCTCGACTACCGGACCCTGCCCATCGTCATCCAGATGAACAAGAAGGACCTCGAGGACGCGCGCGGCGAGGCCGAGCTCGGGGACCTCCGGGAGGTCATCCAGCCCCCGGTCGTCCCGGCCGTGGCGATCCGCGGCGACGGGGTCGTCGAGACGCTCTACGCGGTCCTCCAGCTCTGCTACCGGAGCCTCGACCGCTCCTTCGGCCTCGAGTCGAAGTGGAGGATCCCGGAGCGGGAGTTCCTCGGCCGGATCTTCTCCCACGTGGATCTCACGGGGACCCGGATCCCCGCGGAGGGGGCCGCGCCGCGATGAGCCTGCCCCCCTCCTTCCTGCAGCAGCGGATCCCGCTGCCGGACCTCCTCGACCTCAAGGCGTTCGAGGAGGTGTGCCGCTCCTTCGCGGAGCTGTACCGGGTGGGCCTGCGGGTCTTCGACGAGGAGGGGAACCGGCTCGTGGACGTGCGGGTCGGGAACGCGGACTTCTGCGGCTACATCTGGGCGCGCCCGAAGGGGCGCGAGCAGTGCATGGCCACGGTGGGGAGGGCGAAGTCGGACCCCATCGGCGACGACCCGGTCGCGAGCCCGGTGGACTGCTTCTCCGGCTGCAAGTACCTCGCCCAGCCGGTCCTCTACGAGGGGGACGTGATCGGTCGCGTCGTCTTCGGCCCGTTCGTCCCCGAGGAGCTCGCGGAGCTGCCCGCCGCGCTCACCTCGATCTCCAAGGACTTCGACGCGAAGGCCGCGGCGAACTACCTCACGAAGATCCGCCGCGTCGCGACCGGCAGCGCCGAGAAGATCCTGAAGCACTTCATGGATCTGCTCGACGTGATGATCTTCTCCGGCCACAAGAACCTCATCGCGGCGAAGCTCCACATCGAGGCGGTCACCGAGAGCTACCGGGAGCTCCAGGAGAAGAACGAGGAGCTCGCGGGGAGCTACGCGAAGCTGAAGGAGCTCGACCGGCTGAAGTCGAACTTCCTCGCGACGATGAGCCACGAGCTCCGGACGCCGCTCACGAGCGTGATCGGCTACTCGGAGATGATGCTCGAGGGGCTCGGCGGGCCGCTCACCGCGGAGCAGCGGGAGTACCTCGGGATCATCATGGAGAAGGGGGAGAACCTCCTCCACCTCATCACCTCGATCCTCGACATCTCGAAGATCGAGGCGGGGCGGGTGCGGCTCGTCCTCGCCGACGTGGACGGGGGCCAGCTCATGCGCGACGCCGTCGCGACCGTCCTCCCCCTCGCGCGGAAGAAGGGGCTCAAGGTCGCCTGCGAGCCGGGGCAGCTCCCGAGGTTCCAGGCCGATCGGGACAAGGTCCGCCAGTGCCTCGTGAACCTCTGCTCGAACGCGGTGAAGTTCACCCCGGCCGGCGGCTCGATCACGGTGTCGGGGGAGCGGCTCGGAGGGGACCGGATCGCGATCCACGTGAAGGACACCGGGATCGGGATCGCGGAGGACCACCTCGCGCGGGTGTTCGACGTCTTCTACCAGGTGGACGGGTCGTCCACCCGCGAGTACGGCGGGGCGGGGCTCGGGCTCGCCATCGTCCGGAGCTTCGTCGAGGCCCACGGCGGCGAGATCACCGTCCGGTCGAAGCCGGGAGAGGGGTCGGTCTTCTCCGTCGTCCTGCCCGTGATGGCGATGGAGCCGGCGATGACGCCCTCGGGCCCGCAGCCCCCGGCGCGCGGCTGACGGCGCCGATGGGATCCCGTCCCTCCGAGTTCGAGCTCATCGAGGCCTTCACCCGCGCGCTCCCGCTCCGGGGCGAGGGGGTGGAGGTCGGGGCGGGGGACGACGCCGCGGTGCTCCGGGCGCCCGCCGGCGAGGAGATCGTCGTCACCGTGGACGCGGTCGTCGAGGGGGTCCACTTCGGCGCGGGCTTCTCCCCGGAGGACGTGGGGTGGAAGGCCCTCGCGGTGAACCTCTCCGACCTCGCGGCGATGGGGGCGCGCCCGCGGCACGCCCTCGTCGCGCTCGGCCTGCCGGAGGGGACGAGGGGGGCGCGGCTCCGCGGGATCGCCCGCGGGCTCGGCGCGTGCGCGCGGGCCCACCGGGTCACCGTCGCCGACGTCCGGGAGAACCGGTGCCACCCGATCCCGACGGCCACCAGGGCGAGGGCGACCAACGTCCACCACAGCCACTCGTAACCGGAGGGGATATCCACGGGTGGCGCGATGTCGCGCAAGCCGTCTGCGGGATTCGCCACGGGCGGTGCGGCAGGGGCGGAGTTGGTGACGACGAGTGGCATGGTCAGCCGCGAAGTCTGCGCTGCTCCCGGGCCTCAAAAAACCGG
>JBBIPT010000164.1:0-8720 GCA_037442705.1 Anaeromyxobacter sp.
CCGCGCCCGAGGCGGCGCCGGCCGCTCCGTCCACCGCGCCGCCCCCCGCCGCGGCCGATCCGGTCTCGAAGCCGTGGACCGTCCAGCTCGCCGCGGCCCAGGACCGCGCCGAGGCGGAGCGGATCGTGGCCAGGCTCGCCCACCTGAACCCCCGGATCGAGGAGGCGGACGTCCCGGGGAGGGGACGCTTCTACCGCGTGCGCGCCGGCGCCTTCGACAGCCGCGAGGAGGCCGAGGTCTACATGAAGGACGTCGCTCGCGAGACGGGGGCGAAGGGGTTCGTCACCCCGTCCCGCTGAGGGGCGGATCGGAAGCGCGATGGCCACGTTCGAGAAGCCGAAGCGGGTGGAGAAGCCCTGGGGTCACGAGCTCTGGTGGGCCCAGACCGACCGTTACGTGGGGAAGCTCCTCCACGTGAAGGCGGGGACCCAGCTCTCGCTCCAGTACCACGTGAAGAAGGACGAGACGATCCACCTCTGGAGCGGCGAGATGGTCCTCGTGCTCCGCGAGGACGGCCGCCTCGTGGACCACCCGATGCGGCCCGGCGACAGCTTCCACGTGAAGCCGGGGACCGTGCACCGGATGCGGGCGGTCACCGACTGCGACGTCCTCGAGGTGTCGACGCCCGAGGTGGAGGACGTCGTGCGTGTGCAGGACGACTACGGGCGCTGAACGGCCGCTCGCGATTCGTGATCGACCTCGGGCCTCGGGAACGGCAGCAGAGGTGCATTTCCTGAGGCCAGAAGCCTTCCGAATCAGGGTCACCCCCGCAGGAGGATGGCGATCCCCGCGGCGAGCACCACCGCGGCGAGGAGGAGGAGGCCGATCTTCTTCCAGTCCGCGCGCTCCTCCCGCACGCCCTGGAGCGCAGGGAAGGCGCCCACCCGCACCCAGCGGTCCGACGTCGCCGCCCTGACGAGATCCTCGTCGGAGACGAAGCCATGCAGGTAGAGCCGGTGGAGGTCCCGGAGCGAGGGGACGACGAGCTCGTCGCCGTTCCGGTCCCGGACGAGGTAGCGCATCAGGCCGCCTCCAGCTCCGCGCAGATCGCCTCGGCGACGCGGAGGCCGTCCACCGCGGAGGAGACGATCCCCCCCGCGTAGCCCGCGCCCTCGCCGGCCGGATAGACCCCGCGCAGGGCGGGCGACTGCAGGCCGGCGCCCCGCACGAGCCGGCAGGGAGCGCTCGTCCGGGTCTCCACCCCCACGAGGACCGCCTCGTCGGTGAGGTAGCCCCGCATCCGCCGGCCGAAGGCCAGGAGCCCGGCGCGGAGCGCCTCCTGGACGCGGGGAGGGTAGAGGCGCGAGAGGTCCGCCGCCGTCACGCCGGGGCGGTAGGAGCCCTTCCCCGGAGGCGCGCCCCTCTCGCCCGCGAGGAAGGAGGCGATGCGCTGGGCGGGCGCGCGGTAGCCCCCGCCGCCGAGCTCGAACGCGGCGCGTTCCCACTTCCGCTGCCAGGCGAGGCCGGCGAGGGGACCCTCGAAGCCCTCGGCCGCGAAGTCGGCCGGGGAGACGGCGACGACGAGGCCGGCGTTCGCGAGCGGGGAGGAGCGCGCCGCGTTGGACATCCCGTTCGTGCAGAGGAGCCCGGGCTCGGTGGGGGTCGGCACGACGACCCCGCCCGGGCACATGCAGAAGGTGAAGACGCCGCGCGGCTCCCCGCCGACGCGCGGGTTCTCCGCGAGGCGATAGTCCGCCGGCGGCAGGCGGGGGTGGCGGGCGTCCTTGCCGTACTGGATCCGGTTCACGAGCTCCTGGGGGTGCTCGGCGCGGAAACCGGCGGCGAAGGGCTTCGCCTCGATGGGCCATCCCCGGGCGGCGAAGAGCTCGTAGAGCTCGCGGGCGGAGTTGCCGGGGGCGAGGACGAGCCGGTCGGAGGCGAGGGTGCGGCCGTCCGCGAGCCGGAGCCCCCGGAAGCGCCCGGCGGAGAGCTCGAGGTCCACCGCCCGCGCCTCCCAGTGGAAGGAGCAGCCGCCGCGCTCGAGCTCCGCCACCATCCCGGAGATCGCGGAGGGGAGGACGTCCGAGCCGACGTGGGGCTTCCCCTCGGAGAGGATCCGGGCGGCGTTGCCGAAGCGGGCGAAGAGCTCCACGACCTTGCGGACGGCAGGGTGGTGGATGCGCGTCCCGAGCTTGCCGTCGGTGTAGGCCCCCGCGCCCCCCTCCCCGAAGCTCATGTTCGACTCCGGGTCGAGCGTCCCCGCGCGCATGAGCGCCGCGACGTCCCGCCGGCGCGGGCCCACGCGCCGGCCCCGGTCCACGACGACGGAGGGGACGCCGCGCTCGAGGAGCCCCCACGCGCAGAAGAGCCCCGCGGGCCCCGCCCCGAGGACGATCGGCGCCGCCGGGGGGGCCTTCACCTGCGCGGGCGGAGGCGGCGGGGCCTCCACCGGCGCCACCCCGGAGGGCGGCCCTCGGATCTCTCCCTCCACCGAGGCCTCGACGTGAACGAGCCAGCGGGCGTGCCCCTTCTGCCTCGCGTCGAGGGCGCGGCGCACGACCACGAGGTCGCGCAGGTGCTCGGGAGAGACGCCGAGCCGCTCCGCCGCACGCCCCGGCAGGAGGGACTCGTCCTCGTCGAGCCAGAGCGGAATGCCGGAGATCCGGTAGCGCATCGCGTCGGGAGCCTGCGAAGGGGGCTACGCGCCGGACCCTGCCGGCTCGCACCGAATGCGAACCGGGCTACGCACCGGCGGGGGCCGCGTTGGTGGGAGTGGGTGGTCGCAACCAGTCGAAATCATTGAGATGGGTTCCGCCGCGACGGAATGGCGCGCCCCTTGCTCATGGGAGTGTCTACCGCGACAGGCCGTGGTTCGCAGCCTCGACCCGGAGAGAACGCCATGATGCCAGGGATGCTCGATAGCAAGGGAACGAAGATCCTCGCGAAGTCCCTCTTCAAGGAGCTGAGGGGCAGCGGCTACTCGACCAACCAGATCCTGAGCCTCTCCACCGAGCTCATCGACCTCGTGACCCAGGACCTGAAGGAGGGTCACGCCCAGGCCGCCGCGGCTGCGCAGCCCCCGTCCGCGAACGGGACGGCGGGCGAGGCGCGAGCCGCGATGTAGGGCGCGGGCAAGTCGAGCGCGTAGCACCGGGGCGGCGCCGAGCGATCGGCGCCGCCTCGCTTTCCACGGGGCGCCACCCCTCGTTTCCGTTTGACGCACCGGGGTCCGGGGAGTAGTTTACCGCCCTCTTTCCGACCCCTTAACCCGCCTGGACCCCGGGAGGAACCACGGATGGCTGCGAGGATCGCGATCAACGGCTTCGGACGGATCGGGCGCTGCGTGCTCCGGGCCGCGCTCGAGCGGAAGGAAGACCTCGAGTTCGTCTCGATCAACGACCTCACCGACACGAAGACCCTCGCCCACCTGCTGAAGTACGACTCCGTCCACCGCACGCTCGACGCGGAGGTGAAGGCGAGGGACAGGGGCATCGTCGTGAACGGGAAGGAGATCCAGGTCACGGCGATCAAGTCGCCGGCCGACCTCCCCCACGCCGCGAACGGGGTCGACCTCGTCCTCGAGTGCACGGGCCTCTTCACCGAGCGGGAGAAGGCGGAGGGCCACCTGAAGGCCGGCGCCCCCCGGGTGCTCATCTCCGCCCCCGCGAAGGGGCCGGACATCACGGTCGCCTACGGGATCAACCACGGGCAGATCGACAAGGCGAAGCACAAGATCATCTCGAACGCCTCCTGCACGACGAACTGCCTCACGCCGGTCGCGAAGGTGATGCTGGAGAGCTTCGGCATCAAGCGCGGCCTCATGACGACGATCCACTCCTACACGAACGACCAGAACCTCCTCGATCTGCCGCACAAGGACCTCCGGCGGGCCCGCGCCGCGGCGCTCTCGATGATCCCCTCCACGACCGGCGCCGCGAAGGCCGTCGCCGAGGTCATCCCGCAGCTCGCGGGGAAGCTCCACGGCACGGCGGTGCGCGTCCCGACGCCCAACGTCTCCCTCGTGGACCTCACCGTGGAGATGGAGAAGGCGGCGACGGCGGAGGAGATCAACGCGGCCTTCAAGAGGGCCGCGGACGGGGCGCTGAAGGGCGTCCTCGTGTACTCCGACGAGCCGACGGTCTCGGTGGACTACAACGGCCACCCGGCGTCCTCGATCTTCGACGCGACGAGCACCTTCGTCATCGACGGGACCTTCGCGAAGGTCTTCGCCTGGTACGACAACGAGTGGGGCTTCTCCAACCGGATGATCGACGTGGCGAAGCTCCTCGTGAAGTGAGCCCATGGCCCTGAAGACGATCGAGTCCCTCTCCCTCGCCGGAAAGCGGGTCTTCATCCGGGTGGACTTCAACGTCCCGCTCGACGGGGAGGGGCGCGTGACGGACGACGCCCGGATCCGGGCGGCGCTCCCGACGATCCGGCACGCCCTGGACGGGAAGGCGAGGGTGATCCTCGCCTCCCACCTCGGGCGGCCCAAGGGGAAGCCGGAGGACCGCAAGAAGCTCACCCTCGAGCCCGCGGCGGAGCGGCTCTCCGAGCTCCTCTCCCAGGACGTGATCCTCGCGGACGACTGCGTGGGGGACGGGGTGAGGAAGCTCGTGAAGGACCTCGAGGCGGGCCAGGTCCTGCTCCTCGAGAACCTCCGCTTCCACCCGGAGGAGGAGATGAACGACGAGGCCTTCGCGAAGGAGCTCGCGAGCCTCGCCGACGTCTGGGTGAACGACGCCTTCGGCACCGCCCATCGCGCCCACGCCTCCACCGCGGGGATGGCGAGGTTCGTGAAGGAGAAGGCGGCAGGCTTCCTCATCCAGAAGGAGGTCGAGTACCTCGGCAAGGCCCTCGGCTCCCCCGTCCGACCGTTCGTCGCGCTCGTCGGCGGGGCCAAGGTCTCGGACAAGATCAAGGTCCTCGAGAACCTCATGGCGAAGGCCGACGCGATCTGCATCGGCGGCGCGATGGCCTACACCTTCCTCGCCGCGCAGGAGGTCGCCGTCGGCAAGAGCCTCGTGGAGAAGGACAGGCTCGACCTCGCCCGGCAGATCCTGGAGCGGGCGGAGGCCCGGAAGGTGGACCTCCTCCTCCCCGTGGACCACGTCTGCGGCGCGGAGCCGAAGGTGGACGCGAAGCGCGTCGTCGTGGACGGCCGCGCCGTCCCGGACGGCCTCATGGGGCTCGACATCGGCCCCAAGACGCTCGACCGGTACCGGCAGCGGATCCTCGCGGCGAAGACGGTCTTCTGGAACGGGCCGATGGGGCTCTTCGAGCAGAAGCCCTGGGCGGAGGGGACGTTCGGCGTCGCGAAGGCGATGGCGGAGAGCGAGGCGGTCACCGTCGTCGGCGGCGGCGACAGCGCCGCGGCGGTGGAGGAGGCCGGGCTCGTGGATCGGATGAAGCACGTCTCCACCGGCGGCGGCGCCTCGCTCGAGTTCATCGAGGGGCGCGAGCTCCCCGGCGTGAAGGTCCTCGAGGAGTAGCCCGTGGCGCGCAAGAAGTTCGTCTGCGGCAACTGGAAGATGCACAAGACCGCCGGGGAGGCGGTGGCGCTCGTCCGCGAGCTGCTCGCCGGGCTCGGCGGCTCCCCCGGCGAGGTGCAGGTCGCGGTGGCCCCGCCGTTCACCGCGCTCCATCCCGTCGCCGAGGCGCTGCGCGGCGGGGCGGTGGAGCTCGCGGCCCAGAACGCCCACTGGGAGCCCCAGGGCGCCTTCACCGGCGAGATCTCCGCGGCGATGCTCGCGGAGGCCGGGTGCCGCCACTGCATCGTGGGCCACAGCGAGCGCCGGCAGCTCTTCGGGGAGACCGACGAGACCGTGCGCAAGCGGGTGGGGGCCGTCCTCTCGGCGGGTCTCCTGCCCATCGTCTGCGTGGGGGAGACCCTGGAGGAGCGCGAGGCGAACCGGACGCTCGAGGTCGTGGAGCGGCAGGTGCGCGCCGCGCTCGCCGGCGTCCCCCAGGCGGCGCTCGCCACGCTCACGGTCGCCTACGAGCCGGTCTGGGCGATCGGCACCGGCAAGACCGCGACCTCGGCGCAGGCCCAGGAGGTCCACGCCGTGGTCCGCAAGCTCCTCCGCGACCTCGGCGGCGGCGCCGCCGACGCGATCCGGATCCAGTACGGTGGCTCGGTGAAGCCGGAGAACGCAGCCGAGCTCATGTCCCAGCCCGACGTCGATGGAGCCCTCGTCGGCGGGGCGAGCCTCAAGGCGAAGGATTTCCTCGCCATCGTGAAAGGTGCAATCCGTTGAGCACGCTCATCGTCATCGTCCACGTCCTCGTCTGCATCTTCCTCATCCTCGTGATCCTCCTCCAGGCCGGAAAGGGCGGGGGAATGGGAGGCGCCTTCGGCGGCGCCGGCGCGCAGACCGTCTTCGGCGGCCGCGGCGCCCAGACCTTCCTCGGGAAGCTCACCGCGGGGGCGGCGGCCGTCTTCATGCTGACATCCGTCGCGCTCGCCTTCCAGGCGTCGCGGACGATGTCGGAGATCGACCGGGAGGCGGCGGCGCCCGCGCCCTTCGAGGCCCCGCCGGCCACGGCGCCCGGCTTCGGCCAGGAGGCGGCCCCGTCGGTCCCGGGGCCCGGCGCGCCCGCCGAGGGCGGCCCCACCTCCGCGCCGCCGGCGCCCGCCGCTCCGGCGCCCGCGAAGTAGCCTCCGGGCCGCACCCCGAAAAGAGAGAAGGGGGTCCGGTGGCCCGGATCCCCTTCCTCGCTTCTCGAGAGTGCCCAGGGCGAGATTCGAACTCGCACGCCTTACGGCGCCACCCCCTCAAGATGGTGTGTCTACCAGTTCCACCACCTGGGCAGTCGAAGCGGGGGCTTTCTAGCAAAGGCCCGCCCCCGGTGCAATAGCGGAGCGCCCGGGCACCCCGGGGGAGGATCGCTCACCGCTCGTAGTAGTCGAGGCCGAGGTGGGTGATGAGCTCCTCGCCCGCGACGTGGCGCAGGGTGTTCTTGAGCTTCGTGAGCTGGATGAAGAGGTCGTGCTCAGGGTAGAGCCCCGCGCCCACCATGGGGCTCTTGAAGTAGAAGGACAGCCACTCCTGGATCCCCGACATCCCCGCGCGCTGCGCGAGGTCGAGGAAGAGGGCGATGTCGAGCGCGACGGGGGCGGCGAGGATCGAGTCCCGGCAGAGGAAGTTCACCTTGATCTGCATCGGGTAGCCGAGCCAGCCCACGATGTCGATCGCGTCCCAGCCCTCCTTGTTGTCGCCGCGCGGCCGGTAGTAGTTGATCTGGACCTTGTGGTCCACGTGGCCGTAGAGGTCGGGGTAGAGCTCGGGCTGGAGGATGTGCTCGAGCACCGACAGCTTCGAGACCTCCTTCGTCTTGAAGCTCCCCGGGTCGTCGAGGACCTCGCCGTCCCGGTTGCCGAGGATGTTCGTGGAGAACCATCCCTCGAGGCCGAGCATCCGCGCCTTGAGCATGGGGGCGAGGACGGTCTTCATCAGGGTCTGCCCCGTCTTGAAGTCCTTCCCGGCGATGGCCACCCCCTCGCGCAGCGCGAGCTCCTGGAGGGCCGGGACGTCCACGGTGAGGTTCGGGGCGCCGTTCGCGAAGGGGATCCCCTCCTTCAGGGCGGCCCAGGCGTAGATCATCGAAGGGGCGATGGCGGGGTCGCTCGCTTCGAGCGCCTTCTCGAACCGCGCGAGGTCCGCGTGGGCGGGGGCGGGGTCGAGGAAGATCTCCGTGGACGCGCACCAGACCATCACGCCGCGCGAGCACCCGTTCTCCTGCATGAACCGCCGGATGTCCTCGCGGAGGGCCTCGCCGAGGGCCCGCTTCGAGGGGCCCGCCTTCACGTTCGGGCCGTCGAGCCGGCGGACGTACTCCGGCGAGAAGACGGCGCTCATCGGCCGGACGGCCTGGAGCGGCTCGCGGAGCCGGTCCACGAGCTCCTGCTCCAGGACCTTCGCGTGGCAGGCCGACGCGTAGGCGTCGTCCGGGAAGACGTCCCAGGCGCCGAACCGCAGGTTCTCGAGCGGCGCGAGCGGGACGAGCTCGCGGATCGCGGGCGAGCGCTTCTCCGTCCTCTTCCCGAGGCGGACCGTGGCCATCTGGGTGAGGGACCCGATGGGCTTCGCCATCCCGCGCCGGATCGCCTCGACGCCCGCGATGAGCGTCGTGCCGACGGCGCCGAGCCCCGGCAGGAGGACGGCGAGCCGGCCGTCGGCGGGGGCGATGCTGCGTGGCTTCGTCACGACGTCCTCCCGCCGGCCGGGGCCGGTTCCCGGCCGAGGGGCCGGAGGGGCCGCGCTGGCGGCTCCCGGCCCCGGAATGTACGATGAAGCCGGATGCCCGGGGAGAGGGAGAGGCGCGGCGAGCCGCGCGTCGTCGCTGGCCTCCGGATCCGGCTCGCGCTCGGCTCGGTGGACGACTTCATCGAGCGGTACGCGGGGAACCTCTCCCGCGGCGGCATCTTCGTCCGGACGCGGGACGCCCACCCGCCGGGCACGGAGCTCCAGCTCGACATCGCCCTCGAGTCCGGGGAGCACGTGATCCGCGGCCAGGGCGTCGTGCGCTGGACCGCTCCTCCCTCCGCGCCCGGTGAGCCCCACCGCGACCCGGGGATGGGCATCAAGTTCACCGAGCTCACGAGCGAGAGCCGGGCGCTCGTGGAGCTCGTCGTGGCGACGTTCGGAGGAGGGGAGGCGCGGAGCGAGGAGCCCCCGCTCCCCGAGGACGTCGATCTCGAGGACCTCGATCTCGGGACGGGCGGGCCCCCCGCCGCGGCGCCCCCCGGGTCTGCCGCGCCGCGCGCGGCGCCCGACCCG
>JBBIPT010000165.1:0-8679 GCA_037442705.1 Anaeromyxobacter sp.
CCCCGCGGGCGGCCACGGCGAGGGGGCCCAGGCCCCGGGCGGAACCGCGCGCCACGGGCGCGGGAACGGCGCCGGCGGCGGAGAGCGGCCCGCCCCCGCCCCGGACGGCCTCGACGTCCGCGCGACGCTCGCCGGCAAGCGGATCCTCGTCACCGGCGCCACCGGCTTCGTCGGGAAGGTCACCCTCACCCTCCTCCTCCACCGCTACCCCGAGGTCGGGCGGGTCTTCGTCCTCGTCCGGCCGGGGACCGGCGGGTCGGCCGAGGCCCGCTTCTTCGACAAGGTGGTGGCGAGCCGCCCCTTCGATCCGCTCCGCCTCGCGCTCGGGGACCGCTTCGACGCCTTCCTCCGGGAGAAGTGCGTCCCCATCGCCGGCGACGTCTCCGACCCGCTCCTCGGGGTCTCCGAGGCGGACCTCGCGCGGCTCGCCGGGCTCGACGCCGTGGTGAACTGCGCCGGGCTCGTGGACTTCGACCCGTCCCTCGAGCTCGCCCTCGGCGTGAACGTCCACGGCGCGCGGAACGCGGTGGAGCTCTGCCTCCGCACCGGGGCGGCGCTCGTCCACATGTCCACCTGCTTCGTCGCGGGGAACCGCGACGGGGTCGTGTACGAGGACGAGGAGCTCGCCGGCTACTTCCCCCGCCGGGAAGGGGTCGCCGGGCGCCCGAAGGAGGAGCCGCTCGACGCGGCCGACTTCGACCTCGACGCGGAGATCAGGGACTGCGAGCGGCGGATGGCCGTGGTGCGGGAGCGGGCCGGTGACCGGATGCAGCAGTCGCTCTTCCGCGACCGGGCCGCCGAGCGGCTCGCCGGCGAGGGGCGCAAGGGGGACGAGAAGGCGCTCCGGCTCGCGATCGCCCGCGAGAAGCGGGTCTGGACCTCGCAGCGGCTCGTCGAGGTGGGGATGGAGCGGGCCCGGCACTGGGGCTGGCCCAACACCTACACGTACACGAAGTCGCTCGGCGAGCAGGCGATCGCCCTCAGGCAGGTCCGGGGCGAGCGGGACGGAGAGGACGCGGCGAGGCGCTTCGCCTGGTCCATCGTGCGCCCCTCCATCGTGGAGAGCGCGCTCCGCTACCCCTTCCCCGGCTGGAACGAGGGCTTCACGACGAGCGCCCCCCTCGCCTTCCTCTCGCTGAAGGGGCACCGCGGGTTCCCCGCGGCGGACAAGGCGATCCTCGACGTCGTGCCGGTGGACCTCGTCGCGGGCGCCACGATCGCGGCCGCCGCCGAGGCCGTGGAGCGGCGCGCCGCCCTCGCCGCCGGCGCGGACGTCGCGCGCGGCCGCGTCTACCACCTCGCCTCGGGCGACGTGAACCCGCTCTGGGCCCGGCGCGCGGTGGAGCTCACCGCGATCTACCGGCGGCGCTACTTCCGGGAGCGCGAGGAGGGGAACCGGACCTGGAACCGGCTCCTCGCCCGGGTGGAGCCCTACACCGTCACGCGGACGGAGTACGAGGCCTTCGGGACGCCCGCCCTCCAGGCCCTCGCGAAGGGCGCCCGGCGCCTCCTCGACGCGGCGACGCCGCGCTGGGGCGCGCCGCGGCTCGCCGCCCTCGCCGGACGGCTCTCCCGGGAGCTCGACGAGCTCGAGGACAAGCTCGAGAAGACCCGGAAGCTCTGGGACCTCTTCCTGCCCTTCGTCTGGGACAACAAGTACGTCTTCCGCTGCGCGGCGATCCGCGAGCTCTACGGGCGGCTCCCCGCCGCGGACCGCGACGCGATCCCCTGGGACCCGGACCGGCTCGACTGGCGCGCCTACTGGCTCGACGTCCACATGAAGGGGCTCGAGGAGTGGGTCTTCCCGGGGCTCGAGGAGCTCTCGGACAAGCGCGTCCACGCCCCGCGCACCCCCCGCGACCTCCTCGAGCTCCTCCACGCCTCCTGCGAGGAGTGGCCGGAGCGCGCCGCGCTCCGCATGCAGGGCGAGCGCAAGGAGCGGATCTCCTACGGGGACCTCGGGCGCCTCGCCCGCTCCGTCGCGGGCTTCCTGCACGGCGCGGGCGTCCGCAAGGGAGACCGGGTCCTCCTCGCCTCCGAGAACCGGCCGGAGTGGGCGATCGCCTACTTCGGGATCCTCGAGGCGGGCGCGGCGGCGGTTCCGGTCGACCCGCAGCTCGCCGCCGAGGAGCTCGCGAACCTCTGGCGCAGCGCCGGGGCGAAGGTCGGGCTCCTCTCCGACGACACGGCGGAGCGCCACCCGGGGCTCCCCGCGCTCGCCGCGGCCGCGGTCCCCGGCGCGCGGGCCGCCCTCCTCGGCGAGGCGCTCGCCGGCGATCCGGGAGGGGCGCCCGCCCCTCCGTCCAAGGTCTCGCCCGACGACCTCGCCTCCCTCATCTTCACGAGCGGGACGACCGGGACCCCGAAGGGCGTCATGCTCTCCCACCGGAACTTCGCGAGCCTCGTCGGGAAGCTCTCCGGGATCTTCGCGCTCGGGCCGGGCGACGGGCTCCTCTCCGTCCTCCCGCTCCACCACACCTTCGAGTTCACCGCCGGGCTCCTCGTCCCCCTCGCCCGCGGCGCCGAGATCGAGTACCTCGACGAGCTCACCGCCGACCGGATCTCCGACGCCCTCGGCTCCGGGCGCGTGACGGCGCTCATCGGCGTCCCCGCCCTCTGGTCCCTCCTCCACCGGAAGATCACGCAGGAGCTCGCGGCGAAGCCCGGCGTCGTGGAGGCGGCCTTCGAGGCGCTCATGGAGGGGAACGCGGCGCTCCGCGACTCGGCGCTCGCCCTGAACCTCGGCAAGCTCCTCTTCTGGCCGGTCCACCGGAAGTTCGGCGGGCGGCTCCGCCTCCTCGTCTCCGGCGGCTCCGCCCTCGACCCGGAGGTCCAGAAGGCCTTCCGCGAGCTCGGGTTCGATCTCTACGAGGGCTACGGCCTCACCGAGACGGCCCCCGTCCTCGCCGTGTCGAAGCCCGAGGCGGAGGCCCCCGCGGGGAGCGTCGGCCCCGCTCTGCCCGGGATCGAGCTCCGGATCGCCGATCCGGACGCGAACGGCGTGGGCGAGGTGCTCGCGAAGGGACCGAACGTGATGCTCGGCTACTGGCGCGGCGGGGAGACGCCGGGCGTCGATCCCGACCTCACGGGCCAGGCCATCCGGGACGGCTGGCTCCACACCGGCGACCTCGGGAAGATCGACGCGGACGGCAACCTCACCCTCGTCGGCCGGAAGAAGGACGTCATCATCGACGCGAACGGGAAGAACGTGTACCCGGACGAGGTCGAGGACGCCTACCGGGATCCGGACCTCGTGAAGGAGCTCTGCGTCGTCGGGCTCCCGGACGGCAAGGGCGAGAAGGTCGCGATGCTCCTCGTCCCCGACTACGGGGACCGCGACCGGGGCGAGATCCGCGAGAAGGTCGAGGCCCACGTCCGGGCCGTCTCCGCGAAGCTCCCGTTCGCGAAGCGGGTGAAGGTCTGGCACCTCTTCGAGGGGGACCTCCCGAAGACCGCGACCCGCAAGGTGAAGCGCCCGATCGTGCGGGACGAGCTCCTCCGGATCGAGGCGATGGCGCAGAAGGGGCGGAAGGTCCGCGACGCGGCGCAGACGCGCGGCGGCGACGGATGGGTCCTCGATCTCGTCGCCGAGGTCTCCCGGCGCCCGCGCGCGTCGATCGGGCACGACACCCTGCTCGCCACCGACCTCGGCTTCGACTCGCTCATGACCACCGAGCTCACCGCCGCGCTCGAGTCGGCGGGCGTCCCCGCCGCCACCGCCGACCACCTCCAGGGGATCCAGACGGTGGGCGAGCTCGCCCGGCTCGTGACGAGCGCCGTCCGCCGGACCGGCGCGGAGCCGGCGCCCGAGGCCGGGGAGGAGCGGGAGGAGGGCGACGGCGAGCTCCCGGTGCCCGCCCTCGTCGCGAGGCTCGGGCGCAAGGTCCTCTCCGCGGGGCAGCGCGCCCTCTACGAGGCCTGGTACGGCGCGAAGGTGGAGGGGCGCGCCTTCGTCCCCCACGACCGCACCTTCCTCGTCGTGGCGAACCACTCGAGCCACCTCGACATGGGGCTCGTGAAGGTGGCCCTCGGCGACGAGGGGGAGCGGCTCGCCGCGCTCGCGGCGCGCGACTACTTCTTCGACACGAAGGTGAAGCGGGCCTACTTCGAGAACTTCACGAACCTCATCCCGATGGAGCGGGAGGGCTCCCTCCGGACGAGCCTGCGGGCCGCGGCCGAGGCGCTCCGGCGCGGCCACCACCTCCTCCTCTTCCCGGAGGGCACCCGCTCGCGGGACGGCGAGATGGCCCCCTTCTTCCCGACCGCGGGGTATCTCTCCCTCCAGTGCGGCGTGGACGTGCTCCCGGTCCACCTCTCCGGCACCCACGAGGCGCTCCCTCCCGGGCGCACCTTCCCGAGGAAGGCGGACCTCCGGGTGCGGATCGGACGGCCCATCGCGGTCTCCGAGCTCCGCCGCGCGACGGAGGGGATGTCCCGGAGCGAGTCCTACCGCGTCGCGACGGCGGCGATGGAGGAGGCGGTGAAGGCGCTGCGGGACGGACGCCCTTCCCCCACGCCCGCCCGCGCCCCGGGGGAGGCCCCGGCGCCGTCCGCCGCCACTTCCTCCGCCGCCGGCGGGAACGGCGAGCCCGCCGCCCGGCACCCCCCGGCCCGGGAGCGGAGCGCGCACCGCGGCGAGGGCGCGAAGCCCCGGACGCCCGCGAAGCCGAGGGAGGAGACGTGAACCTCCTCGTCACCGGCGGCACCGGCTTCCTCGGGTCCGCGCTCGTCCCCCTCCTCGCGCGGGAGGGGCACCGGCTCCGGCTCCTCCAGCGATCGTCCGCCCCCGAGGCCGAGGCGCTCGGAGCCGAGGTCGTCCGCGCCTCCCTCGCCGACGACGGCGCGGTCCGGGCGGCCCTCGACGGCGTGGAGGGGGTGCTCCACCTCGCCGGCCACGTCTCCTTCGACCCCGACGAGCCCGCGGCGATGTACGAGCTCCACGTGCAGGGGACGCGCCGGCTCCTCGAGGCCTGCGCCGCGGCCGGCGTGAAGCGGGTGGTCCTCGCGTCGTCCTCCGGGACGATCGCCGTCTCGAAGGAGGACCGGGTCGCGACGGAGGCCGACGACCACCCGATCCCGGTCGTCGCCTCCTGGCCCTACTACCTGTCGAAGATCTACCAGGAGAAGGCGGCGCTCCGCGTCCACCGGGACACGGGGCTCCCGCTCGTGGTGCTGAACCCGTCCCTCCTCCTCGGCCCCGGCGACGCCCGCCTCTCCTCCACCGACGTCGTCTTCAAGTTCCTGGAGAAGCGGATCCCCGCGATGCCGACCGGGGGGCTCTCCTTCGTGGACGTCCGGGACGCCGCGCGCGCCTTCGCGGACGCCCTCGTGAAGGGCCGCCCCGGCGAGCGCTACCTCCTCGGCGGCGCGAACATGACCTTCAAGGAGCTCTTCCAGCGGCTCGAGCGGATCTCCGGCGTCCCGGCGCCGAAGGTGACCCTCCCCACCGCGGTGAACCTCGCCGGCTCGAAGCTCCTCGAGCGGTTCCACTCCTGGCGGGGCACGGAGACGCCGCTCGACCCGCGATCGGCGGAGATGGGCGAGCGGTTCTGGTACTGCGACTCGCGCAAGGCGGAGGCGGAGCTCGGCTTCGCCCCGCGCGATCCCCAGGAGACCCTCTTCGAGACGGTCCGCTGGCTCGACGAGAACGTCCGCAGGAAGAAGGGGCCGCGGACGGTGGCGGAGCTGTCGGCGAAGGGGTGAGCGACTGCCGCTAGACGCCCGACCGCGATGCGGAAACACCCGAGGCTTCAGGCCTCAGGAAATGCATCTCTGCCGCCGTTCCCGAGGCCCGAGGTCCGAGGCCTGAGGCCAGGGGCCCGATCACGAATCGCGAGCGGGCGTTCAGGAGCCCTCGAGTCCCGCCGGGCGGTCGCGCGGGAGGAGGACCTCGAAGGTCGTCCCCCTTCCGGGAGCGGACTCCACGGTGATCGCCCCGCCGGCCCGGGAGACGATGCCGTACACGGTGGAGAGGCCGAGCCCCATCCCCTTCCCCTCTCCCTTGGTCGTGAAGAAGGGCTCGAACAGCTGTTCGACGACCGCCGGTGGCATGCCGCTCCCGGTGTCGATCGCCCGGAGCCTCACGTGATCGCCCTTCCGGAGGGGCGCACCGAGCGCCGCGCCATCCTCCTGGAGCGTGACGTTCGAGGTCGAGAGGGTGAACGTTCCCCCCTCGGGCATGGCGTCCCGCGCGTTGACCGCCAGGTTCACGATGATCTGCTCGAGCTGCCCCGCGTCGGCCCGGATCGGCCAGAGGCCGGGGGTGAGCTGCTTCACGATCCGGACCCTCGCCCCCACGAGGCGGCCGAGCATCCCGGCGGTCGAGGTCACGACCTCGTTGAGATCGAGCGCCCGCGGCTCGACGGGCTGCCCGCGGGCGAAGGTGAGCAGCTGCCGCGTGAGCCCCGCCGCGCTCTCCCCCGCCTGGAGGATGACGTTCAGGTCCTCGATCGCCTGCGGCCGGTCACGGAGGCCGTCGCGGAGGAGCGTGGCGTGCGTGTTCACGATGGTGATCACGTTGTTGAAGTCGTGAGCGACGCCGCTCGCCAGCCGCGCCACGGCGTCGAGCTTCTGGGCACGGGCGAGCATCGCCCCCGTCCGGCGGTGGGCCTCCGCCTCGGCGCGGAGCGCCTCGTTCGCCGCCGCCAGCTCCCGCTCCCGCGCGAGCGCCGCGGCGAGGGCCTCCCTGACCGTCAGGCCGAACCGGTCGAGCAGCACCGCGAGGACGGCCATGACCACGATGGTCGCCCCGGGGAGCGAGATGGCCGGGAGGACGGCCTCCCCCGCCCCCGCGCCTCCGAGCCGGCCCCCGTCCCGCAGCGCCGCGACGAGGACGGCCGCCGACGCGAGCGCGAACCCGGTCCAGAGCCAGCGCCGCCCCAGGAGCAGCGCCATGGCGGTGAGGGAGATGGCGAGCTGCAGGAGCTCGTAGCGGTTGAACTCGAGCCCGAGGGCCGCGAGCCAGAGCCAGTAGTTCCCGGCGATCCCGACGACGAGCACCCGCCACGCGAGGGGCGCGTGGCCGGAGCGGAGCAGCGCCACGGTCGCGAGCACGATCGCGAGGTTCGCGCCGTCGCGGACGAGGAGCTCCCGGGGTGCGCCGGCCTGGATCCCGCGCAGGAGCCCGGCGACGAGCCCACCCGCCCCGAGGAGACAGGCGACCTGCACCCAGAGCGACGTCGTGCGCTCGTGGGCATCGCGCCCCGGGATGGCCTCGAGCCACCTCGCGGCGCCCCGCGCGGCCTCCCGCTTCGTCGACGATCGGCTCATCCGCCTGGTTCCCCGGGCGCGATCCCACCACGGGGCTCCGGGCTCGTCGAGTCCCACGGGCTCTCCACACGCCGCGTCCCCGGCTCGCGTGACGAGCGGCGCGACCCAGGCATGATGCCCACTGCGAGCGCCCCCGACCGCCGCGAGATCCCGACCCCTACCCCTCCCCGTTCGACCCCTCGCTCCGCGCCGCGACGAGCCGGCGCTGGCGGACCGCGGCGGCGAGTTCCTCCAGGACCGGGACGCTCTCTTCCCAGGCGAGGCACGGGTCGGTGATGCTCTGGCCGTAGACGAGCGGCTGGCCGGCGACGAGATCCTGCCGCCCGCCGAGGAGGTGGCTCTCCACCATCACGCCGACGACGCGGGCGTCGCCCTTCGCGACCTGCGCCGCGACGTCCCGGGCCACCCCCACCTGGTTCTCCGCCTTCTTCGCCGCGTTCGCGTGGGAGGCGTCGACCATCACGCGCTGCGCGAGCCCCGCGCGCGCCATCTCCTGGCAGGCACCGTCCACGCTCGCCGCGTCGTAGTTCGGCGCCTTCCCGCCGCGGAGGATCACGTGGCAGTCCTCGTTCCCGTTCGTGGAGACGATGGCGGAGTGGCCGCCCTTCGTCACCGAGAGGAAGTGGTGCGGCTGCTGGGCCGCCTTGATCGCGTCGATGGCGATCCGGACGCTTCCGCCCGTCCCGTTCTTGAAGCCGACCGGACAGGAGAGCCCGCTCGCGAGCTCCCGGTGGACCTGGCTCTCCGTCGTCCGCGCCCCGATCGCGCCCCAGGAGACGAGGTCCGCGATGTACTGCGGCGTGATCATGTCGAGGTACTCGCACGCGGCCGGCACCCCCACCTCGGCGAGCTGGAGGAGGAGCTCGCGGGCGATCCGGATCCCCTCGTTGATCTGGAAGCTGCCGTCGAGGCCGGGGTCGTTGATGAGCCCCTTCCAGCCGACGGTCGTCCGCGGCTTCTCGAAGTAGACCCGCATCACGACCTCGAGGTCGGCCGCGTGCCGGGCGCGCTCGGCGAGGAGGCGCCCCGCGTACTCCCGCGCCGCCTTCGTGTCGTGGATCGAGCAGGGGCCGATCACGACGAGGAGCCGGTCCTCCATCCCGTGGAGGATCCGGTGGATCGCCTGGCGGGCGCCGTAGACGGTGTCGGCCGCCTTCTCGGTGCAGGGGAACTCTCGGAGGAGGTGGGACGGCGGGGCCAGCTCCTTGATCTCGCGGATGCGGACGTCGTCCGTGCGGTGAGGCATGGGGGTGGGACTCTACCACCGGCCGGCCCCCCGCGCTCCCCTGGCGGCCTCACCGGCCGGCGCTCCCCAGGTGAAGCCGGCCGCTGGCCGCCCGGGCAACTCTGGCCGAGCATTCGCAGCCGTTCGCCCTGAGCGTGTCGAAGGGCGAACGTCGCGGTCGATGC
>JBBIPT010000166.1:0-8662 GCA_037442705.1 Anaeromyxobacter sp.
GCGTCGGAGCCGTTCTCGAAGGGCGCGACGAGGAGGCAGCGGACGCGGGCGAGCTCGGCGGCGCGGAGGACCCGGCCGGGGCCGAGCCCGGACGGGGGCGGCGTCACGAGGTCCTCGCGCGGACCGGCGCACCCGAGGGCGGACGCGAGGGCGAGGGCCGTGACGAGGCGTCGCATGGGACCTTCGATGCTACCCCGGGTCCCGGGGCTCCGCGAGCTTGCCGACCCCACGGGAACAAGACGGCTTCGCCCGGCCGGCGCGGTTCCGTCACGGGCGCGTCACCCGCCCGTGCGGTAAGGTCGTCCCGTGGCGTCCATCCTCCTCGTCGACGACGAGCGCGACCTCCTGTCGCTCCTCGACTTCAACCTGCGCGCGGCGGGCTTCGAGACCCTCCTCGCGACCTCGGGGGAGCAGGCTCTCGCCCAGCTCCGCCGGCGCGTGCCGGACCTCGTCCTCCTCGACCTCATGCTCCCCGACCTCCCGGGCACCGAGGTCTGCCGGCAGATCAAGGGTGACCCGCGCACCCGCCACGTGCCGGTCGTCATGCTCACGGCGAAGGGGGACGAGGTGGACCGCGTCGTGGGGTTCGAGATCGGGGCGGATGACTACGTGACGAAGCCGTTCAGCGTCCGGGAGCTCGTCCTGCGGCTCAAGGCGGTCCTCCGCCGCTCGGGGCCGGGGCGCACGAAGGAGCGTCCGCCGGAGACGGTCGGCCCCATCCGCGTGGACATGGAGGCGCACCGCGCCTTCGTGCAGGGGGCGGAGATCGTCCTCACGCCGCTCGAGTTCCGGCTCCTCGCGACCTTCATGGCGCGCCTCGGCCGTGTGCAGTCCCGCGAGCAGCTCCTCGAGGACGTCTGGGAGATGTCCTCCGAGGTGGAGACGCGGACCGTGGATACCCACGTGAAGCGGCTCCGTGAGAAGCTGGGTCCCGCCCGCGAGCTGCTCGAGACGGTGCGAGGGATCGGCTATCGCCTGGTGGATCCGAGCGAGAAGGGGTGAGGGCGAGGTGCTCCGGCACACGTCGCTCTCCGCCGCGATCCGCGCCCTGCGCACCGAGCTGGCGGGAGGTCCGCGCGCCGATCTCGGCCGCGAGGTCCGCGAGCTCGCCGAGCTCCTCGCGCAGCGCGAGCGCCAGCGCGTGCCACCGGTGCGCGACGTGCTCGAGCAGGAGATCCTCGCCGGCCTCCCCGACGCGGCGGCCCTGATCTCGAGGGAGGGGTGGGTGCGCGTCTCGAACGCGGCCTTCGACACCCTCGCCGCGACCGGCCGGGCGGCGGGGCTCACGCCGCTCGAGATCACGAGGAGCGCGGCGCTCTCCGAGGCGGTGAAGCGGGCGCTGGAGGGGACGGCGCGGAGCCTCGACCTCGAGATCGGACGGAGCGTCCACCGCGCCCACCTCGCCCCTCTGCTCCGGGGCGAGGTCCTCCTCCTGCTGCGGGACGTGACGGACGCGAGGCGGGCCGAGGCGGCGCGCCGGGACCTCGTCGCGAACGCGAGCCACGAGCTGCGGACCCCCATCGCCGCCGTGCGGGCCGCCGCCGAGACGCTCCTCGCGGGAGGGCTCGAGGACCCCGCCGCGGCGCGCGCCTTCGTCGAGATCGTCTCGCGCAACGCGGAGCGGCTCACCCGCCTCACCCAGGACCTCCTCGATCTCTCCCGGATCGAGACGCGCCAGTGGCGGCTCGAGCGGTTGCCCGTGGAACTCGGGGGCGCGGTGCGCCAGGCCGTGGAGCTCCTCGCGCCGGCGGCGCGGGAGAAGGGGCTATCGCTCGCCGAGGAGATCCCGGAGGAGGCCGCCGTCCGCGCCGATCCTCGCGCCCTCGAGCAGGTGCTCGTGAACCTCCTCGACAACGCGGTGAAGTACACGGCCGAGGGCGGCGTGACCCTCCGCGCGGAGCGCGCCGGCGACGGGTGGGTCCTCTCGGTCGTGGACACGGGCCCGGGGATCGAGCGGCACCATCTGCCCCGGATCTTCGAGCGCTTCTACCGAGTGGATCCCGGCCGGTCCCGGGACCTCGGGGGCACGGGGCTCGGCCTCGCGATCGCGAAGCACCTCGTCCAGGGGATGGAGGGCGAGGTCGGAGTGGAGAGCGGCGCCGGCGGCACCCGCTTCTGGTTCCGGCTCCCGGCGGCGTGAGAGGCCCGAGAACCCCCCTCGGGGCCTCCGACAGGCCCCACCCCGAGGGAGTCGTCACGCGCCCGTCACGCGGGCGCCACGCTCCCTCCACGGCCGGCCCCTAGAACCGCGGGCAACGGAAAAGGAGAGCACACGAATGAAGCGCTACCTCGTCGCCCTCGCCGCCGCGATCCCGGCCCTCGCCAGCGCCGGCACCGTCACGGTGAAGGGCTCCGACACGATGGTGATCCTCACCCAGCGCTGGGCGGAGGACTACATGAAGAAGGCGGGCGGCAAGAAGGTCCAGGTGACGGGCGGCGGCTCGGGGACCGGGATCGCCGCCCTCATCAACGGCACGACCGACGTGGCGAACGCCTCCCGCGAGATGAAGGCCTCGGAGCGGGCGAAGGTGCAGCAGCGCTTCCGGTCGCAGCCGGTGGAGACGGCGGTCGCGAAGGACGGCGTCGCCGTCTACGTCCACGCGTCCAACCCCGTCGCGCAGCTCACGAAGGCGCAGCTCAAGGCCATCTACCTCGGCGACCTGACGAACTGGAAGGACGTGGGAGGCCCGGACGCGAGGATCGTCATCTACTCCCGGGAGAACTCGTCGGGTACCTACGTGTTCTTCAAGGAGCACGTCCTCGACGACATGGACTTCCACCCGGCCGCCCAGACCCTCCCCGGCACGGCCGCGGTCGTGAACGCGGTCTCGAAGGAGAAGTGGGGCATCGGCTACGGCGGTGCCGCTTACGCCGCCGGGGTGAAGGAGGTCCGGATCGCGGGCGCCGACGGCAAGGGCTACCTGCCGACCGCCGAGAACGTGAAGGCGGGGAAGTACCCCCTCTCGAGGCCCCTCTACATGTATACGCGGGCCAAGCCCGCGGGAGAGGCCAAGGAGTTCATCGACTTCTGCCTCTCCCCCGAGGGTCAGTCCATCGTGACCCAGGTCGGGTACTTCCCGATCAAGTGACGGCGTCACCGAACCGTCACACGGCCGCCACGGTCTCGCGACCGGGCGGCCGTAGATCGGCGCCCGTGCGGACCGAAGAAGAGCAGGCTGCGGCGGAGGGCGCGGCACGGCGCTCCCTCGCCGCGATGCGACGACGGCAGCTCCGGGAGAGGACCATCGAGGCGGCGATCACCCTCGTGGCCCTCACCGGGATCGCCGCCGTCGTCCTCATCTTCGTCTTCGTGGCGAAGGAGGCGATCCCCCTCTTCACCGACCCCGAGGTCCGGGAGGAGGTCGATCTCGCCCGGATGTTCCTGCCGCAGGTCTACCGGGAGGGCCGGCCGCCGGGCTTCCTCTGGCAGCCGGTGGGCAGCGTCCCGAAGTACTCGATGATCCCGCTCCTCGTGGGCACGCTGAAGGTCACGGCGGTCGCGATGCTCGTCGCGGCGCCGCTCGGCGTCGCCGCGGCGGTCTTCACCTCCGAGTTCGCGCCACGGCGGCTGAAGGAGATCCTGAAGCCGACGATCGAGCTCCTCGCCGGGATCCCGTCGGTGGTCCTCGGCTTCTTCGCCCTCATGGTGATGGCGAGCTGGCTCCAGGCGGCCTTCGGCTTCACCTTCCGGCTGAACGCCGTCGTCGCGGGGCTCGGCCTCGCCCTCACCGTCGTCCCCGTGGTCTTCACCGTCTCGGAGGACGCCCTCGCGGCGGTCCCCCGGAGCTACCGGGAGGCGTCGCTCGCGCTCGGAGCCACCCGCTGGGAGACCGCCTTCAAGGTCGTCCTGCCCGCGGCCGCCCCCGGGGTGCTGGCCGCGGTCGTCCTCGGGTTCGGCCGCTCGATCGGCGAGACGATGATCGTCCTCATGGCCTCCGGGAACGCCGCGATCACCTCCTGGAGCCTCGGCGACTCCGTGCGGACGCTCCCCGCCACGATCGCCGCGGAGATGGGGGAGGTCGTCTTCGGGGGCGCCCACTACTCCGTCCTCTTCTTCCTCGGGGTCGTGCTCTTCGCCTTCACCTTCGTCCTCAACGCGCTCGCCGCGGCGTTCGTCCGGCGGTTCGTCCGCAAGGTCACGGGGGCGGCCGCGTGAGCGTCTCCCGCCGCAAGATCCTCGGGACCGGACTCGCCTCCCTCACCGGAGCCGCGGCCCTCCTCGTCGTGGGGATGCTCGCCGTGATCCTCTTCGACGTGGTGCGGGGAGGGATCGGGCGCGTCTCCTGGGAGTTCCTCACCGCCGCGCCGGAGGACGGGATGACGGCAGGCGGGATCTTCCCCGCCATCTACGGCACCGCGATCCTCACCCTCGTGATGACGGTCGCGGTGATGCCGGTCGGGGTCCTCACCGCCATCTACCTCCACGAATACGCGCCGAAGGCCTCCCGGCTCGCCGCCGCGGTCCGCAGCGCCGTGACGAACCTCGCCGGCGTGCCGTCCATCGTCTTCGGTCTCTTCGGGCTCGGCTTCTTCATCCAGTTCGTCGGGGGCGGGCTCGACCGGGCCTTCTCCCCGCCGGGCGAGCTCCGCTACGGCCAGCCGGCGCTCCTCTGGGCGGCGCTCACCCTCGCCGTCCTCACCCTGCCGGTCGTGATCGTCTCCACGGAGGAGGCGCTGCGGGCCGTCCCGCGGGATCTGCGGGACGCGAGCCTCGCCCTCGGGGCGACGAAGTCCCAGACACTCGCCCGGGTCGTCCTCCCCGGGGCCCTCCCGGGGATCCTCACGGGGGCGATCCTCGCGGTCGCCCGCGGCGCCGGAGAGGTCGCGCCGATCCTCTTCACCGGCGTCGCCTACTTCCTCCCCGACCTCCCGGGCTCGCCCTTCTCCCAGTTCATGCACCTCGGCTACCACACCTACGTCCTCGCCACGCAGTCCCCCGACGTCGAGGCGACGCGGCCGCTCCTCTACGCGACCGTGCTCGTCCTCCTCGCCCTCACCTTCGCCCTGAACCTGGTAGCCATTGCCATCCGCACTCGCACGCGCCGGCGCGCCGCCGCCGGCCACTGACATGACCCCGAAGGCCGCCGCCGCCCCGCCCCCGAAGATGGAGACGCGGGCCCTCACCATCCGCTACGGGGAGAAGCCCGCGGTGAAGGCGGTCTCCCTGCGCCTCCCCGAGCGGCAGGTCATGGCGCTCATCGGCCCCTCGGGCTGCGGGAAGTCCACCTACCTCCGCGCCCTCAACCGGATGAACGAGCTCATCCCCGGCGCGAACTTCGACGGGGAGATCCTCCTCGACGGGCGGGGCGTCTACGAGGGGCACCTCGACGCGGTGGAGCTCCGCCGCAGGGTGGGGATGGTCTTCCAGAAGTCGAACCCGTTTCCGAAGTCGATCTTCGAGAACGTCGCCTACGGGATGCGGGTCGGCCGGACGGCGGAGGGGAGCGAGCTCGCCGAGCGCGTGGAGCGGGCGCTCCAGGCCGCGGCGCTCTGGGACGAGGTGAAGGACCGGCTCCACGAGAGCGCCCTCGGACTCTCCGGCGGCCAGCAGCAGCGGCTCTGCATCGCCCGGGCGCTCGCGGTCGAGCCCGAGGTCCTGCTCATGGACGAGCCGGCGAGCGCGCTCGACCCGATCGCGACCGCCAAGATCGAGGACCTCATCCACCAGCTCAAGGCGCGCTACACGATCGTGATCGTCACGCACAACATGCAGCAGGCCGCGCGCGTCTCGGACGAGACCGCCTTCTTCTACATGGGCGAGCTCGTCGAGGTCGGGCCCACCGAGCGGATCTTCACGAACCCAGGCGAGCGCCGGACCGAGGACTACGTGACCGGGAAGTTCGGGTAGGCTGCGGGCCGCGGTACTCTCGAAGGATGTTCGGGAAAGGCATGGCGACGCACACCGACAAGTCTTACGAGGCCGAGCTCCGGACCCTCCGCGAGCGCCTGCTCGAGATGGGGGGGCGGGTGGAGCGCGCCATGGGCGAGGCCGTCCGCGCCATCGTGGAGCGGGACGCCGCCCTCGCCGGGCTGGTGAAGATGAAGGATCGCGAGGTGAACATGATGGAGGTGGAGATCGACGGGATGTGCCGCCGGATCCTCGCGCTCCGGCAGCCCGCCGCCTCCGACCTCCGCTTCATCACGACCGCCCTCAAGATCGTGACGGACATGGAGCGGATGGGGGACCTCGCCGTGAACGTCGCCGAGCGGGCGCTCGACCTCGCCTCGGCCCAGGCCCTCGGGCCGCTCCACGACATCCAGAAGATCGCCGACCTCTCCGAGGCCCAGCTGAAGAAGGCGCTCGACGCCTTCGTCACCGGCGACGTCGGGAAGGCCGAGGAGGTCATGCGGGACGACGATCACATCGACGCCCTCTACCTCAAGATCTTCAACGACGCGCTCGCCCTGATGATGGAGGACGCGCGCAACATCCGGCGGGCCACGGCGATGATGTTCGCCGGCAAGCACCTCGAGCGGTACGCGGACCACGCGACGAACGTCGCGGAGATGGTCGTGTACATGGTGCGCGGGGAGGACGTCCGGCACCCGAGGAGCCGGGTGGGCGAGACGTCGGAGTCCTGACGGCGATCGTCACCCGGCTGGCACGGCTCGGGCACGGTCCCGACGCCATCTCTCGCTAGAACGGCGCGCGGCGCTCGTTCCTCCGGAGGGGAACGCGGGCGTGCCTGGAGGCGCAGGTGCCAGCGGAGCTCGCCGAGGCCGAGGCTTCAGGCGACGAGGAAGGCGGAGGCGATTCCCGCGAGAGCCCCGAGCACGGCGCCGACGGCCACGTCGAGCGGGTAGTGCGCGCCGAGGTAGACGCGGGAGAGGGCGATGCCCGCGGCGAGCCCGGCCGCGGCCGCGCCCACGCCGTGCGGCTCTCCGGCGAACGCGACCGCCACGGCGACCGCGGCGGCGGTGTGGCCCGAGGGGAAGGAGAAGCGACCGGTCCGGTCCGGCGGCTGGGCTAAGCTGCGCGCCGGAGAGGCACCGATGCGCACCGAGGACGACGTGAGGGAGCTGCTCTCGCGGGGCGAGGCGAAGGAGGCCGCCGCGACGGCCCTGCGCGGTTACGGCCCCGAGGTCCTCGGCTATCTCGAGAACGTCCTCGCCGACGCAGACGACGCGCGGGACGTCTTCCAGGTCTTCGCGGAGGATCTCTGGAAGTGGCTCCCCTCCTGGCGCGGCACGGGGCTCCGGGCGGCCTGCTACCGGATCGCCTGGCACGCCGCGGCGCGGTTCCGCCGGGAGGCCTGGCGGCGGCGCCGCGAGCGGATGCGGACCACGATGGCCTCGCGGATCGCCGCCTCGATCCGGAGCCCCGAGTCGCGGCTCGCCTCCACGGCCGGGGATCGGATCGCGAGGCTCCGCGCCTCCCTCGACCCCGCGGAGCGATCGCTCCTCACCCTGCGGCTCGACCGCGAGCTCTCCTGGAACGAGGTCGCCGAGGTCCTCACGGCCGAGGGCGATCCCGTGGACGCGGCCGCCGCGCGGAAGCGCTTCGAGCGGGTGAAGGACAAGCTCGCGAGGCTCGCCCGGGACGAGGGGATGCTCTAGTGCCGCGACCCACCCAAGAAGATCCGATTCGCCGATCCCCGATGGCGCTCGTCGTTCCCCCGAGCCTGTCGAGGGGTCACCACGAGCGGAGGGCAGAGTCCGCTCGCCCTGAGCCTGTCGAAGGGCGAGCGGGGACACGGCGCACCATGCCTGGGTCGAGGCACCAGGAGCCTCCCTCGCAAGTCGCCGCCACGACGGGGGATTTCGCGAAATCGCCTCCCGGGCCCGCCCGCCGGTCACATCCGGCGAGCCTGCGAGCCCCATCTCATCACCAGGAGGCGAACATGACTTCTCCCACCCCGATCCGTTCCGCTGGCCCGTCCCTCTTCCGCTCCGCGCGCACCACGCGGGAGCTCCCCATCTTCGCGTTCGGGGTCGCCCTCCTCGCCGCCCTCGCCGTTCACCTGGGCGCCTTCGTCCCCCGCATCGACGGGCTGCCGGGCGCCCGTCCGGAGGCCGTCGCCCGCCCCGCGCCCGCGCTGGCGGAGCGCCCTCTCGCCTGCGACGTCCCGGGAGCCGCCGGGGCCGATGGGCCGCACGGCTGACCGCGCCTTCGCGGGGAACGAGGGTCAGGGGGCGTAGCGGAGGAGCCGGCAGGCCATCCCGCCCGGCCGGACCGGGATCGCGGAGGCCGGGGCGAGCGGCAGGAGCCGCTCCCACCCGCGGTCGGGACCGAGGAGGGTGACCT
This sequence comes from Anaeromyxobacter sp., assembly GCA_037442705.1. Taxonomy (GTDB): domain Bacteria; phylum Myxococcota; class Myxococcia; order Myxococcales; family Anaeromyxobacteraceae; genus Anaeromyxobacter. Next base: position 8,246 of record JBBIPT010000166.1, read on the forward strand.
TCCAGCCGGCGAGCCGGGGGAGGAGGGCGGCGAGCGCGCGCCACGCCTCGGCGGTCCCCTCGTCGAGCCGGACGCCCCAGGGCGGATTCGTCGCGCAGGTCCCGGGGCCCGGCGGCGGAACGACCCGGGCGGCGTCCTCCCGCGTGAAGCGGATCGCGTCGGCGACACCCGCCGCGGCCGCGTTCCTCCCGGCGAGGCGGAGGGCCCCTGCGTTCCGGTCGGAGGCGTTGACCGGGGCGGGGATCGGGCGGGCCATCTGCCTGGCCCTGGCCCGGCACAGCAAGGTGAGGTGTGCCGGGCTGTGCCACCAGCTCGGCTTCTTCTACGAACGGATCGTCGCCGCGCCGCGACAGTCCGCCTGGACGCTGCTGTTCGGCGGGCTGTTCGCGCTCATCGGCCTCGTCTACAGCGGTCTCT
>JBBIPT010000167.1:0-8635 GCA_037442705.1 Anaeromyxobacter sp.
CCGGCGCGCGCCGCGCGCCGCGCGCCCGCGCACGCGAGAAGAGGCGCGAGCCGCCGGGGCACGGGACGGCCCCCCCGATTTTCGGGGTGCGCCCGGGGCGGATCCGCGCGAACCTCCCCGGCGGAGGCATGCATGACGGAGCCGCTCGGAACGATCCGCGCCCCGCGAGGCAACGCGCTCTCCTGCAAGGGCTGGGTGCAGGAGGCCGCGCTCCGGATGCTCATGAACAACCTCGACCCCGAGGTCGCGGAGCGCCCGCAGGATCTCGTCGTGTACGGCGGCACGGGGAAGGCGGCGCGGGACCCGGAGAGCTACCGGAGGATCGTCGCGGCCCTGCGGACGCTCGGCGACGACGAGACCCTCCTCGTCCAGAGCGGGAAGCCGGTCGGGATCGTCGGCACGCACCCGGACGCGCCCCGCGTCCTCATCGCGAACTCGAACCTCGTCCCCACCTTCGCGACCTGGGAGGTCTTCCGCGACCTCGAGCGGCGCGGCCTCACGATGTACGGCCAGATGACCGCCGGCTCCTGGATCTACATCGGCACGCAGGGGATCCTGCAGGGGACCTACGAGACCTTCGCCCAGGCCGGCCGGACCCACTTCGGCACGGACGACCTCTCCGGCCGCCTCGTCCTCTCCGCCGGGCTCGGCGGGATGGGCGGCGCCCAGCCCCTCGCCGCGACGATGCTCGGCGCGGCCTTCCTCGGCGTGGAGGTGGACCCCGCCCGGATCGAGAAGCGGATCGCGTCCGGCTACCTCGACGAGCGCGCGGACGATCTCGACGACGCCCTCCGGCGGCTCGACGCCGCCCGGAACGCGCGGCGGCCCCTCTCCGTCGGGCTCCTCGGGAACGCCGCCTCGGTCCACCCGGAGCTCGTCCGCCGGGGGATCGCCCCCGACCTCGTCACCGACCAGACCTCGGCCCACGACCCGCTCCAGGGCTACGTCCCCGCCGACGTCCCCCTCTCCGGCCTCGACGCCCTCCGCCGCCGCGACCCGGAGGGCTACGTCCGCCGGGCGAAGGAGTCGATGGCCCGGCAGGTGGAGGCGATGCTCGCGATGGGGCGCGCGGGGAGCCACGTCTTCGACTACGGGAACAACCTCCGGGCCGGCGCGCGCGAGGCGGGCGTCGCGGACGCCTTCTCCTACCCCGGCTTCGTCCCCGCCTACGTCCGGCCGATGTTCTGCGAGGGGAAGGGGCCGTTCCGGTGGGTGGCCCTCTCCGGCGATCCCGCCGACATCGCCGCGACGGACGCCGCGGTGGCCCGGCTCTTCCCGGAGAACGAGGGGCTCCGGCGCTGGCTCGACCTCGCGGCCCGCAAGGTGAAGTTCCAGGGGCTCCCGGCGCGGATCTGCTGGCTCGGCTACGGCGAGCGCGACCGGGCCGGGCTCGCCTTCAACGACCTCGTCCGCTCCGGCGCGGTGAAGGCGCCGATCGTGATCGGCCGCGACCACCTCGACTGCGGGTCGGTCGCCTCACCGAACCGCGAGACGGAGGCGATGAAGGACGGCTCCGACGCGATCGCCGACTGGCCGGTCCTGAACGCCCTCCTCGCCGCGGTGAACGGGGCCTCCTGGGTGAGCTACCACCACGGCGGGGGCGTAGGGATCGGCTGGTCCCTGCACGCCGGGCAGGTGATCGTCGCGGACGGGACCGACGCGGCGGCCCGCCGGCTGGAGCGCGTCCTCCGCGGGGACCCGGCGATGGGGGTCCTCCGCCACGCGGACGCGGGCTACGAGGACGCGCGCCGGGTGGCGGCGGAGCGCGGCGTGAAGATCCCCTGAGGAGGCGCGACCGTGCCCGCACCCGACTCCCTCCGCCCGAAGGCCACGCTCGCCATCCGGAACGCCCTCGTCGCGACCTGCGACGCCGGCCCCTCCGCTCCGGGGCTCGTCCCCTCCGGCGCCGTCGCGGTGGAGGACCGGCGGATCGCCTGGGTGGGCCCGGACCGCGAGCTCACCGCGGCGGTGGACCTCGGGGGAGCGCGCGTCCTCGATGCGCGCGGGGCCCTCGTCACGCCGGGGCTCGTGGACTCGCACACGCACCTCGTCTTCGCCGGCGACCGGGCCGGGGAGTTCGCCCTCCGCTGCGAGGGGCGGAGCTACCTCGAGATCGCCCTCGCCGGCGGAGGGATCGCGGCGACCGCCCGCGCCACGGCGGCCGCCTCCGACGACGCGCTCGTCGCGGGCGCGGCGGCGCGGGCGCGGCGGCTCCTCGCCCAGGGGGTGACGACCGTCGAGGTGAAGAGCGGGTACGGGCTCGACCCGCTCGCGGAGGTCCGCCTCCTCCGCGTGATCCAGCGCCTCGCGGCCGACCTGTGGGCCCACGTCACCGTGGCCCCGACGCTCCTCCTCCACGGGGTCCCGCCCGGCCGCCGGGAGGACCGGGCCGCCTTCGTGCGCGAGCTTCGCGACGACCTCGTCCCGCTCGCCGCGCGGGAGAAGCTCGCCCTCTCCTGCGACGTCTTCGCCGAGGAGGGGGCCTTCACCATCGACGAGGCGCGCGGGATCCTCCGCGCGGCGGCCGCCCACGGCCTCCTCCCCCGCCTCCACGCGGACCAGCTCACGGGATCCGGCGGCGCGAGCCTCGCGGCCGAGACGGGCTGCGCGAGCGCGGATCACCTCGAGGAGATCGACGACGAGGGGATCCGCGCGATGGCCGCGGCCGGGGTCGTGGCGGGCCTCCTCCCCGTCTCCACCCTCTTCCTCGGCTCGGATCGCTGGGCCCCGGCCCGCAGGCTCCTCCAGGCGGGGGTCCCCGTCGCCCTCGCGACGAACCAGAACCCCGGGAGCGCGATGAGCGAGAACGCCGGGATCGTCCTCTCCCTGGCCTGCCTGAAGCTCGGCCTCACCCCCGCGGAGGCCCTCGTCGCGTTCACCGCCGGCGGGGCGCGCTCGCTGCGCCGCCCGGACCTCGGCCGCCTCGCGGCCGGCGCGGAGGCCGATCTCGTCCTCTGGGGCTGCGGCTCCGTCGAGCACCTCGCCTGGCACATGGCGGCGAACCACGCCCTCGTCGTGGTGAAGCGCGGCCGGGTCGTGCACGAGGCCGCGCCCGGCGGGGCGGTGGACTGCCGCTGATGGGGGCGCGAAGGGCAGGCTCCTTCCCGGCCGAGCCCCGGACGATCCGCGCCGCCGGCTTCGACGACGCCCCGTTCGATCGGGCGAGCCGCGGCGACGTGGGCCTCGCCGGGGTCGTCTGCGCGGGAACCCGGTTCGAGGGGCTCGTCTGGGGCCGGGTCCGCCGCGACGGCTGGAACGCGACGGACGCGGTCGCGGCGCTCCTCCAGGACGGGAAGTTCCTCCCCCAGCTCCACCTCGTCCTCCTCGACGGGCTCTCCTTCGGCGGCTTCAACCTCGTGGACCTCGAGGCGCTCGCGCATCGGCTCGCCCTCCCCTGCGTCGCGGTGATGCGGAAGCCGCCCGATCTCCCCGCGGTGGAGCGGGCCCTCCGGAGGCTCCCCCGGCCGGAGCGCAGGCTCGCGCTCCTCCGGCGCGCCGGCCCGGTGCACCGGATCGGGTCCTTCGTCTTCCAGGTGCGCGGCGCGGAGCCGGCGCCGACCGCCCGGGCGCTCGCGCGGCTCACCGACCGCGGGAACGTCCCCGAGGCGCTGCGGCTCGCGCACCTCGTGGGCGCGGCGTTCCGGACGGGCGAGAGCGGCCGGAGGGTGTGAGGGCGCCCGGGCACTTCGGACGGGCACGCATGCAGCCGTTCCCCTCGCGATGCCGGCCGCTGGACGCCCGGGCCGCCGTTCCGCCGTGTGCTCGGCGCGCACGGCGTGGGCGTGACGCGTGCGCTTGCGTGCGCCGCTCGACGCGCGTCGGTCCGAACTCGCCTCCGCCGTTCCGCTCGCTTCGCTTCGCGGCGGCGGAAGCTCGGACAACGGACCACCGCGCCCCCATGTACCTCGCGACGCGCGCGTTCCTCGGCTCGTCGCGGCGGGCGCGCCTCACGAACACGGCGTCACGGCGGCCCGGGCGTCTCGCGCTGTGTCTCGGGCATGCGCGCTCCGAGTGGTTCCGCTGGAAATCCTGGAGCCTTCCCCCCCACGGCGACGCAACGCGCCGGCTTCGGGGCTCCGCAGCGACCGGCGCGACTGCGCGTCTTCTGCAGACGCCTCCCCCACGGACCGCACTGCAACGGGCGGGACACCGCGCTCCCGGAGCCTCGAGCTCCACCCGCGCGGTGGCCCGCACGGCGTTGCGGGCGGGGAGCGGGCATGGCGGGACGGCTCCACCACGGAACCGTCTCTGGCGCGCGGAGCGCCGGGAGTCGCGGAGCCCCGTGGCCGGCACGCAGAGGCGCCACCACATCCCCGATGGCTGGAACGCATGAAGGGGCCGCATCGGACCTGCGACCCCCTCTCCCTGGCCCTCTCCCCCGACGACGGGGGAGAGGGAGATTCCCCCGCGGCTCCGCCTGGCGGATGGCGGACGAGATCCCCCCGCGGCCCGCGGGGCTCGGAGGCCCGACACGGCCGGCGGGACGTGGGTCTCGCTAGGCCGGCTCGGCCGGCGGGAGCACGTACCACTGCCCCTTCGCGCCCTGCTCCATCCGGAGGACGCCCTCCTTCTCGAGCGCCTCGAGGAGGCGCGAGAAGGTGCTGAAGCCGTGGTCCCGCTCGTCGAAGTCGGGCTCGCGGCGGACGATCGCCGCCTTGATGGCGGAGGGGTTCACCGGGGAGGTCGCCTTGGAGAGGAGGCCGGCCGCCGCCTCGCGGGCGATCTCCGGGATCACCCGCTCCTTCGCCTTCTCCTTCTCCTTGCCTCCTCCGCCGCCGGCCGCCGGCCGGCGCTGCCCGGGCGGCCGGAGGTAGATGAACTCGTCGCAGGCCTTCACGAAGAGCGGGCTCGTCGCCTCCTTCACCGCCATCCCGATCACCGTCCGGTCGTTCTCCCGGAGCTTGTAGGCGAGCGGGCAGAAGTCGGAGTCGCCCGAGGCGAGGACGAAGGTGTCGATGTGCTCGCGCAGGTAGGCGAGCTCCAGGGCGTCGATCACGAGCCGCACGTCCGCGCCGTTCTTCCCGGCGCGCGTGGACGGGGGGACGTCGATGAGCTCGACCCCCTTGTCGTGGAGCCGCTGCGTCGCGGAGGCGAAGCGGGTCCAGTCGGCGTAGGCCCGCCGGAAGACGACCTTCCCCTTCTCGAGGAGGACGTCGAGGGCGGGCTGCAGGTCGAACGTGTCGGCCGAGAGGCCGGTCCGGGTGACGAGGTTCTCGAAGTCGATGAAGAGCGCGATGCGCTGGCTGTCGCCGGGGGCTCTTTTCATGCCCCCTTCTACGCCGGGGGCGGGGCCGGTGGGAAGCGCTCCTCTCCGCCTCCTGCTACATTCGGCCCGCCGATGTGCCGCCTCTTCGGCCAGCACGCCCGCCCCGGCGAGGATCCCTGCGAGCCGCTCTGCTCCGCGACGAACGCGCTCCGCCTCCAGTCCCACGCCCACCCCCACGGCTGGGGGATCGGCTGGTGGGAGCGGGGGCGGCCGCGCGTGCGCCGCGGGCTCCTCCCCGCCCACGAGGACGCGGGGTTCGTGGCGGCGGCCTTCGAGGCGCGCTCCCGCGTCCTCGTCGCCCACGTCCGGGACGCGAGCGTCGGGCCGGTCGCCGAGGAGAACACCCACCCCTTCGCCCACGGCCGCTGGCTCTTCGCCCACAACGGGACCGTGGCCCGCTTCGCCCGCTCGCGCCGCGTCCGGGAGGCCCTCCTCGCCGAGATCGACCCGGACCTCCGCGCGGAGCTCCGGGGAGAGACCGACAGCGAGCGCTGCTTCCTCCTCTTCCTCACCCGGCTCCGGGCCCGCGCCCGGCTCGAGCGCGCCACGCTCGCGCAGGTCCGCCGCGCCCTCGCCGAGGCGACCGCGACCGTGACCGCCCTCGCCGACCGCGGCGCGCCGAAGCCCTCCTCCCTCAACTTCCTCGCCTCCGACGGCCGGGTCCTCGCCGCCTGCCGCCGGGGGCGGACCCTCCACGCCGCGGCCGGCGCGGGGCCCCACCGCGCCTTCGTCGTCGCGAGCGAGCGGATCGGGCACGACCCCGCCTGGGAGGAGGTGCCCGAGGGAGGCTTCGTCGGGACTGAGGACGGGGCCCGCGCCGTCCGCGGGCCCCTCCTCGGTCCGATCCGGCCGCCTGGCGGAGCCGCTACTCGAGGCCGCTGATCGGGAAACCGCGCGGCCAGCGGACCTCGTAGCGCAGCTCGACGATCTTCTCCTCCCGCGCCCCGAGCGAGAGCTCGTGGACCCGGACGCCGGGCCGCTCCGGGTCCTCGCGGGTGGGCGCCGTCGTCCCGTCGAGGACCTCGACGCGGATCTTCTCGTCGCGGGAGACCGGGACGAGGTCGAGGAGCTTCACCTGGACCGGCGCCGCGTACCGGTTCTTCACCGAGATGCGGACGCGGTGACGCATGACCTCGTCCTTCGTGAGGAGCCCCGCCGTCTCCCGCTTCCGCTCGAGGACCTTCCGGTCGAGCTCCACCCGGTCGTCCGCGCCGAAGGCGAGCTCGATCTCGCCGCCCGGGGGCGTCCCCGGGATGGGGGCGCGGCCGACGAACTCGTCGCCGAGGTAGACGCCGGCCGTGCCGGCGAGGAGCGGGATGCCGGTCTCGTTCACCGCCTTCGCGACGAGGAAGGCCGACGGGTCGATCCGCGGCGCGGCCGTGCGGCCGATCTGGGCCTTCAGGGGGAACCGCGCGAGCGGGACCTTCCGGGACTGGCCCGAGCCGTCCACGCTCTCCCGGCGCGGCGCGGTGAAGGTCGCGGAGAGGAGCCCCTCCTGGACCGACGCCTGCGCGACCTCCACGTCCGGCTCCGCCGCCTCCATGACGACCTCCTCCTCGGACCGGGCGAGCGCCCCGAGGGCCCTCGCCTCCGGGGCAGCCGGCGCCCTGGAGCGCATGGCCTTGTAGGCGATCGGGGGCGGCGGCTCGGCCTTCTGCAGCCAGACGGGGCTCAGCTCGGGGACGAAGAGCCCGCGCGACGGCTGGGCGGTGGAGACGGAGAGCGCGACGTTCTTCCAGTCCTCGCCCGTCCGCTGCCAGACCGAGCCGAGGAAGGAGAGCTCCATCGTGGAGGACTCCGCGAGGAGGCGGGCGTCCCAGATCGGGAGCCAGCCGGCCGCGTGCACGGCGTAGGAGACCGCGAGCTCCACGCCCCCTGCCCGCTCCGCCTCGAGCTCGATCGCGATCGTCTTCGTCGTCTGGCCGCGCTTCGCCTGGACCTTCTCGAGGTCGGCGCGGGCCTGGGCGATCCGGCGCGAGAGCTCCCGCCGCGATCCCTCCGCCTTCCGGATCTCGGCGGTGCCCTGGGAGAGCTCGCCGGCCACGAAGGCGGCGAGGTCCTGCCACTCCTTGGCCGGGACCCCGCGCACCGCGAGGTTCTTCGCCCGCTCCTCGGAGTAGGTCGAGCGGAGCGCCTTCACGAACTCGATCCGCGCCTGCGCGGCCTGGATCCGGTCCCCGAGGGAGCGGTCCTCGTCCTGGAGCCGCTCGAGCTTCTCCTCGGCGGCCCGCGCCTCGGCCGCGGCCGTCTCCCCGGCGGTGACCCGCTCCACGGTGACGCCGAAGACCCGCGCCTTCGCTGCCCCCTTCCCCTCCACGCGGATCGAGTCGTCGTCGATCCCCTCGGGGATCCCCTGGAGCAGGACGCGGGCGGGGCCGGTCGCGAGCTCCGCCCTCGCCGCCCGCGTCACGCGGGCGGAGGAGCGGTAGACGGTGACCTCGTCCACGCGGGACGGGGCCACGACCTCGGCGGCGGACGCGAGGCAGGGCAGGACGATCAGGACGAGCGCGACGGTTCGCATGGTGGTTCCTCCTTTGCCGGGCGGTAACGCACCACCCGGGAAAACGATCTACTTCCGCCTCCGGCCGCGGCGGGGCGGCGCCCGGCGGGACCCTGCGGGGCGCCTCCGGGGCAACAGCCCGCGGGCGAGCGCCGCGTGCCGGTCCCCCACCCCCTCGAGCTCCACCTTCCGGACGCCCGGCGGCCCGCCGTGCGCGAGCCGGATCGTGAGCTTCGCCGCGGGGAGCGCCTCCGGGATCCTGTCCGCCCACTCCACGAGGAGCGCGCCGTCGCCGCCCACGAGGTCGCCGAAGCCGGTCGCGTGGAGCTCGTCCTCGTCCGCGATCCGGTAGAGGTCGGCGTGGTGGACGGGGATCCGTCCCCGGTAGCTCGCCACGATGGCGAAGCTCGGCGACCTCACGACCCCCTCGTCCACCCCCGCGCCCGCGCAGGCACCCCGGACGAGCTGCGTCTTCCCTGCGCCGAGGTCGCCCACGAGGGCGACGACGTCGCCGGGCCGGAGGAGCTTCCCGAGCCTCGCCCCGAGCGCGTGGGTCGCGCGAGACGAGCGGGTCCTCGTCCGCGCCGTGAAGGACTCCGGGGCCGCGCCGCTCACCGGCGCCACTCCGCCCAGACCGCCCCGATCGCCTCGCCGAGATCCCCGGCGACGAGCCCCCGCTCCCCGACCCGCGCCGCGACGAGATCCGCCGCGCGCCCGTGGACGTGGGCGCCCACCCGCCCGGCCGCCGCGGGCGCCCTGGAAGCCGCAGACCGGGCAGGTGCCCTCGACGTAGCGGTCGGGCAGGAAGCGGCCCTCGCTTTCGGAGTAGAGCTGGCGCTGGGACTGGCGGTACAGGTGGCCGCCCTCCA
>JBBIPT010000168.1:0-8621 GCA_037442705.1 Anaeromyxobacter sp.
TCCATCGCCCTGGCTCCCTTGGTAGTTGGGGAGCCAGTCGATCAAACTTGCGGCCTCCTGTCGCCTTCCCGAAGCGCGTTTCGAGAAACCGATCTGATTCCGCGTGGATGCGATCTTGAGAGGGATGCCTCTTATAGCCCGTCCACCGGGTTCCCGGGCCGTTCCTTGATCGCCCCCCGGAGCGTGAATAGACTCGTCCGAGCCGATCCGGAGCCGGAACCCGACACCCTTGAGAAGCCCCCACCCACACGCGAAGACCACGGCGGCCCTCGCCGGCCTCCTCCTCGCCGCCTGCGGCGGCGCGGAGCCCCGCACCCCCGGCCGGGACGTCGCGCCGGTGCTGGCCCTCCTCTCCACGGCCCAGGGCGCCGGGGCGGAGCGGGTCCGGGCGGGCGATCCCGCGGCCGCGCGGGCGTTCTTCGAGGCGGACCTCGCGCGCGACCCCGACCGGCTCGGGGCGCTGAACGACCTCGCCGTGACCTACTTCCTCGAGGGGCACGCCGACGGCGCCCGCCGGCTCCTCGACGAGGTCGTCGCCCGGGGAGACCTGCCGGCGCAGCAGGCCGCGCTCGTGAACCTCGGGGAGCTCTACGCGGCGGAGGGGTACGTGTCGGCCGCCCAGGCCTACCTCGAGACGGCCCGCGGGCTCGACCCGGGGCGCGCGGAGCCGTGGTACGCGCTCGCCCTCCTCGCGGACTCGCGCGGCGACCTCGGCCGCTCGGGGGAGGCGCTCGCGGAGGCCCTCGCCCTCGATCCGCTCGGCACCGCCCGCTCCTCCTTCGCCTTCGTCGTCCCCGAGGAGCGGGTGCACCTCGAGGCGCTCGTCGCGGAGGCCTCGGGCGACGGCCTCCGGGCGGCGGAGAAGTGGCGCCTCCTCGCGGCCGGCCGCTTCCCGGCCCTCGCCGCGGCGGCTGAGAGGCGCCTCTCCGGCGAGTAGGAGGGGGGCGTCGCGATGCCCGGGCCCGGAGGCGAGCTGGACCGGCGCGAGCGGGAGATCCTCCGCGCCCTCGTCCACGACCACATCTTCACCGGCGAGCCCGTGGCGAGCGGCCCCCTCCTCGCGCGCCACGACCTCGACTGCTCGCCCGCCACGATCCGGAGCGTGATGGCCGATCTCGAGGCCCTCGGCTTCCTCGAGAAGCCCCACGCCTCCTCCGGGCGGATCCCGACGGAGCGGGGGTACCGGCTCTACGTGGACGCCCTCCTCGAGGTCCGGCCCCCGTCCTCGCAGGAGCGGGACCGGATCGAGCGGCTCGCCCAGGAGGCGAGCGGCGTCGAGGCCCTCCTCGACGGCACGGCCGATCTGCTCCACTCCCTCTCCCACCACGCCGGCGTCGTCACCACCCCGCCCCCCCGGGTGGATCCGGTGAAGCGGCTCGAGTTCGTCCGCCTCCGGGAGAACCGCGTCCTCGCGGTCTTCGTCTCCGGCGCGGGGCTCGTGACGAACAAGCTCGTCCAGCTCGACTTCCCGCTCGGCGCCTCCGAGCTCGAGCGGGCCGCCGCCTACCTGAACGAGAAGCTCCAGGCGGCCCAGGGGGCGCAGCCGCGCCTCGCGGACCTCCGCGAGCGGATCCTCGCCGACATGCGCGAGGACCAGACCGCGCTCTCGAGCCTCCTGCAGAACGCGCTCGCCCTCGCCGAGCAGACCTTCTCGGCCGGTCCCGCTCCCGAGCGGGTCCTCGCCCACGGCGAGGAGTCCTTCCTCGACGCCCCGGAGTTCGCGGACGTCCAGAAGGCCCGGGCCCTCCTCCGGGCCTTCGCCGAGAAGGACCGGATCCTCCGGGTGCTCGACCGCGTGCTCACGGCCCACGAGGTGCAGATCTTCATCGGGGCGGAGAGCGAGTTCGCGCAGGTGCCGGACGTCTCGGTCGTCGCCGCCCCCTACGGGCGCGGGGACAAGGTGCTCGGGACCCTCGCCGTGATCGGCCCCACCCGGATGAACTACGCGAGGGTGATCCCGCTCGTCGAGCTCACCGCCCGGCAGATCTCCCGGGCCCTCGCGGACCTGTCGGACGGGTGACGGCGCAAGGGGGGGGGCTGCGCCGGGCCCGTCCGGCGGGCGGGGCGCGGAAGTCGGCGAAACGGCGGCTTGTTCCGCGCGCGCGGCCCGTGCGAGTATCCAGGGTCCCGGGGGGGGAAGACCGTCCCCCATCCGCACGCAACGTGACCGACCGCGATCAGAAGGGCTCCCTCCAGGCCGACATCCCGGCGGACGCCGTGGAGGAGGCCCTGCGCGCCGTGGACCGGCACGGCCGGGGGAAGGGGGAGGAGCCCGGTGCCGGGGAGGCGACCGCCCCGGCGGCCGGCGAGGAGGTCCCGGTCGAGGTGGAGCCCGCGCCCGCGGCCGACGCTCCGGCCCTCGCGAAGGAGGTCGAGAGCCTGAAGGCCCAGCTCGAGCTCTCGACGCAGAAGGGGCGCGAGACGATGGAGCGCCTGAGGGAGGAGCACGAGCGGCTTCTCCGCTCGGCGGCGGACCTCGAGAACTTCCGCAAGCGGGCGGCGAAGGAGCGGGAGGAGGTCCAGAAGTTCGGGGCGGAGCGGCTCCTCAAGGACCTCTTCCCCGTCGTGGACGGGCTCGACCGCGCCCTCTCCGCGGCGCCGCCCGACGACCCGCTCGTGGAGGGGGTCCGGATGGTCCGCGCGACGCTCGAGCAGGCCCTCGGCAAGCACGGCGTCCGGGCCTTCTCCGCGCTCGGCGAGAAGTTCGACCCCGCGCTCCACGAGGCGCTCCTGCAGGTCCCGACCGCCGAGAAGCCGCCCGGGACGGTCGCCCTCGAGCACGCGCGGGGCTTCAAGCTCCACGACCGGCTCGTCCGCCCGGCGATGGTGGGCGTGGCCGTCGCCCCGCCGCCCGCCGGGCCGGAGGCGGCTGGGGCCGCCGCCCCCGAGCCGCCCGCGGACGGCGGCGCACCGGACCCCGAAGCCGCCTAGAGAGAACGCGATGGGCAAGGTCATCGGCATCGATCTCGGCACGACGAACTCCTGCGTGGCGGTCCTCGAGGGGGGCGAGCCCGTCGTCGTGCCGAACAGCGAGGGCTCGCGCACGACGCCCTCCATGGTCGCCTTCACCGACGGCGGGGAGCGGCTCGTCGGCCAGATCGCGAAGCGCCAGGCGATCACGAACCCCGAGTCCACCGTCTACGTCGTGAAGCGGCTCGTGGGGCGGAGGTTCGAGGACCCCGAGGTGAAGCGGTCCGCGGGGCTCGTCCCCTACCGGATCGTCGCGGCCGACAACGGCGACGCCTGGGTGGAGACGGGCGGGAAGAAGTACTCCCCCGCGGAGCTCTCCGCGATGGTCCTCGGGAAGATGAAGCAGACGGCCGAGGACTACCTCGGCGAGCCCGTCACCGAGGCGATCGTCACCTGCCCCGCCTACTTCAACGACGCCCAGCGCCAGGCGACGAAGGACGCGGGACGGATCGCCGGCCTGAACGTGCTCCGGATCATCAACGAGCCGACCGCGGCCGCCCTCGCCTACGGGATCGACAAGCAGAAGGCGGGGAAGACGGAGAAGGTGGCCGTCTACGACCTCGGCGGAGGCACCTTCGACATCACGATCCTGGAGCTCAGCTCCGGGGTCTTCGAGGTGAAGTCGACGAACGGCGACACCTTCCTCGGCGGCGAGGACTTCGACCAGCGGATCATCGACTGGCTCGCGAAGCGCTTCCAGGAGCAGAACGGCATCGACCTGAGGAGGGACCGGATGGCCCTCCAGCGGCTGAAGGAGGCCGCGGAGCGGGCGAAGCACGAGCTCTCGTCCGCCGGCGAGACGGAGGTGAACCTCCCCTTCATCACGGCGGACGCCTCCGGCCCGAAGCACCTCGCCGAGACCGTCGATCGCGCGACGCTCGAGGAGCTCGTCGGCGACCTCGTGGAGAAGACGATCGAGCCCTGCAAGGTCGCCCTGAAGGACGCGGGGGTCACCGTGCAGCAGCTCGACACGGTGATCCTCGTCGGCGGCATGACCCGGATGCCGAAGGTCCAGGAGGTCGTGAAGCGCTTCTTCGGCAGGGAGCCGCACAAGGGCGTGAACCCCGACGAGGTCGTCGCGGTGGGCGCGGCGATCCAGGGGGCGGTGATGAAGGGGGAGGTGAAGGACGTCCTCCTCCTCGACGTGACGCCCCTCTCCCTCGGCGTCGAGACCGCGGGCGGCGTCTTCACGAAGATCATCGAGAAGAACACCACCGTCCCGGCGAAGAAGTCCCAGGTCTTCTCGACGGCCGTGGACAACCAGCCCCTCGTCTCCGTGCACGTGCTCCAGGGCGAGCGCGGGATGGCGGGCGACAACAAGACGCTCGGCCGCTTCGAGCTCGTCGGGATCCCGCCCGCGCCGCGCGGCGTGCCGCAGATCGAGGTCACCTTCGACATCGACGCGAACGGGATCGTCCACGTCTCCGCGAAGGACCTCGGCACCGGCAAGGTGCAGCAGATCCGGATCACCTCCTCCTCGGGGCTGAGCGAGGCGGAGATCCAGCGGATGATCCAGGACGCCGAGTCGAACAAGGCGGGCGACGCCGCGAAGAAGGAGCTCGCCGACCTCCGGAACAACGCCGAGGGGCTCATCTACACGACCGAGAAGAGCCTCGAGGAGTACGCGAGCGTGCTGAAGCCCGAGGACCTCGCCGAGATCCGGGCGGACCTCGAGGCGCTGAAGGCCGTCCTCGCGAAGGCGGAGGTCGCCCCCATCCAGGAGGCGAAGGAGCGGCTCGAGGGGAGCGCCTACCGGATCGCCGACGCGATCTACGCGCAGCAGGGCGGCGAGGAGAAGGGCGGGTAGCCCTCAGCGGGAGTCGCACCCGAGGGCTCGCATCCGCGAGAGGGCGGAGGCCCTGCCCGCCGGGACGCTCTCCCGCTGGACGTACTCCCGCCACGCGACGCAGCTCTCCGCCACCCGGCCGAGCCGCTCGAGCGTGAGGGCGAGGTTCCACCGGCGCACCGGAACGTCGGGGTTGAGGCTCACCGCGATGCGGAACTGCTGGAGCGCCGCCGCGGGATCGCCCTGCCCGAGGTAGACCTGCCCGAGGGTGTTGCGCGCGGCGCCGTGGTTCGGGGCGAGGCGGAGCGCACGCACGACCTCCTCGTGTGCCGCGGAGTAGAGCCCGAGCTCCGCGAGTGACATGGCGCGGAGTGCCCGGGCGTCCGCCTCCAGGTCCGGGTGGCGCGCCGCCGCGGCGAGGGCCATGGCGGCCTCCCCGTGCAGCCCGAGCTGGGCGAGCGACGATCCCATGTTGCGAAGGATCTCGGCCTCCTCACGCGGGACGGGGCCGAGCGCCAGCGCACGCCGATACTCGGAGACGGCGCTGCGGTGGTCTCCCCTCAGCGCGTACGACCAGCCGAGCGCCGCATGAGGGCGAGCCTTGGCCGGCGACTTCTCGACGGCGTCCGTCCAGAGCGCCACGCGCGTGCTCCACACCTCGTTCCGCGCCCAGGTCGCGGCCGTCAGGGCCGCCAGGAGGGCCGCCGCGATGAGCGCCCTCGCCGCCAGCGGGGCGCCCAGGACGGCGCCAGCCGTCGAGAGGGCGGCGACGGCCGCGAGGAGCGGGCCCCAGCACGCGAGGTACACACGGTGCTCGGCCATCACGTCGGCGAGCGGGACGAGCGAGCTCGGGGCGAGGACGAGGAGGAACCAGAGGAACCCGAACGCCGCGAGGCGGGCGGCGGGCGTCCATCGGCCGAGCGCGGGTCCTCGCCGGAGCAGCACGAGCGAACCCGCCGTGAACGCGAGGAGCGTCGCGACGGCAGCCATCGTCGCGGGCTCGGCGATCGAGCGGCTCACCGCCACGTCGGGATCGACCGTCTGGCCGGCGGGCCACGCGATCAGCGCGAGGTACCGGAAAACGACCCGGCTCTGCGTGAGGAGGTAGGCGCCGAGCCCGAGTCCCGGGACGGCGAGCCCCGCGTCGGTGCTGCCCTCAGTCGCCGCGAGCCCTTGCCAGGCGGCGAACGCAGAGAGCCCGAGCAGGGGCACCGCCATCGCGACGCGGCGGTGAACCCGGGCGCCTTCCGCGGGGAAGGCCCACGCGTAGAGCAGGTACGCCGCCGGCAACGTCGCGGCGACCGGCTTCGCGGCGAGCGCCCCGAGCGCCGCCAGGACGGCGCCACCGTACGCGGCGCCCGCCCGCCACCGCTCGGCCATCCGCTCCGCCTGGAGCAGGAGGAGCAGCGCCGCGAGGAACAGGAGCGAGGCGAGCGACTCCGCGCGCTGGATGACGTAGCTGACGCTCTCCGTCTGGATCGGGTGAAGCGCGAACACCCCTGCGACGAGGCCTGCCGAGGCCTCCGGCGACGGTGCGCCGGCGGTGCGGAGCGCACGGCGCGAGAGGAGAAACACGAGCGCTGCGGCGGCGAGGTGAATGACGAGGTTCGCGACGTGGTAGCCGAACGGGTCGAGACGGCCGGCGAGGTAGTTGAGCGCGAGCGTGAAGTTCGTCAGCGGCCGGCCGGGGAGGGCCCACGCGCCGGGGGCTCCGAAGCGCTCGATGTCCTTGATCTCGACGTTCCGCTCGATGCGCTGCTCGTCGTCGAACTGGAACTCGCCGTCGAGCGACGGCAGGTACGCGACGGCGCTGGCGACGAGCAGCGTGCTCGCCACCACCCACGCCACCCCGCTTCGCCGCAGGTCGTGCGCCATGCGCGGGAACAGGACCACGGGCGGTCGGGTCTTGTCCAACGCGCACCGTGCCGGATTGCCAGGGGGAATCCGTGCGTTATATTGCGCTCGGCCGCGCCGGCGCGCACGCGGAAGGGCCCGTAACCACGTGGAAAAACGCGACTACTACGACGTGCTCGGCGTGGACCGCTCCGCCGACGAGCAGGCGCTGAAGAGCGCCTACCGCAAGCTCGCGCTGAAGTTCCACCCGGACAAGAACCCGGGCGACAAGCAGGCCGAGGACCGCTTCAAGGAGGCGAGCGAGGCCTACGCCGTCCTCTCCGACCCGGAGAAGCGCGCCCGCTACGACCGGTTCGGCCACCAGAACGGTCAGGGGTTCGAGGGCTTCCCCTTCGGCGGGTCGTCGATCAACGACATCTTCGGCGACATCTTCGGGGAGATGTTCGGCGGGCCGAGGCGGGGCCGGCCGAGGAACCGCGGCTCGGACCTCCGCTACCACCTCGAGATCTCGTTCGAGGAGGCGGCCTTCGGGACGACCTCCCGGATCACGATCCCGCGGCCGAAGGCCTGCGCGACCTGCAAGGGCTCCGGCGCGAAGCCGGGCTCGGGGCCCCGCGCCTGCCCGACCTGCGGCGGCTCGGGCGAGCTCCGGCTCACCCAGGGCTTCTTCTCCATCGCGCGGACCTGCCACCACTGCCAGGGGCAGGGGCACGTCATCGTGGACCGCTGCCCCGACTGCAACGGCGCGGGCGCCTCCCGGGAGCAGGCCACGGTGGAGGTGCGGATCCCCCCGGGCGTCGACACGGGGACGCGGCTCAAGCTCTCCGGCGAGGGGGAGCCCTCGCCGGCGCCGGGCGGCCACCCGGGCGATCTCTACGTCGTCGTCCAGGTGCGGGAGCACGCCGTGTTCCGCCGGGAGGACACCGAGGTCCTCTGCGAGATGCCGATCTCCTTCACCCAGGCCGCGCTCGGTGCGACGATCGAGGTCCCCACCCTCGACGGCCCCGTGAAGATGAAGATCCCCGCGGGCACGCAGACCGGGAAGGTCTTCCGGATGAAGGGGAAGGGGATCCCGGCCCTCTCCGGCGGGGGGCGCGGAGACCAGCACGTCCGGGTCGCGGTGGAGACGCCGACGCACCTCGGGAAGGAGCAGCGGGCGCTCCTCGAGCGGTTCGCGGAGCTCTCCGGCGAGGACTCGCACCCCCGGGCGAAGAGCTTCTGGGAGAAGGTCGCCGACCTCGTGCGCGAGAAGGGCAGCTGAGGGGCGCGATCACTCGCGCCGAGCCTCGGCGTTCGCCCTTCGACAGGCTCAGGGCGAACGGCTGCGTGCAAGGCCGTTCGTGGTGACCCCTCGACAGGCTCGGGGGAACCAGGAACGGTCCGGATCGACGCAAGCGGGCACTGCCATGAGGGGCGCGCCCGATCGTCTCGATCCGGCCAGGAAGGAATCCGTTCGCCCCTGGGGGTCTCGTGACGGCCCCGGGAACGTCCTTCCCGCCCGGGCGTTTCCGAAGTAGATCCGGACGGGAGCCATGCGCCCTCACGCGTCGAAGTCCCTCGCCCTCCTCGCGCTCGCCGCCGCGCTCGCCGGCTGCCCGAAGCGGGTCGTCGTGGTGGACGGCCGGGAGATGCCGCAGACGGCCGCCGGCGAGCTCGCCCGCCGGGAGCTCGACGCCCTCCGCTCCTCGAACGCCCTCCTGCCGCCGGAGGAGCGAGCTCCCCGGCTCGAGGCCTTCGCCGTCCGCTGGCGGGAGGCTCCCGCCGCGGCGGACGCGCTCCACGAGGCCGCCTCGCTCTGGCGGCACGCCGGGCGGCCCGACCGATCGGCCGCTGCCCTCGCGACGCTCCTCACCGAGCACCCGCTCTACCCGAGATCGCTCGACGCGAAGTACCTCCTCGCCCTCGTGGACCTCGAGCTCGGCCGGGTCCGCGACGGCCTCGCGAGCATCGCCTCCCTCTACCCGAAGCTCCCGGAGAACGTCCGGCCCGAGGCGGCGGGGCGGGCGGCCGA